>CAZYQW010000109.1:0-38036 GCA_964649825.1 uncultured Phycisphaeraceae bacterium | reverse complement strand
GATAGTCCGCCCGTCGATCGCCTCCCGCGCGTGATGCGACACCCCCGACCCTCGCTTCGGCTTGGGCCCCGGTCGCTTGCGCATGGTCGTCGAAGGTCGGTTCAGCATTAGGGCATCTATTAGCCCAGGTCGAACCAAGGTCAAGTCGCCGCGTCGAACAACCTCGACTTTCCTGGCATCGAGCCGCGCGGCCCGCGACCGCGCGACACCGTTCCACGCGGTATCACTCTGGAGAGATCTTCGTCCCCGCTCCCGCGTACCACGTCGCTCCTCCTGTCCGCGTCGTCAGGAATCGACGCCCAGACTCGTGGCCGCGGCCACGCGGCGCGGGCGTCGCCCCCGGTCACCGTCGTATTCGCGCGCCAAGTTCCTCTCCCTTCCTAAGAGCAAGTGGTGCTACCGCATCACCCATCCTCGGCCGAACACGGCGACCGTCCGTCCCCGTTCCACGCGGTATCACTCTGGAGAACTCTTCGTCCCCGCTCCCGCGTACCACGTCGTTCCGCCTGTTCGCGTCGTCCGGAACGACGCCCAGACTCGCGGACCGTAAGTTGCGAGATTCCAAGCGGATCGGGGCCCGCCGGTCGGCCTGCCGTGGCGCGGCGCGCAGGGAGGGTCGTGGGGTGGCGTCGTTCCGTCGTCGCGGTTGGCATTCGCGAGGTATCCTCCTTGGATGGCCACTGGACCGGACGCAACGGAGCTTCTGAAACGCCTGTGCGAGGGCGACGCGCGGGCGCGTGACGAGTTCGCGCCGATCCTGCACGCGGAGCTCCGCAAGCTCGCGCAACGCCACCTGGGGAACGAGCGGGCGAACCACACGTTGAACCCGACCGAACTCGTGCACGACGCGTGGATCCGGCTGATCCGGCCGGAAGCGGGCCACTGGGAGAGCCGCCGGCAGTTCTACGCGCTGGCGTCACGGGTGATGCGGTCGCTGCTCGTCGACCACGCGCGTCGCCGGGGCGCGAAACGGCGGGGCGGGGCGGTGCGCGACGTCACGCTGTCCGTCGAGTCCGGGCCGTCGGAGCCGGCGACGGGGAACGACGTCCTCGTGCTCGACGATGCGTTGAAGCGGCTCGAGGAGATCGACGAGCAGCTCGGGCAGATCGCCGAGATGAGGCTGTTCGGGGGCGTCGACATGGCGGACGTCGCGGAGCACTTCGGGCTGCAGCTCCGCACGGCGGAGCGGCGCTGGAAGTCGGCACGCGTGTGGCTCCAGAAGGCGCTCGCGGATGACTGAGCGCGACCCGGATCGCCAGCGTCGCGTGCTGCAGCTCTTCGAGGAGTCCCTCGATGTCCCCGCCGACGAGCGCCGCGCGTTCCTTCGTGAGCGGACGTACGGCAATCCGGATCTGCTGCGCGAAATCGAGGGTCTGATCGCGGTCGAGGAGTCGGAGGCCGCGCTCGACCCGATCGTGGTGTTCCCCGCCTACTCCGAGGTGCTCGAGAGCCCCGGGCGTACCCGTCGGATCGGCGCGTACGAGCTCGGCGAGCCGATCGGTGCGGGCGGAATGGGCGAGGTCTTCCTCGCTCGGCGGATCGATGGCACGTTCGACCGCACAGTGGCCGTGAAGCGCGTGCGCCCCGGCCTCGACTCGGGAGAAGTCCTGTCCCGCTTCCGGCGCGAGCGTCGCGTCCTCGCCGCGCTCGTCCATCCGAACATCGCGCGCTTGATCGACGCCGGCGCCGACGCGGACGGGGTTCCGTACCTCGTCATGGAGTACGTCGACGGCGTGCCGATCGACCGCTACTGCGACGCCGCGGAGTTGGACGTGCGCGAGCGCATCGGCATCTTCGTCAAGGTCTGCGGCGCGGTGGAGCACGCCCACAAGAACGGAGTCATTCACCGCGACCTCAAGCCGGGGAACATCCTGGTCGGGCCCGACGGCGATCCCAAACTGCTCGACTTCGGGCTCGCCGGAGTCCTGAGTCCGGAGAAGCTGGGGGGCGATCTCACCCTGACCACCGACTCGCTCGGCTACATGACCCCGTCGTACGCGAGCCCGGAGCAGTTCCGGCGGGCGACGATCCGGCCGCCGAGCGATCAGTATTCGCTTGCCGTCGTGCTGTACGAGCTCCTGACGGGGCGCCTTCCACACGACCTTTCGTCGCTGTCGCCGGCGGAGATGGAACGGTTGGTGAACGATGAGCCGCCGGCGCCGCCGAGCTACGCCGTCGACGGCGGCGCGGCGTCGCGCCAGACGGACTACGACGCCGTCGAGTGCGCACGTCGCCGACGGACGACCTCGAAGGCGCTGGGCCGGACCCTGCGGGGCGACCTCGATCGAATCGTCATGATGGCGCTTCGCGTCGATCCATCGCGGCGCTACGCGAGCGTGCATGACTTCGCCGAGGACCTGCGACGGTTCGTGGACGGCCGCCCGGTCCGGGCGCAGCGCGACACCGTCATCTACCGGGCGACGCGGTTCGTGCAGCGCAACCGGATCCCGGTCGCGGCGACGGCCGCGGTGCTCGTCGCGCTCTCGATCGCGCTCGTCATCACGCTCGGCTCGCTGGAGGACGCCAAGGTGGCACGCGCCGACGCCGAGCGCGAACGCTCCGCTGCCGAGCGCGCGCAGGCGGACGCGGAGCGTGGGCTCGCCGACGCGGAGGTGACCGCCGGTTTCCTGACCGAGATGCTCTCGTCCGGCGATCCATGGCACGGCTCACGCGATCAAACGGTGCGCGACGTCGTCGACCGGAGCGCGGCCGGCGTGGAGGAGCGGTTCGGCGAGCGTCCTTTGATCGCGGGTCGGATTCACCAGACGATCGGACGGGTCTACGCGCACCTCGGCGTGCTCGACCCGGCGCTGGAACACGCGGAACGCGCGCTCGAGATCTTCGGCGCGCGTCTCGCCGAGGAAGACCCGAGGTACACCGACACGCTGTACGTTCTCGCCGTCATCCACAAAACCGCCGGCCGCCTCGAGCTTGCGCACACCGTCCTCATGCGCCGGTTCGAGATCCTGCGGCGCGTCCGCGGCGACGAGGACGTCGAGGTGTTCGCGGCGCAGAACGACATCGGCGGCGTCTATCGGGCACAGAACCGGCTCGCCGAGGCGGAGACGTGGTTCCGCGCCGCCGTCGGCGGGATCACGCGCGTCGCCGGGTCGGACTCGCCACGACTGTGTGAGCCGCTGAACAACCTCGGGTTCGTCCTGCTGATCGGGGGCCGCTTCGAGGAGGCGGGCCCGCTGCTCGAACGAGCCCTCGAGCTCCACCTGCGAAGAGACCCGGATCATCCCAACACGCTGATCACGCGTGGGAACGTCGCACAGCTTCGACACAAGCAGGGACGGGTCGCCGAGGCCGAGACGCTCTATCGGGACGTGCTGGCGAGAAGCCGCGCGGTGATGGGTCCGGACCATCCGGAGACGCTGACGCAGCAGGTACTCCTCGCGCGCACGCTGGCCGATCAGCGGAACTTCGCGGAAGCGATCACCCTCGTCGACGACGCGCTCGATCGCCGGCGCCGGTCGAGCGGCGAGCTCTCCCTCGACGTGGCGGAGACGATGCTGAACTGCGCGGAGTATCGGTTCCGCACGGGCCGGCTCGGCGAGGCCGAGCCGATCGCGTACGAGGCGCTGGTTCTGTTGGAGGCGACGGCGGAGAGGTCGAGCCTGATGTGGTCTCGCGCGCTGCGGGCATACAGCGTCATCATGCACCACTACGGCCGGTTCGAGCTCGCGATCGACTACCTCGAACGAGCCCTCGCGTTCATGCGGCGGCATCATGAGGAGGACCCGTTCGGCGAGCTTCGCCGCGCCCACTGGGACCTCGGGATGCTCCACGGGAAGGCCGGCGGATCGCGCGTCGCGCGCGCGATGCACTACGCCGCCTGGCTCGAGCTCCAGCCCGACGAACGGGAGCGAAACGGCGACGACGCGTTGTTCGCGCTGCACAACGCGGGCGGGGAGCTCCTTCTCGCCGGCGGGCCCGAGCGGGCCGAGCCGTACCTCTTGGAGTCGTACGTACGCCACTGCGACCGGTTCGGTCCGGTCAGCCCGAAGCTGGAGAAGCCGATCGTGGCGTTGATCGCCCTGTACGAGCGACTTCGGCCCGAGGAGGTGTGGCGCTGGAAGGCTCGGCTCGGCACGCTGGACCGCGCGAGTCCCGCCGGCGAGGACTGACGCTCAATCGTCCCGCGGCGGCAGGCGCTCGGCGAGCCCGGGGAACGTCGAGATCACGTCCACGTCGCGGCGCACCACGCGGGTCAGGCGCCAGCCGGCGGCGTCGTCGTGGTCCGCGCGACCGAGGAAGGCGACGCGCTCGCGGCGATCGCCCGCGGTGAGCTCGACGACGAAGACGAGCGCCGACGCCGCCGACGAGATCGCGTGCTCGTCGAACGCCACGATCGCCGCGGCGGCGGGGTCCGCGAGCTCGGCGCGGACCCGCCCGAAGAACGCGGCAAGGACCTCGCCGAAGTCGGGGACGGCGCGCTCCGTCCCCATCGCCCAGTCTCGACTCGAGCCGGCGAACTCTCGCCACGCCGCGATCGCGAGCTCGGCCTCGCTCCCCAGCCGCTGGTCCGGCTCGAGCCCGTCCGTCTCCGCGCGACGTCGTTCACGCGTCCGCCACGCGCGGCGCTCGCCGGCGGGACGGGACGGGAGCAGGTACGAGCTCCGGAAGTTCTCGATCTCGCGGATGAGCCGCTCGGAAACGACCTCGTCGAGGGCGTATCGCCAGGGGGACGGGACGTCGCGCACCGCGCCGAGGCCGGTTCGCGACAGCGTCCCGAGCTCGATCTCCTCGGTCGCCCCGTGCGGGAAACGCCCGACGACCTCGTCGCGATGGACACGAACCGTGATCGCGACCTCGGCCAGGTCTCGGTCCGAGGCGACGAGGCCGTGGACGCGGTAGAGGATGCCGGTGACCACGTCGAGCAGGTCGTGCCCCGCGCTTACCGTCGCGACCAACGACGCGCGCCGATCGTTGGTCGCGACCGTCCAGCCGCGCGCCACGTCGACGCCGGGGGGACGCCAGCTCGGTTCGACGGGCGGCGCCAGCGGGCGGGCCGACGCCGGATCGATCGACCGAGGAGACTCGACGATGGGCGTCCCGTGCGGTTCGTTCTCGATGCTGCCCGGGGCGCGCCGCTCCGGACCGCGGAGGCGGTTCGCGACGCCGAATCCGATCGCGAAGCCGACCGAGAGGCACGTCAGCGCGAGCAGTGCGACAAGTCCCCACGACCGAGCCATCGACACCGGCTTCCGCGCTCCCCTACCACCCGAAGATCCGCTGGCGCGGCACTTCGTCCTCGCCGACCGCGGCCACCTCCGTCCCGAGGTCCTTCAGCTTCCCCTCGCCCTTCAAGGCCGCGATGGCGACGTCGATCGTCGTTCTCGCTTCGACGTCGCCGGTACGGGCCTGGAGGGAGCCGAGGAATCGCGGATCGCGCGAGATCGCCATCGCGCACGCGGCCGCGCGACGAACTTCGGGATTCTCGTCGCCGAGCCAGCCTTCGAGGGCCGCGGCGAGCGCCTCGTCGAGGTCGAGCGATCCGAGCGCGAGGATCGCGTTCTTGCGCAGGAGCAGGTTCTTGGCCTTCTCGCTCTGCGCCACCTTCATGAGCTCTTTCCTTGCGGCCGAGCTCGACGGGCCGACCGTGCCGAGCGCGCGGATCCACTCCTTCTGGACGCTCACCTCCTTCTCCTTCTTGTAGGCGCCCGTCACGTCCTTGAGCGACTCCGGAGCCGCGAGCTGCTCCATCGCGACCGCGACTTCGCGGCGGATCTTCGGGTCGCCGTCCTTCGTCTGCTGGAGGATCACCTCCCAGTAGGAGGCCGGCGACGTCTCCCCGACGGCGCGAACGCTCTTCGCGAGCGTGTCGTTTCCGTAGTACGTCATCCATTTCGCGCCGAATTGCGTCTTCGCGAACGCGCGTGCTTCGGGCTCGTCCGCGGTGATGAGCCGGTAGAACAGGTTCGACATCTCGTCGTGCGAGGTCCGCTTCGCCTCCTCGAGCAGCTCCAGGGCGCGCTCGCGGCTCATCACTCCTGACTCGTCCCCGCCTCCCGGGTCGAAGACGGAGCCCACCACGAGCCGCTTGGGGGCCCGGCCGCCGCGCGTCTTGAACGACGGGTCGACGGCGCGCTGCGCCTCGAGGAAGCACCAGGTCAGCTCGCTCGCGTCGACCGTGTACGGTACCGACAGGATCACCTCGCCGGTCGGCCGCAAGAACACGTGCTGCGGTGCGATCACCCAACCCGCCGCCGTCGACTTGACCACGGTGCCGCGAATCTCGACGTCGACCGCCACGTGGGCGGAGCAAGGGATTCCGGCGAAGCGCGGACAGGACTTGGTGCCGCCCTTGTGCTCGTCGTTCGACGCGATCAAGTTGACGGTTGCGTGCGTCAGGTCGACGATCGCCTTGTCGGAGTACACCTTCGCGGCGATCGTGTCGTTGGCGCGTTCGCCGTCCATGTTGATCGCGATGAACACGACCTTGCTCTGCTCCTTCGCGCGTGCGATCGCCTCGTCGTACGAGTGACTCCATTCGATTCCGGACGCGAGGCAGGCGAGGAGGGCGAGCATGATCGTCATGGGACTTGCCGTTGGGAGAAGCGGGCAGCAGGCTCGCACGATCGTAGCGGCTCGCGCGCGAATACAATCCGATGGGGTGATGGCGTTTCACGGAGGCTCGATCATGAAGGACGCGGTCGAAGCGGTCAAAGCGGGCGACGAAGGTCTCCTCGCGCGGGCGCTGGACGCGAGACCGGAGTGGGTGGCGAAGGGGCGGCTCATCGTCGAGGCGGCCCGAGTCGCGCGGCCGGAAGTGCTCGGCCTGCTCCTCGCGCGCGGCGCGGATCCGAACGGGACGCACCGCGGATACCGTCCGCTTCACGCCCTGATCCAGGAGCGGCCGCACGGCTCGCGGGACGAGCCGTCGCAGGAGCGGCTGCGATGTCTCGAGATGCTCCTCGAGAGCGGCGCTGACGTCGATGCGCTCGGCGGCTGGCCGTCCGCGCGCGCCGTGCTCGTCGCGGCGTTCACGGGGCTCGACGCGTTCGTCCGGCGCTTGCGGCCGAAGCCGTCACGCGGCCGCGCGGTCGACGTGTTCGCGGCCGCCGCGTTTCTCGACGTGGCCGCGATACGCCGAGCCGTCGAGGTCGACGCCCGTTCGGCGACGGCGCGCGACGGAGGGGGGGTGACCGCGCTGATGTGCGTCTCGGCGTCACGCGTCGGGCGTGGCGACGCGAAGAGCGATCGCGACCGCCTCGAGATCGCGGCCGCGCTCCTCGATGCAGGCGCGGACCCGAACGCGACGGTGAAGAGCTGGTCGGAGATCGTCGACGTGGCGTACTTCGCGGCGTCGGCCGGACACCTCGACCTGTTCGAGCTCCTCCTCGAGCGCGGCGCGGACGCGACACGTGCGCTGCCCTCGGCGGCGTGGAACCACGACGCCGGGGCGATCGACGTTGCGCTCCGCTTCGGGGCCGACGTCGACCGGGCGGTCCAAGGCGACCGCCCGCTCCTGAACGACCTGGTCCGCTGGGGGCAGTTCGGACCGGCGCTCGCGCTGTTGGCGCGCGGCGCGAGTCCGAACGTCGCGGACGGCCACGGCTGGACGGCCGTTCATCAGGCGGCGTCGCGCGGGAACGTGCGGGCTCTGCGCGCCCTGCTCGCGGCCGGCGGGGACGCGCGCGCGCGCGACGCCGACGGAAAGACGCCGCTCGACGTCGCGCGCGCGAAGGGAAACGCCCGCGTGATCGCGGAGTTCTCGGTGGGGGCGGCCCGCCGACGGCCGTCCCGGTGAGCGCGTCGACGGGCGGGGGCCGCGTCGACCGGCGGGGGCCGCGGCTACGGCTGGACGATCACCTCGTAGGCATCGCTCATCGCGCCGACGCCGTTCGGGGCGCCCGGGTCCGCGACGAACCACTGCGAGTTCAGCGACAGCCCGATCAGGTTCGAGTCGGACGGTAGAGGGAGCGGGAAGGTCGCTCGACCCGTTCCGTCCGCGAGGACGTTGAACAGGCCGAACAGGCCGGCCGGGCTGACGTGGAGCGAGCCGCCCGGCACCCAAGGCGCGAGCGAGAACCCGAACGGCGGGCTCAGCTTCGCCTGGCCCAGGATGAGCGTCGCCGGCGCGTTCGGCTTCGCGGCGAACGCTCGCAGTCCGAAGCTCGAGTCGCCGATCCCGGCGCCGCCCCTGATTCCCGCGCTCGGGATCAGCAGATGGTCGCCGGCCGAGCCGAAGCCGTAGCGCAACCCATCGCACCCCTCCATGAGGTAGTCGCAGTAGGGCGTGTAGTGGTCGGACGCGGCGCCGGTCGTGCCCGACGGCAGCGGAACGCCGTTCTTGTAGAGCCAGTTGCCGCTCGGCCCGTCGTCGACGCCGTTGTCGGCCGGGGAGTAGTACACTTCGTCCCCCTTGGTCGCGGTCAGCTTCCTCACGTAGATGTAGTCCAGCCGCCGGCCCGACGTACGCGTCGCGTCGACCGTGGTGCTGTCCTCGTGCGTCGCGAAGACGGGCTGCATCCCGATGCCGCCGATCGACGAGAGCAGGACGAACGGGTCGTACACGACCGGGAACGAGACGTCGTTGCCGAGCTTGTACGTCTGCGGCAGTCCGGACGGAAGGCTGTTGAACGTCGCGCCGAACGGGCCATCCCCGACGTCGTCGTTCAGGTCGCCGCCGATGAACACGTGGTGGCTGGGGTTCAGGGCCAGGTAGTCCTCGACCACCTGTTTCACACGCATGAGCTCCACGGCGCGGCGGAAGTCGTCGGTCTGGGTCGATCCGGCCTTCAGGTGGAGCGAGAACACGGTCACCGGCTCGCAGACGTTCGGGATCGAGATCGTCACCTGCAGGACGTTGCGCGTGATGTCGTTCGCGGACGGATCTCCGCTGATCGACGTCGCGTTCCAACTGACGTGCGAGAGGATCGGGTACTTCGACAGCACGCCGTTCATGAGCCCGCCGGTCAGCGTTCCGCTCGTGCCGGCGAAGCGCGAGTACGGGTACCCGTTCGCGCTGCCGAACGTGCCGAACGGGCCGCCCTCGGCGTCATCCAGCTCTTGCACCAGGACGATGTCCGCGTGGACCCGGTTCAACACGCTCGCCAACGCGTTGGACTGCGCGCTGCCGAACGATCCGAGATCTTCGATGTTGTACGTCGCGATGCGCACGAGCTCGGTCGCCGACGCCGTCTGGAGCAGCAACGCGACCGCGAGAAGGAGAGCACGGGAGCGAATGAACATGGGCGTAGGCGGCTCCTCGGCCAAGGAGGGGACGGGATGGGCCCTGGGCCCGTGGGCTCCGGGCCACGTGGGCTCAGTGGGCCGGGAGTGTAACACGCGCTCACTGCAGCACCAAGGCGCTGGCCGGCCGAGTTGATGGGCCGGACATGAACTGGGAACGGCTTACGTCAATCGGGGCTGGACTCGAGCTCGATGCCAAGCCCGTCGGCGATCCGGTTCGCGTATGCGTAGTAGGCCGTCACCTCGACGATGTGGAGCACGTCGACGTCCGAGAACCCGGCCGCGCGGAGCTGGTCGACGTCGGCCCGGCGCATGCGCCCCGGCGATCGCGTGAGCTGGACCGCGAAACGCAGCATCGCGCGCCGGCGATCATCGAGCCTTGCGCGCTCGAAGTCGTGCTCGATCGAGGCAGCGAGATCGTCGTCGCGGAGCGCTCGGCGCAGACCGCGCCGATGATGCGCCACTCAGTAGCGACACTCGTTCTCGAGGCTGACGACGAGCGCGATCATTTCGCGGTCGACCTTCCGGAGGCGCCTCGTGCCGCGCATCACCGCCGCATAGAGACCGTAGTGCGCATGCAGACCCGCGACGTGCAGAGAATGGACCTGCATGATGTGGTCGAGCTGACCCGACTCGGGGTCGCGAACTCGGTCGTACGCGCGGGCGAGCTCCGGATCGGCGTCGTCGGGAACGACCGTTCGAATCCACGACATGGATACCTCTCATCTCTTCGCGGCGTGTGGCGAACAAACGTAAGTCGCTTCCCACGTTTTTTCTCAGGTTCGAACTTCGAATCGCCGATCAACGTCGAAGTTGCTGGCACTCGGGTTGAACGGGAGCCAAGTAGTCGGGCCGCGGGAACAACGAGCTGCGGATGGAAATCCGGCGAGCGAGCGGCCGAATTCGAGCCACATCACGCACCAGGAGGATATGGATGCGAACCCTTTGGTTTTTCGTCACGGCATCGGCCGTTCTCGGGTTCTCGACCGAAGGCACGGCGCAAGTCGTGCCGGGCACGAACGCGGTGTTGTTCGCGATCAACGGTTCCGCGAAGACCGCATCGATGTCGAGCGGCCTCGCTCCGCTGCAGGACCTCGGACGAGCCGATCTCACGCATTTCTCGCCGTTCGCCGTGCTGTCGGCGGAGAAGATCCACGCCGACCCGGCGCTCAACGTGATCCTCGGGGACTTCGACGGCGACGACGTCCACTTCGAGAACTACACCGGCGGCTTCGATGCGATGGAGATCCTCCGCATCCCGCCTCCGCCGCTGATCACGCGGAGCGTCTTCAACTACGTGTTCTCATCGCCGCAGGACTTCGGCTCGGTGACGAGTGGATCGATCTACCGGTTCATCTACAACGGCATTCCTCCGGTCACGATCGACACGGTGCTCGACGAGGCGTTGGTGGTGGCCGCGATCGGTCAGGTCGCGGGGAACCGCGCGAACACCGATGCCTTCGCGCAGAGTCTCACGGGCGATCTCTTCCTGTCGTTCGCCGACGACGAGAGCGTGAACGGCCCCGTGCTCGAGGACGGGGGCGTGGTGATGATTCCCGCCGCTGCCGTCACCTATGCGCCAAGCGGCCGCGTGACGGCGATCACGCCCGGTTCCGCGGTCATCGTGCTGAGCGAGGCGAGCGTGGACGCGATGGTCGCGAACGCCGGCCTGACCTTTGCGGTGACGGTCGGGGACCTGACCTGCCTCGCGATCGACCTGAACGGCGGCAACTTCATGGGCGACGACGGCGTCCTTCATGAGAACCTCGCGTTCTCGGGCGAGAACTGCGGTGCGGTCGTCCTCTCGACGGAGAACGGCGGCAGGATCGCGGCCGGGAACTTCGGTTCCCAGCTCGGCGCTCCGAACGGGAATCCGTTCGCGCTCGGGATGTCGGCGTTCTCGGGTCACATCGACGCGATGACGCTGCGCGAGGACACGGGGCGCGCCCTGACCGTCGACGTGGCCGACGGCGAGGTCGACTTCCCCGGCGAGACCTTCGTGCAATGGCAGATCGGGAATGCGGTCCCGAACTCCAGCGTGCTCTTCTTCGTCGGCGTGCAGCCGACGTTCCCCGGGCACGTGCCTCCGTCGGCGCCGATCGGTGGCAAGGTGTTCCCCGGCTTCTACGCGCTGCCGCCGATCGCGAACCTGATGTTCTCGGTCCCGACCGACTCGAACGGGATCGCGAGCGTCACGGGGACCCTGACACATCCGCTCATCCCGCTGATCCTGGTCGGGCAGGCGTACGATCCGGGCGTCCCGTTCCTGGGATTCCCGGAGCAGCTCAGCGCGCCGGCATCGATCTGGTTCCCGTAGGACGCGACACGGCAGGTGGTCGGGCGCGCCCAGCCGCGCGCGGCGCGCCCCCGTCCGGCCACTGGCGTGTTCGGACGCCGGCCAAGGGGGCCGGGCCCCCCGATCGACCGGATCCACCGGATCGGATCGATCGGATCGATCGGATCGATTCAGAAGGGCCCGACCCATTCGGGAGGTCGAGTTGGAATCCTCGAATGATCCCGGTGCGGGCCGGTACAACGGGCGCTGTCTGACGTCGATCGAGGAGGCAGATCCGTCATGGAGACCATCTACTTCATCAGTGCGATCGTGGGCGGATCGATCCTCGTGCTCCAGGTCATCCTCATCCTCGTCGGCGCCAGCGGCGCTCACGCGGATACGGGTGGGGGCCACTTCGACGTCCACGATCACGTCGACGTCCATCCCGACGTCGACGGTGACGCTTCGAGCGCGTTCTTCAAGGTCCTCTCGCTGAAGACGCTGGTCGCGTTCTTCACGTTCTTCGGCCTCAGCGGGATGGCCTGCACCCACTCCGGCGTCGGGTCCGGCCTCACCCTCGCGATCTCGCTCGCGTCCGGCTCGGCGGCGCTCTACATCGTGGCGTGGATGATGGCCGGGATGGCGAAGCTCGAGTCGTCCGGCAACCTCGACCTGCGCAACGCGGTCGGTATCGCGGGCAAGGTCTACCTCACGATCCCCGCCGCGCACTCCGGTCGCGGCAAGGTGACGGTCGCGGTGCAGGGAAGAACCGTCGAGGCGAAGGCGACGACCGGCGGCGGTTCGCTGACCACCGGGACGATGATCAAAGTGATCGGAGTGCCGGCTCCCGACACTCTCGAGGTCGTGGCACTCATCGAGAAGCAGGAGGACTAGGAAGATGGACTTTGACGGAAACTTCTTCTGGATCGCGATCGTCGTCGCCGCGGTCTTCGTCGTCTTCATCTTCGTGATGACGGTCGTCACGCGCTACAAGCGCTGCCCGAGCAACCGCATCCTCGTCATCTTCGGCAAGGTCTCCGGCGGGCAATCGTCCCGCACGCTCCACGGGGGCGGCAAGTTCGTCTGGCCGCTCATCCAGGACTACGCCTACATCAGCCTCGACCCGATCCAGATCGAGGTGCCGCTCAAGGGCGCGCTCTCGATGGAGAACATCCGGGTGAACGTGCCGAGCGTGTTCACCGTCGCGGTCGGAACCGACACGACGACGAGCCAGAACGCGGCGATCCGGCTCCTCGGGCTCACCACCGCCGAGATCAGCAAGCAGGCGGAGGACATCATCTTCGGCCAGCTCCGTCAGGTGATCGCTTCGATGCGGATCGAGGACATCAACCGCGACCGCGAGAAGTTCCTCGAGAGCATCCAAAGCAGCCTCGAACCGGAGCTCGAGAAGATCGGGCTGGTCCTGATCAACGTCAACATCACCGACATCACCGACGAGTCGGGCTACATCGAGGCGATCGGCCGCAAGGCCGCGTCCGAGGCGATCCAACAGGCCACGATCGACGTCGCCGAGCAGGAGAAGAAGGGGGCGATCGGCGTCGCCGGCGCGGACCGCGAGAAAGCGATCGAGGTCGCCAACGCTCGCAAGCTCCAGAGCATCGGCACGAAGGAAGCCGAGCGCGAGCAAGCGGTCAAGCTGGCCGTCCTCGACAAGGAGAAGATGATCGGCGAGGAGACCGCGCGGTTCGAGCGCGAGGCGCGGGTAAAGGAGGCCGAGCGTGACCAGCGCATCGCGATCGCCGAGGCGAACGCGGCCGCCGTCACCGGGGAGAACGTGTCGCGGGCGAAGATCGCCGACGCCGACGCGTCGTTGAAGGTGAAGGAGGCCGAGGCGTACCAGGTCGGCGAGACTCGCAAGCGCGAGGCCGAGGCGGCGGTGCGCGAGGCGCAGTACCGGGCGGAGGCCAAGGCAGCGGAGGCGTTCGCGGCGAAGCAAGAGGCCGAGAAGCGGGCCGAGCTCGAGGCGGTCGCGAAGGCGCAGAAGGCGAAGCAGATCGTCGACGCGGAGGCGGAAGCCGAGAAGCGGCGCATCGAGGCGGAAGGCGAAGCGTCCGCGATCTTCGCGAAGCTCGACGCCGAGGCGCGGGGACAGTACGAGATCCTCGCCAAGAAGGGCGACGGCTTGAAGCGCATCGTCGAGGCGTGCGGGGGTTCGCAGGCGGCGTTCCAGATGCTCATGATCGAGCATCTCGAGCAACTGTCCGAGACCGCCGCCAAGGCGATCTCGAACATCAAGTTCGACAAGGTCGTCGTGTGGGAAGGCGGAAACGGCAGCGGCAAGGGAGGCACGGCGGGCTTCCTGCAGAGCCTCGGAGGCGCGATCCCGCCGATGCTGCAGATCATGCGCGACGTCGGCGGCGTCGAGATGCCCGACTACTTCGGTCGTCTCGTGGAAACGCCCGACGTGAAGGCGGGCACGAAGAACGGCAGCTCGGACGACGCCACTTCGCAAGCCGACGCGGCGGCCGGGCCAGACGAACGCCGGCGCGCCAGGAAGGCCCCGGACGCCGCGAGCTGACGTCGCCGGTGGGCGGTCGCGGAAGCGGGACTCCACCGCAGGACGGGTCACGTCCGGGCCGCGCCGCGTGGTTCGATGACTTCGGCCGGCCCGCGATCGGTTGCTCCCGGGTTCGCCGGGGATACATGGTTCGACGCTCGCGCGAACCGACCGACGGAACCGGCGGATGAAGCACGCCCTGATCTTGCTCGCGATGGCGCTGTGCGCGGCGGCGCTGACGCTCGCCCGCGAGGAGCCTCCCGCCCTGCCCGCCCCGCCCGTCCCGCCCAATGGGGGGCCGCGAGCCGCGATGGATGCGGCGCTTCCGATCAGCGCGCGGCCGGACCGGAGGCCGCTGCGAAGCAACTCGCTTTCGCATCTCGTCGACGCGCTCCCGCACGTGGCGCGCGGCGAACACTACGTGGTCCACACCGACGTATCGGAGCACGTCGCCGACGACAGCCTCCAACTTCTCGAGGCGGCATGGCCGCTCTTCTGCGAGCGGTTCGGCCGGGAAGCCGTGGCGAAATCCCGCGACGGACGCCTGCCGATCTTCATCTACGGCTGCCGCGACGTCTACCGGTTCCGGCGCTACCCGGGGATGGAGCCGTGGGTCGACCGGGCGTCGGGCTTCTACGACCGCATCCACGGCATCGGACACGTCGAGTACGCGTCGTTCCCGTACTCGCAGCGCCGTCTCGTCCTCCACGAGGCGGCGCATCAGTTCCACTACCTCTCGCTCGGGAAAGGACGCCGCGACATCTTTCCCCGCTGGTACGTCGAGGGAGTCGCCAATGACCTCGAACGACACGAGTGGGATGGACGGCAGCTACGACTCGGCGTCCACGAGACGCCGTTCACCGTGGGCCATGAGGACATCGCGCTCGCGTGGTTCCAGTCGCCGCAGTTCGACCTGCCGCGCGTACTCGGCGGGAGCGCGTTGAGCTGGATCGAGGATGACCGGGACCGGCGCGCGGTCGGCTTCGTGCTGGTCCGCTACCTGCGTCAGTCTCGGTTCGCGGATTGGTTCGCGCGATTCGAGCAGTGCGTATCCGCCGGGATCCGCGCGCCGTCGTTTCCGCGCGAAGCCCGGCTGCGCGACGTACAGGACGACGTGATCCGGTTCGCCCAATCGATCCTCCCCGCGCGATCGACGCCTCAGTACGAGTGGCGGCGGCGCGCCGACCGCGTCGAGGCGTGCGTCCGCACCGGCAGCTCCGGTTTCTGGCCGTTCCTCGAACGCGTGGACGACGCCGTCCCGGTCTCGATCGGCTTCGAGGTCGACTCGGAGCTGTTCGACTCCGATGGGATCGGCTTCGTGGTCGGCTACCGCGACTCGATGAACTACACGGTCGTCGTCTTCAAGCGAAGGCTCGAGCAGCTCCTGATCACCACGCGCGAGAACGGGAGCTGGTCCCGGGAGCGCTACTTCGACCTCGATCCCGTGTCCGAGCCACGAGGGGCGAGAGAGGCGAGGGGGATCGATCTGGAGCTGGAGCTCACGGCGGGCGGCACGATCCGCGTCGCGCGGGAGGGCCAGATCGTCGCCACCGACGAGGCGCCGCTCGCGGGCGGCACCGGCCGCCTCGGGTTCTGGGGCGAGTCGGATGACCTCACCGGCGCGAACCACGGCACGCGGACGTTCCGGTTCGGACGCGTGCGATCCAACGGAGCGCGTTAGGCATTCTCGTCGAGCGGTGACGAGACCCGGCCATACGTTCGGTTCGAACCACGGAACTCGATAGGACACCACGCCGTCGTTCACTACAGTCTCGGGTCGGTGAGGCATGGGCCCTCGACGCACGGCGGAGCCTGCGCGGATGACAAGCGACAAACCGACGAACGACGACCAACGGATGCACGACGCCCTGGAGTGGGGGAAGAAGCCGGACAGCCGCCAGGAGCAGCACTTCCTCCAGGGGCCGCAGCGCCGCCGATTCGAGCTCGCGCGAGGGCTGGGGATCTTCTGGGAGATCATGCGTGGTTTCCGGCGGCTCCACTTCGTCGGTCCATGCGCGACCGTCTTCGGATCGGCGCGATTCCCGCCCGGGCACCGTTACTACGAGCTGGCGCGCGGAGTCGGGGCCGACCTGGCCCGCGTGGGGTTCACGGTGATGACCGGCGGCGGACCCGGGATCATGGAGGCCGCGAACCGCGGGGCCCGTGAGGCGGGTGGACGATCGATCGGGTGCAACATCGAGCTCCCCATGGAGCAGAGGCCAAACCCGTACCTCGACGACTGGATCACGTTCCGCTACTTCTTCGTTCGCAAGGTGATGCTCGTGAAGTACTCGTTCGCGTTCATCGCCCTCCCGGGCGGCTTCGGCACGCTCGACGAGCTGTTCGAGACCGCGACGCTGATCCAGACCGGGAAGATCCGCGATTTTCCCCTCGTCCTGATGGGGCGGGACTACTGGTCGCCGATCGTCGAGTTCCTGCGCGATACGATGGTGGCCCAGGGCACGATCAATCCCGAGGACGTCGATCGGATCGTGTTGACCGACTCGGTGGAAGAGGCGGTGGGGTGCGTCCGCGAGTGCGGGATGCGGCGGTTCGGGCTGACCTACGGACCGCAGATGAAGCGACGGTGGTACGACCGGTTGTTGGTGGGATGAGGCATGACGCGCGCGCGGTCGCTCCCGGCGTCCGGGCGGACCGCCGCGTTCGCGGGCGAGCCGCTCGCGCACTCGCGTCCCCGTTCGAGCGCGTGGCTCCCGTCCCCCGCCGAGCCGTCGCCGGTCCATGATCCTCCACGCGCCGACGCTCGACGTTCGCGACGGCATGGTCCGCGTCGGTGCGGACGTCGTCACGTCTCTCCACGGCCCGATGTTGCCCGATCGTCTCTGGTTCGAGTTCGAAGGAGGCGCGAACGACGTCACGGCGCGGTCCGACGCGTTCGCGGCGGTGCTGCTGTTCCCGGCGATGGCGCTCGGCGAGACGCTCGAGATCCGCGGACCGGTCTCGCCTCGGCTGCTCGATGGGCTGCGGCGGCGCGCGGAGATCCTGGGCGCGTGGGAGCCGAAACGGTTTCGCACGATCGAGATCATCGCCGAGCAGCGCGTGCCGGCGCCGCCCGCTCGAGGGGAGGTCTGGACCACGTTCTCGGGTGGCGTTGACGCGTTCCACACGCTGTGGCGGTACACCGCGGCAGGCGGCGCGCCGCCGGACGGCGTCGCGAGCGCTGCCACGTTCCTACACGGGTTCGACATTCCCCTCGCCGATCGTGAGACGTTCGACCGCGCCGCGGCGGCGTACGAGGAAGCGCTGGGATCGCTCGGTGTGCGTCTCGTGCGAGCGCGCACCAACGCGAAGCACTTCCATCCCGCCGCGCCCTGGGCGTACCTCCACGGCGCGGTGCTCGGCGCGGCGGCGCTCGCGTTCTCCGGCGTCGTGTCGCGATTCATCGTCCCCTCGACCGACAACCCGCGCGCCGTCCCGTGGGGCACCCACCCCGCGCTCGATCCGTTGCTCGCCACCGAAGCGATGGAGGTCGTGCTCGACGGCACGGAGCTCGATCGCGCCGAGAAGGTGGCGGTCATCGCGCATTGGCCGTTGGTGCAATCGTTCCTCCGGGTTTGTCTCGACCGGCCGCGTCCGTTCGCGAACTGCTGCCGTTGCGAGAAGTGCGTGCGGACGATGGTGCTGCTCGAGCTCGAAGGAGTGCTCGATCGCTGTCGCACCTTCCCCAAGCGCTTTCGCGGGCGTCACATTCGGCGAGCACGGTTCGACCGGAACGCGCTCGAGGGTCCGGACGTCCTGCGGATGCTGATGCGGCGGGCGTGGGCGGTGCGGCGGTTCGACGTCCTGTTCGACCTGGCGTTCGCGATGGCACGGATGCGCGTCCGCGGAGAGCGGCGGGGCCGGCGCGCCCTGCCGCCGCTCGGTAGCGCGCCCGCCGATTCCGCGGCCTCGGGTAGGATCCCGCATCCGCGCGGGCGTCCGTGACCGGCGGAGGCGAGCACGGCCACGTGCCCGCGATCCGCGGACCTCGTGGACGGCATCCAAGATGAGCTCGACCGCGTTGCTGTGCGTTCTCCTCGTCGTCGTGCTGGGGCTGCTCGTCACGCAGGTGGTGCGGATCGAGATCACGGCCCTTGGCACGATCGCGGCGCTCGCGTTGACGGGGCTGCTCTCTCCGGCCGAGGCGTTCTCGGGCTTCTCGAGCCCGGCCACGATCACGGTGGCCGCGATGCTCGTATTGAGCGCCGGCGTGGAGCGGTCCGGAGTCATGGACGTGCTCGCGGGAAGGCTCGTGCAGCTCGGCGAGCGGGGCGAGCGCCGCCTGCTCATCGCGCTCTTCGTGCCGACCGCGGTCCTCTCCGCGTTCTTGAACAACACTCCCGTCGTCGCGCTCATGATTCCCGTCACCCTCGCGTTGGCCCGGCGGACCGGGATCGCGCCGTCGCGGATGCTCCTGCCCCTCAGCTACGTCTCGATCCTCGCGGGAACGTGCACCCTGATCGGGACCAGCACGAACATCCTCGTCGACTCCCTGCACCGCCAGAGCGGCGGCTCCGGCTTCGGGATGTTCGAGTTCAGCGGCCTCGGCGTCATCTACCTCGTGATCGGAGGGTTGTACGTCGTGCTCGTCGGGCCGCGGGTCCTGCCGCACCGATCCGCCCTCTCCGAGCTGCTGCCGGCGACGGGCGGCGACCGTTTCGTCACCGTGGTCACGTTGCCGGAGGAGAGCGCGCTCGTCGGCAAGGACCTGGCGTCCGCCCTGCGCGGAGCCGACGAGATGAAGGTGGTCGAGGTGGTGCGGGACGAGGTGCCGTATCTCAGGCCGCGGCCGGAGTTCGTGCTTGCGGCCGGCGACGTGATCCTGCTGGAAGGGACGGCGAGGTCGATCCACGGACTCATCGAGCAAAAGAGGGTCGAGGCCGGCACCGCCCTGGCCGACGACCACCGCGTGAAGATCAGCCGCGTCGACCTTCGGATCGCCGAGGCCGTCGTGACGCCGACGTCGAGCTTTCGTCACCGTCGCGTGCGCGATCTCGGGCTCAGCCGCCGCTTCGGTGTGCAGGTGCTCGCGCTCCGCCGGCTGGGCCGGCAGCACCAGTACAAGCTCGGCTCGCTGCGTATCCATTCGGGCGACGTGCTCCTCGTCCAGGGCGAACCCTCCTCGTTGCGCGCCCTGGAGGAGGACGGCGACCTGCTCCTCGTGCAGGGAGTCGAACACACTCTGACGAAGCCACGGAAGGCGCCGCTCGCGGTCGGCATCCTCGTCGCTGTGGTGGCTGCCGCCGCGCTGGGGCTGGCGCCTCTCCCGGTCCTCGGGCTCGTGGGAGCCGTGGCCATGATCATCACGCGCTGCCTGGACGTCGCCGACGCCACGCGCGCGCTCGACACGTCGGTCCTTCTGCTGCTCGCGGCCACGATCCCGCTCGGCGCGGCTATGGAGAAGGTCGGAGTCGCCGGCGAGATCGCGAGCTCGATCGCGGGCATCGGCGGAGGGGTCGGGATCTTCGTCCTCGTCGGTGCGGTCTACCTGATCACGAGCATCCTGACCGAAGTCCTGTCGAACAACGCGTCGGCCGTCCTCCTCGTGCCGATCGCGCTCGGGATCGCCCACAAGATCGGCATCGATCCGAAGCCGTTGCTGGTCGCCATCACCTTCGGCGCGAGCGCGAGCTTCGCCACGCCGATCGGCTACCAGACGAACACCCTCGTCATGGGGCCGGGCGGCTACCTGTTCAAGGACTACGTGCGCTTCGGCGCGCCGCTGAACGTCATCATGTGGCTGACCGCGACGGCGTTGATCCCGTTGTTCTGGCCGGGATGACGGCGCGGCGAGCTCAAGCGCGGTCCTCCGCGAGCACCTCGTACACGCTCCGGGCGATGCGCCGTTCCTCGTCGGTCTCGAACACGTACACCGGACGGCGACGCACCGTGCTGATGAGACCGGGCACGTTCGCTTCGTTCCGCGTCGCGTCGAGCTCGACGTTCCAGGCGGTCAGGCCCGCCGCGACTCGCCGTCGAACTTCGGCGGAGTGCGTGCCGACTCCGCCGCCGAACACGACGCACCCGTGGCCACCGAGCAGCGTGAGGTACGCGCCGATCGTCGCCACGACGTGATGCACCAAATGGCCGACGGCGACCCGCGCACGCTCGCTGCCCGCCGACTCGGCGGCCAGGACGTCGCGCATGTCCGCGTGGCCGGCCAGGCCGAGAAGGCCGGACCGCCGCGTGAGCAGCTCGCGGATCTCCGCCGACGTTCGGCCCTGGTCCATCAGCTCGAGCAGGACGGATGGGTCGACGTTCCCCGAGCGGGTCGCCATGGGAAGCCCCTCGAGCGGCGAGAACCCCATCGAGGTCTCGATCGACCTTCCCCCCTCGACGGCGCATGCCGAGCATCCTCCGCCCAACTGCAGCGTGACCGCCGTCACCTCGGTGGGAGGCTTCGACTCCGCCTCCGCGACCGCGTCGACGAGCGACGCGTGCGCGATCCCGTGGAAGCCGTAGCGGATCAAACCGATCGACTCCGCCAGATCCCACGGCAGCGCGTAGCGGGTCGACTCCACGGAGCGCGCGGCGTGGAAGCCGGTGTCGAAGACGGCGACCGCCGGACGGTCCGGGAACGCCTCGCGCGCGACGCGGATCCCCTCGAGCGCGGGGGGGTTGTGCTGCGGGGCGAGCCGAGCAAGGTCCTGGATGACGCGCTCGACCTCGGCGTCGATCCGCACCGGCGCGGAGTAGGAGCGTCCGCCGTGGACGACGCGATGTCCGACCCCGTCGATCGGGCCCGAGTCCGCGCCGGCGTCGGACAGGGCGGCGCGGAAGGACGCCACGCGATCGCCGCCCGCGGGGACATCGCGCGAACCGCGCCCCAGCACCGTCGCGTCGCCGGAGTCGACCTCGACGATCGCGGTCTTCACGGTCGCGCTGCCGGCGTTGAAGACGGCGATGCGCAGCGGCGCCGTGTCGACCTGAGTTCGTGGCCTGGGCATGAGTCTTGCGTACTCCCTTTGGACCGCTCCGATACCGTGGTCGAAACGACCACGCGAAACGAATGGAGGTGCCTCCGATGGCGAACCCGCATCCAGCGGCGGGCGGCGAGCCCCTGGCCGAAGACGAGCTGAATGCGCTCCACGCGTACTGGAGCGCATGCAACTATCTTGCCGCGGGCATGATCTATCTCCGGGACAATCCGCTGCTGCGCAAGCCGCTCGATGCGGCGCACGTGAAGGAGCGATTGCTCGGCCATTGGGGGGCCAGCCCCGGCCTCAGCTTCATCTATGTGCACTTGAACCGGCTCATCCGTGCGTACGACCTCTCCGCGATCTTCCTCGCGGGTCCCGGCCACGGCGCGCCGGGCGTGCTCGGCCCCGTCTACCTCGAGGGGACGTACGCGGAGGTCTATCCGAACAAGAGCGAGGACGAGGCGGGGATGCGGACCTTCTTCAAGGAGTTCTCCTTCCCGGGCGGCATCGGCAGCCACTGCACGCCGGAGACGCCCGGCTCGATCCACGAAGGCGGCGAGCTTGGCTACAGCTTGGCGCACGCGTTCGGGGCGGCGTTCGACAACCCGGAGCTGCTCGTGGCGGTGGTGGTGGGGGACGGTGAGGCGGAGACGGGGCCGCTCGCGACGGCGTGGCACTCGAACAAGTTCCTGAACCCGATTCGCGACGGAGCCGTGCTGCCGATCCTCAACCTCAACGGGTACAAGATCCACAATCCGGCGGTGCTCGCGCGCATCTCGCACGCGGAGCTCGACGCGCTGTTTCGCGGCTACGGCTGGACCCCGCACTTCGTCGAGGGCGACGATCCGCGGACGATGCACCAAGCGATGGCGGGGACGTTGGAGCGTTGCGTGCTCGAGATCCGCCGGGTGCAGGAGGAGGCGCGTCGCACCGGTACTCCTTCGCGTCCGCGGTGGCCGATGCTGGTGCTCCGGAGCCCGAAGGGCTGGACCGGGCCGGCCGTGGTCGACGGCCACAAGGTCGAGGGCTTCTTCCGCGCGCACCAGGTTCCACTCGCCGCGGTGCGCGAGAACCCCGCGCACCTGAAGCAGCTCGAGCAGTGGCTCCGCGGCTACCATCCCGAGGAGCTCTTCGACGACGCGGGGAGGCTGGTCCCCGAGCTGCGTGCGCTGGCGCCGGCGGACACGCGACGCATGAGCGCGAACCCGCACGCCAACGGCGGGCTGCTCCGCCGGCCGCTGCGGATGCCGGACTTCCGCGAGTACGCACTCACCGTCGGCCAGCCGGGCGGGAGCCGGGCCGAGCCGACGCGGCCGTTGGGAGCGCTCCTGCGCGACGTGCTGCGCAAGAACCCGGACAACTTCCGCGTGTTCGGACCGGACGAGACGAAGTCGAACAAGCTCGACGCCGTCTACGAGGCGACCAAGAAGACCTGGCTCGCCGACATGCTGCCCGAGGACGCGGACGGCAGCGAACTCGCCGCCGACGGGCGCGTGATGGAGATGCTCTCGGAGCACACCCTCGAGGGCTGGCTCGAGGGATACCTGCTGACCGGGCGCCACGGCTTCTTGTCGACCTATGAGGCGTTCGTCCACGTGATCGATTCGATGTTCAACCAACACGCCAAGTGGCTCGACATGTCGGCGCGCCTGCCGTGGCGCGCGCCGATCTCGTCGTTGAACCTGCTGATCACGTCCACCGTCTGGCGCCAGGACCACAATGGCTTCACCCACCAGGATCCCGGCTTCCTGGACCTCGTGGTGAACAAGAGCCCGTCCGTTACCCGCATCTACTTGCCGCCGGACGCGAACACGCTCCTCTCCGTCGCCGATCATTGTCTGCGCAGCACGAACGACGTGAACGTGATCGTCGCGGACAAACAGCGCCATCTCCAGTATCTCGACATGGACGCCGCCGTCCGCCATTGCACCAAAGGGATCGGCATTTGGGATTGGGCGAGCAACGACCAGGGCGCCGACCCGGACGTCGTGATGGCGAGCTGCGGCGACGTATCGACCCAGGAGGCGCTCGCCGCGGTCGCGCTGCTCCGCGAGCGTTTCCCCGACCTCAAGATCCGCTTCGTCAACGTCGTCGACCTGTTCCGGATGACGCACGCCTCCGAGCATCCGCACGGCCTGGAGGATCGCGACTTCGACAGTCTCTTCACCACCGACAAGCCGATCATCTTCAACTTCCATGGCTATCCGTGGCTGATCCACCGGCTCGCCTACCGGCGCACCAACCACCGGAACCTCCACGTCCGCGGCTACAAGGAGCGCGGCGCGATCAACACGCCGCTCGAGCTCGCGATCGCCAACGAGATCGACCGGTTCAGCCTGGCGATCGACGTCATCGACCGGGTGCCGCGCCTCCGTGTCGGCGGCGCGCACGTGAAGGAGGATCTGCGCGACATGCAGATCGACAGCCGGAACTACGCGTGGTGCCACGGCGTCGACGCGCCGCGGCACCGCGACTGGACGTGGCCCGGGTGAGACGTCACGCAGCGGCGCCCGGCAGAGCGCCGCCGCGGGCCGCCGCCGTCGCACTCGTCAGTGCGCGGTCTTCGCGAACGTGACGCCGGAGGGGCCGCAGAGCGCTGGTGAAGGAATCCTGCCGCTGCACCCCGATCCCGGTCGAGCTGGTGCGAGGAGGGGGACTCGAACCCCCACGGGTTGCCCCACCAGATCCTAAATCTGGCGCGTCTGCCGGTTCCGCCATCCTCGCGGCGGGATGCGTCGCTCGTGCGGCGTCGAGGCGGATGATTCGAACAGAGGCGCCCAGCCGCGGCAAGCGCGGACCGTACGCCGTTACAACCGCGTGACCAAAGAACGGCGGCGGGCGTGGCACCGTGGTGGCGGCGGAGTCCCGGACGGTATGTTGGAGCGATGATGCGGATTCTCGTGGTCGAGGACGACGCGGCGATTCGAGACGGCGTGATCGACACGCTCGAGTCCGAGGGGTATCAGGCGACCGCCTGCGACAACGGTCAGGACGGGCTGGCTGCCGCGGTGCGAGGCGAGTTCGACCTCGTCCTGCTCGACGTCGTCCTGCCGGAGCTCGACGGGTTCGCGGTCCTCGCCGGCATCCGCGAGTCGCGGCCGACGTTGCCGGTGATCTGCCTGACCGCGCGCGGCGAGGAGGACGACCGGGTGAACGGACTGAAGCTCGGCGCGGACGATTACGTGGTGAAGCCGTTCTCCGCGCGCGAGCTGATCGCCCGGGTCGAGGCCGTGCTGCGGCGATCCGCCGAGCGCCCGAGCGACGTCGCGTCGGTCGGCGTGGGGGAGGGCGAGGTCGATTTCGCGCGTCGCGAGGTCCGGTTCGGGAACGGCGAACGCTCCGAGCTGTCGGTGCGCGAGGAGGAGCTCCTCCGCTACCTCGTGAACCACGCGGGCCGCGCGATCTCGCGCGCCGAGCTGCTCTCGAACGTGTGGCGGCTCGACCCGCGCGGCGCGGAGACGCGGACGATCGACATGCACGTGGCGCGCCTGCGCGAGAAGCTGCGCGACGACCCGTCGCACCCGCGTCTGATCCTGACCGTCCGCGGGAAGGGATACATGTTCGCGAAGCCGGACGCGCCCGGCGGATCCGAATGAAGTCCGGCGCGATCTGGATCGTCTTCTCGACGTGCCTCCTCGTCGTCCTCGGCGCTGCCGCCTGGCTCACGACGACCGTGCTCGATCTCGAGGCGCAACGGCACACGGCCGAGGAGAACGACCGGATCGATGACCTGGCCCTCCGCTCGCTGTGGCGCATGGAGTACGCGGTGGTGCCGCTCGTCGTGCAGGAGGCGGCGCGGCCGTTCTTCCACTACTACCCGTTCTACGCGACCGACCTGGCGTACGCGCGCATGGGGCGCAACGCGGTCGCGGCGGAGGGCGTGGAGGCGTCGCCGCTCTTGACCGACTTCGTGCCGTTCACGCGGCTTCACTTCCAGATCGGTCCGACCCACGGCGTCACGTCGCCGCAGTGTCCGGACGGCGAGTTCCGGGTGCGGGCCGAGGCGGCGTTCGGGCCCACTTCCACGTATGAAGAGGCGGGCCGGCGCATCCTCGCCCTGAAGCGGCTGTTCGGGAAGGAGTCGCTGCAGCGCGTGATCATCGAGCAGGAGGGGGAGGAGAGCTCGGGGGACCTCGTGCGGGCCCGTCCCTCGTCGCTCCTGAAGAACCTGCGGGAGTTTCGTGCCCGCCGGCAACAGGTCCAGCAAGCCCAGTCGATCGCGCAGAACCGCGTCCAGCTCGATGGCGACCACGACGCGTGGGTGGACGAAGGCCCGATGCGGCCGTACTGGTGCGCCGGCTCGCTCTTCCTTGCGCGCCACCTGGTCATCAATGGACATCCTTATGTGCAGGGGTGCTGGCTCGACTGGGACGCGGTCCGCGAGCGACTCGTCGAGGACGTGCGCGAGCTTCTCCCGAACGCGGTGGTCGAGCCGCTGCGCTACCCCGACCGTGATCCGAACGGCCTCATGCTGGCGTCCCTCCCGGTCCGGCTCGTTCCCGGCTCGATCCCCGCCGCGCAGCCGGCGGGCGTCTCGCCGCTGCGGCTGTCGCTCCTTCTGGCGGTCGGGTGCGTCGCCATCGCGGCGATCGCGTGCGCGTTCCTCCTGCGCGGCATCCTCGTCTACAGCGAGCGCCGCGGCGCGTTCGTCTCCGCGGTGACGCACGAGCTGCGCACGCCGCTCACGACGCTGCGGATGTACACCGAGCTCCTGGCGGACGGCCGGGTGACCGGCGACGAGAAGCGGCAGCGCTACTTCGGTACGTTGAAGCGCGAGGCCGACCGCCTCGGCCATCTCGTCGAGAACGTGCTCGCGTACTCGAGGATCGAGGCGACCGGGAAGGAATCGGGCCGCGTCGAGGTGATCGCGCTCGCCGATCTCGTCGGACGAGCCACCGAGCGCGCGGTGGAGTTCGCGGCGACGAGCGGTCGGTCGGTCGAGGTCGCGCGGCCGGCCGGCGCCGATCGCGCGATGGTCCGCGCCGACGTGGACGCCGTCGAGCAGGTCCTGTTCAACCTCGTCGACAATGCATGCAAGTACGCGGATCCGGCCCGCGATCGGCGCATCCTGATCGAAGCGGAGTTCGATTCGAAGCGGGCGCGGATCGCGGTACGCGACTTCGGGCCCGGCATCACCGCCGAGCAGCGGCGGCGTCTGTTCCGCCCGTTCTCGAAGTCGGTGGACGAAGCGGCGCGCACGAAGCCAGGCGTGGGGTTGGGTCTCGCCTTGTGCCGGGGACTCGCGCTCCGGATGGGTGGCAGCCTCGCGCTCGATTCTCGCTGGCAGGAGGGCGCCGCGTTCGTGCTCGAGGTGCCACGTGACTGATCCGGCCGGAGTGGACGGCTGGATCGAAGTGACGATCCGCGTCCCGGCGGGGCTCGAGGAGCTCGCGGCCGAAGCGATCTGTCGCCCGCCGTTCACCGGCGTTCTCCTCGAGACGGGCCAGATCCGCACGTACGTGAGCGACGCCAACGACGGCCCGGAGCTGCGGCTCCGGCTCCAGGACGAGTTCCGCGCGATCGGTGCCATCGACGTCGATTTCCGGCGACTCGAGCACGTCGACTACGTCGGCGCGGCGCGCGAGAGCTGGCGACCGTTCCGGATCGGTCGCGTCTGCATCCAGACCTCCGACGCCGCGCCGCCGCCGCGGGTCGATGACGTCCTCCTCCTTCTCGAGCCCGGCGGCGCCTATGGCACCGGGCGCCACGCGTCGACTCGCGGGGCCATCCTCCTGCTGCAGCGGTACCTCGCACTTGGCGATGAGGTCCTGGACGCCGGCACCGGCAGCGGCATCCTCGCGGTGACCGCGGTCCGGCTCGGCGCGGGGCACGCGAGCGGTTTCGACGTCGACCCGAACTCGGCCGACTGCGCGCGGCGTCTCGCGACGCAGAACTCCGTGATCGATCGCGTCCGTTTCCGCACGTCGGGCTTCGAAGCGCTCGACGACGTTTCGGAGCGCTTCGACGGCGCGCTCGCGAACCTCTACTACGACCTGCTGCAACGCCACGCGATCGACCTTGCGCGGGTCGTTCGTCCCGGCGGGTGGCTGGTGGCGTCCGGCTGGCGCGCGGCGGAGCTTCTCGTCACGCTCGTGTCCCTGGAGCGAGCGGGCATCGATGTCGAGGTCGTTTGGCGGCGGGGACGGTGGTGCGCGATCGGAGGGAGGAAGCGAGGATGAGTGGTACCCTCTGTAGGACTCGAACCTACGACCCGCTGATTAAGAATCAGCTGCTCTACCAACTGAGCTAAGAGGGCCCGCGTTTCCGCCATCGCCTCCCGCGGTCGGGAGGGAAACCTGCTCTTTTAGCGGAACTCGATTCCGTGTCAAGGTCGCGATCGAGAAGCTTGGCCGCCCGCTCGACGGCGCGTTTCGGTGATCCCATGTTCACAGGTCACGCGGCCGAGACCGGAGGGCCCAGTGCAACCGCTGGCAACCGATGGGGACCGATGGGGACCGATGGGATAGGGGGAGGAGCAAGGGAGTTGGTACGCCCGGCAGGACTCGAACCTGCAACCCTCGGGTTCGAAGCCCGATACTCTATCCAGTTGAGCTACGGGCGCACCTTGGGTTCGACGGTGGTCTCGGTCGCAGGTCGTGAGGATGGGGTGAGTGACGGGATTTGAACCCGCGACCTCCACAGCCACAGTGTGGCGCTCTAACCAACTGAGCTACACCCACCACACGTCACGACGATTCGCAGATCGAGAACCGCATCGAACGCGGAACGATAGCATAAGGCCGGGAGCGATCAATGGAATCCCCGACCTCGATGGCTGCGCAGGTCCTCGAGCTCCTCTCCACGCTCGGGGCGGGGAGCGAGCCGGTCGTGGCGTTCGCTCCGGGTCGGGTGAACCTGATCGGGGCCCACGTCGACTACAACCTCGGTCCGGTGCTCCCGATCGGGTTGAACCGCGGCACGTTCGTGGCCGTACGGGCGCGCGACGACGACCGGGTCCGGCTCCTGAGCGCGAACGAGGGAGACGGCGGAGAGGAGGAGCTCTCGGCCTCCTCGCGCCCGCGCGGATGGGCCGCGTACCCGATCGGGATGGCGCGTTCGCTGGTGGCGCGCGGCCACGCCCTGCCCGGCTTCGACGTGGCGGTCGCGGGCGACCTGCCGGTAGGCGCCGGACTGTCATCCTCGGCCTCGCTCCTGGTCGCGTGCGGGCGAGCTCTGAACGACCGGTTCGGACTCGGTCTCGACGACCTGGGGATCGCGCGGGCCGCGTTCGAGGCCGAGACCCGGTACGTCGGGATCGCCTGCGGCCTGATGGATCCGATGGCCTGCGCCCTCGCCACTCCCGAGCGCGCGCTCTACCTGGACTGCCGGGACGGGACCTTCATCCACGTCCCGCTCGATCGGAACCACCTCGACGTCATGGTCGTCGACTCGGGGACGCGACGCTCGCTGAAGGACTCGCGGTTCAACGAACGCGTCGACGAGTGCCGCCGCGCCGTGCGCGGGCTGCGGGAGATCGGGATCCCCGTCGATTCGTTGCGCGACGCGACGCAAGACCAGCTCGAGAGCGTCCGGGATCGGATGGACGCGACGCTCTTCCGGCGAGCGTGGCACGTGGTGACCGAGATCGAACGCGTGCTCGCGTTCAAAGCCGCCCTCGCGCGCGGCGACGTCGAGGAGTGCGGCCGCCTCATCACGCGCACGCATGCATCGCTGCGCGAGCACTACGAGGCGTCGAGCGAAGCCCTCGATTTCCTCGTCGACGCGGTCGTGTCGCAGGACGGAGTCCTCGGCGCGCGACTGACCGGCGCCGGATGGGGGGGGTGCGTGCTCGTGCTCACCGAAGCGGGCGCCTCGGAAGACCTCGGGGCTCGAGTCGGGCCGGCCTACCGGGCCCGGTTCGGTCGGGACGCCCAGTTCCACCGTGTCGCCGGCGCGAACGGCGCGGAGCGGTAGCCGCCGAGCGTGACGCCGGGAGCGCGGACGAGCCCGATCGTGCTCGCGACGCGGCGGGCGCCGTGATCCGTCGCCCCCGGCAGGAACTCGCGCCCGTCGATCGGACGGACGTAGCCCTCGATCAAGACGTCGACGCGATTGCTGCGCCGGGACGTCGAGCCATCGAAGGCGACGACGGCCGCGGCACCGGCGGCGAGCAACGCAGCGAGGTAGGCGAACCGTCGATCCATGCGAGCCGCGGTCAACCGATCTCCGGCCACTGCCAGACGAACGTGCCGGCGGTGATCAACCCGTAGATGATCCCGTCGAACACGAACTTCGCGGTCGTGACCCAGCTCGAGCCCTTCCAGATGGAGTTCGTCACGTTCGAGAACGCGTAACCGAGGATCGCGACCGCGCCGGTCACGCGGAATACCTTGGCGCCGTCCGCGCCGAGGGGCAGAGAGAGCGAGCCGATGTACGCGACGAAGACGCTGATCACGATGGTGTAGACGAACCAGAGCCCGAGGCACTTGCCCATGTTGACCCCACCATTGGGCACCACCACGAGGAACCCCACCGGTCCCTGCTCGAGCTTCGCGCGCATCTCGGGCGAGCCCATCTCCTTCATCGAGCACGCGGAAGGAAACATGTACTCGCCGGGCCGCACGCCGGCCGAGCGCATCGCGGCGCGGACCTCATCCTCCTTCTCCAGCTTCTTGTGGTCGCTCTTGTGGATCGGGATCACCATGTGGAGGATCGAGCTCGCGATGAACACGAACACCGCCGAGAGCAGGATCGGGAGCCAGAGGTCGGCGAGAGCCACCATTTCCATTTTCTCCTTGTCGTGAGAGCCGTAGGGTCGACGAGCGGGGATTCTGGCACTTCACGGCGCGGCGGGGAAGGAGCGTGGATGCTCCCTTCGCACCGTCGGCGCCCGCCGCGTCAGCGTCCGGCTGCCGCCTTCGCGCGTAACGCCGCCACTTGACCCTGGCGAGCGTAGTCCGCGGATTCGCCGAGGATGCGGGCCGCTTCCTGGGGGGCGTGGAAGCCCATCGAGTTCTCGGCCGCGATGAAGTCGAGCCGCCACTGCGCCTTGCGCTGGAGCTCGAGGGCGGGGAGGAGGGCGTTCGCGTCGGCGCCCGCCTCCTTCGCCTCGAGGATCGCGTCGAGGAGGTCCATCAGAGCGGCGCCGGCGCGCTGCAGCAGCTCGTGGTTCTTCGACTGGATCAGGTCGACGCGCTTCGAGATCTCGTCCTCCGAGAAGTGGTGGCAGGTCTGGCACGCGCGATTGATGTTCAGAAGGGGGCTGCGGACCCAATGGTCGGAGATCTTGGTCGCGCCTTCGCGCATATACGGCATGTGACAGTCCGCGCACGCGACGCCGCTTCGAGCGTGGATCCCTTGGCTCCAGAGCTCGAACTCGGGGTGCTGGGCCTTGAGGATCTCGGCCCCCGTCTCCTTGTGCTTGTAATCGTAGAAGCGACCGCCGTCGCTGAAGCGCGTCTCGTTCCAGACCGCTTCGGCGTCCTCGACGGTCAAGCCGCGCGCCCAGGGGAACGTGAGCTTGAACTTGGTCGAGCAGTAGTACTCGACGTGGCACTGCCCGCAGACGAAGCTGCGCATCTCCTGCCTCGATGCGTCCTGGTTCGGATCGTACGGCGAGGACCGCGGCCCCGCGCGCCACCGATCGATCGAGGGGAGGTGCGGGGTCGGCGCGTCGCTCGCGGCCAGCGCCTGGATCGCGTGGACGAACCCGGGTCGCGTGACGCGGATCTGCATCGAGTCGGGATCGTGGCAGTCGACGCACGACACCGGATGCGCGTGCCCGTCGTCGTGGAGCTTCTGGCTCAGCTCCTGGTACGACATCTCGTACGTCTTCTCGAACCCTTTCATCGCGTCGCCGTCGCCGAGAGAGCGATACAGCGGCATCACCGACGCGTGGCAGTGGAGGCACGATCCGGACTGCGGCACGTTCAGCCGTTTCGTCTGCTCTTGGTCGTGCAGCATGAACGCGTGTCCGCGCCGGTCGCGATAGTCGATCGAGAAGGCGTAGCCGAGGAACATCCGCTTCAGCCACGGGTCGCGGTCGATCTTCTCCTCGGGCATCGCCTCGCTGCCGCCGTGTCCGCCGAAGCGCGTGCGCGTCGCGATCGCGGTGCGCTGGTAGGCGTCGTACTGCTTCGGCCAGTTCTCGCCCCACACCGCGGGATCGGTCGTGTCCTCCGTGACGTCGCGCACCCGGACGTGCGTCGCCCTCGACTCGGCCTTGCGCTCGGCGATGTTCGCGATGAGAAGCGCGCCCGCCGCCCCGAGGGCGGCGGCGACGACGATGATGAACAGGGTGAGCGGGGAAACCGTGCCGCGAGTCGATGATCGTGTCATTCGTCTTCCTCTGGAATCTCGGTGCGATCGAACGGTCCGCCGAGGCCGACCGGTTCCCCGTGGCCGACGGTTCGATGACAGTGCACACAGCGAACCGCGTCGGCGTGCGTCGTCGCGCCCGCGACCATGTCGCTGGTGATTCCTCCGTGGCATCTGAGGCAGTTGTCTTGGAGGATCTCGGCGTTCGGTTCGGTGATGCGGATGGGCTCGTGGAAGTTCTGCAGCGTGAACGCCTTCGAGTGGTTCCAGCCGTTCTTCGCCTTGGCGAAGTACTTCTCCGGGAATTCCGCCGGAAGGTGGCAGTCGACGCAGGTCGCGGCGGTGTGATGGCTCGCCTTCTGCCAGGAATCGAACTGCGACTGCATGATGTGGCAGTTGGTGCACGCGCGTGGATCGGTGCTCAGATAGGAGCTCCCCTCGGCGTAGTGGAACGCGTACGCGGCCATTCCAGCCAGCCCCGCGAGCAACGCCACGACGAGCGTGGTGCGCCGCGATCGCCGGGAGCCGTTCGTTCGAGGTCCGTTCACGTTCCCTCCCGCGCCACGCGGCTCGACCCGTGATGCCCTACCAGGGCGCGCATCCTCTCAACCGCCGCGGACGATCTCAAAGAGGATCCGAGGTTCGTCGAGTCATTCCCGTGGGGTCGGATGCGCTGGTCTCGTCGACGTCCGCGCCGGGCCGAACGGATCCCTCCACGGTCACGCGATCGAGGATCCTCTTCAGCGCTGGACCTTCGAGCACTTCGTCGCGCTGGAGCTGGGCCGCCGCCTCGAGGAGGAGGGCCCGGTTCCGCCGCAGGATCGTCAGGGCGCGCTCGAACGCGCGTTCGGCCAGCGCGCGGACGGCGTGATCGAGCGCGCGCGCGGTCTCTTCGGAGAAGGTGTTCCCGCGTCCTCCGCCGAGCCCGTCGCCGAGGAAGCGGGGCTGTGGATCCACGTCGTAGACGATCGGCCCCAGCGATGGCTCCATGGCGTAGCGGGCGACCATGCTGCGCGCCAGATCGGTGACCCGCGCGAGGTCGTCGGCCGCGCCGGTCGAGTGGTGATCGAAGACGATCATCTCGGCGGCGCGACCACCCAACATCACCGTCATCCGGTTCTCCATCTCGTCCCGCGTCATCAGATAGCGGTCCTCGGTGGGGCGTTGAAGCGTGTAGCCGAGGGCGCCGATCCCGCGCGGGATGATCGAGACCTTGTGGACGGGATCGCAGCCGGGCAGCGCCTGCGCGACGATGGTGTGCCCCATCTCGTGATGGGCGACCACGCGCCGCTCCAGCTCGTTCAGGATGCGGCTCTTCTTCTCGAGCCCGGCCACGATGCGCTCGACCGCGACGGTGAAGTCCTCGATCTCGACGTACTGGGCGTTGCGCCGCGTGGCGGCGAGCGCCGCCTCATTCACGAGGTTGGCGAGATCGGCGCCGGTGAACCCCGGGGTCAGCGCCGCGATCTGCTCGACGTCGAGGTCGTTCGCTGCCTTGATCCGCTTCAGGTGGACGCGCAGGATCGCGGCGCGACCGAGCTTGTCGGGACGATCGACGAGCACCTGGCGGTCGAAGCGTCCCGCGCGCAGGAGCGCCGGGTCGAGGATCTCGGGCCGATTGGTCGCGGCCAGGATCACGATCCCGGTGGACGGGTCGAACCCGTCGAGCTCGACGAGGAGCTGGTTCAGCGTCTGCTCCTTCTCGTCGTGACCGCCCATTCCCGCCATCCCCGCGCGCGCTCGGCCGAGCGCGTCGAGCTCATCGATGAAGATGATGCACGGTGCCTTGAGGGCGGCCTGCTGGAACAGGTCGCGGACCCGCGCCGCCCCGACGCCGACGAACATCTCGACGAACTCCGACCCGCTGATCGAGAAGAACGGAACGCCCGCTTCGCCGGCTACCGCGCGAGCGAGCAACGTCTTCCCCGTCCCCGGCGGACCGACGAGGAGGATCCCCTTCGGCATGCGCCCGCCGAGCCGCCCCGCGCCGGCCGGGTTCCGCAGGAACTCCACCGTCTCCTGAAGCTCCGCCTTTGCCTCGTCGACGCCGGCCACGTCGGAGAACGTGACCTTCGTGTCGGTCTCGACGTACACCTTCGCCTTGCTCTTGCCGATCGAGAGGAGCTGCGACCCGCCCGTCCCCATCCGTCGCATCATGAAGACCCAGATGCCGACGAAGAGCAGCACCGGCAGCAACCACGAGAGCAGCGTGGCCAGGAAATGGCTCGGGACTTCGCCCGTGTATTCGACCTGGTGCTGCTCCAGGCGGTCCGCGACGTCGAGCGGGACCCGCGTGGTGACGAAGTACTCCTTGCCCTCCACCTTCTCCTTGAGTCGTCCGCGGATCTCGTCGGGGGAGACCATGACCTCCTCGACCTTGCCGTCCTTCAGCAGTTGATCGAAGTCGCTGTAGCTGATCGAACGGACCTTGGCGAACTCGTTGAAGAACGATTGGAGGAGCAGGATTCCCAGGATCGCGAACAGGACGTAGCCGACGTTGAAGCGAGTCTTCTGATTCAGATTCACCTCGGGCCCCGCAGATTGGACGAAGACGGTTCGCGCACGTCGCCATGGTAGCGAGCGTCAGCCGGAGCGTCGCCTCCAGCGTGGTTCGAAGCTCGGCGCCCGGGCGCCGTCCTCGCCGATCACGGCCGCGGCAACGGCCCGCGCGGCGCATCGAGTCGAGGGCCCGACGACCGCCGAACGGCCGCTCCTCCTCCTCCTCCTCCTCCTCCTCCTCCTCCTCGGCGTGGTCGGTGACCAGGTCCTTCAGGACCTTGGCGCGGCCGCTGAAATCGATGGCCGCGGGTTCGGTCTTCTCCAGGTCCGGCAGGACGAACTCCTCGACCACGCGGTGTTCCTCCAGCGCTTCGGCGATCTGGATCTCGTGGGTCTTCTTCGCCGCCGCCGACGGCGCGAGGGTCACTCCAGCATCAACATGCCGAGCCTCGCCCTCGCGCGGGCGAGGAGCTGACGGACGGCCTCCTCCGATCGTCCGGTCTCGCGTGCGATGTCGCGGTGCGGGCGACCGAGGATCCGCGCCTGGACGATGATCTCGCGGTGCTCTTCCGACAGCCGGTCCATCGCGGCCTCGATGCGCTCGACGCCTTCGCGCGCGGAGGCGTGCCGACTGGGAGAGTCGCCGCCGCCGTACGTCGCCCACAGCGCCTCCGCGTCGGCGGCGCCCATCCGCTCCTCGTGCGCCCGATCACGGCGATCGGCGCCCCAGTACTCCGCGCGGTGGCGGATCTTGTTCAGGGCCACCTGGAACAGCCACTGCCGGAACGCGGGCGCGTTCTCGCACTCGATCCGATCGATGCCCTCCAGCGCCTCGCGGCACGCCGACTGCACGAGGTCGGAACAGGACTCGCGCGCGCGGATCGCGGGGCCGGTCTTGAGGCGGACGTACGCGCGGAGACGGGTGATCTCGTCCTCCAGGAGCTCGCGCCGGGCCTCGGCGTCGCCGCGCTTCGCCCGCCGGAACCGCCGCTCGAACTCCGCGCCTTCGACCATCGAGCACCTCGTGGCGCGATTGTAGCGCCGGACCCGATCCGCGGGGACGCGCGACGAGCCGGAAGCCCTCGTCAGCGAGGGCGCGCGACGAGCCGGAAGCCCCACTTGTTGGCGTATGTGTCTTCGCCGAGGAACCCGCGATGATCCAGCCGGAACTCGTGCGGATCAGTGCTCATCCAGCTCCCGCCGATCGTCACGCGCAGCCGGTTCCCCTCGTCGTACCAGTCCTTCACCCACTCCGAGACGCCGCCCGCGAGGTTGAAGACCCCGGGCGGCACCTCGTCCTGCGGCGTCCAGAACACCGGACGCAGCGAAGCCTCCGGTCCGGTGAAATACCCGTTGAACCAGTGCGGCCGGAAGGACGGACCGGTCGGGTACGCGCGGTATCGCGACGCCTGTCGGACGTGGTCGACCTCGGCGAGGGTCGGCAGGTCGAACCGCCAAGGGGCCCCGACGCCCTCCGCGCGCCGGTTCATCCAGCTCACGAAGGCCGTCGCGTCCTTGTAGGAGACGCCGGGCAGCGGCAGCTTCGCCTGCTGCGGAAACCGCGGGACGAACCGGCCGTCCGCCTCGCGCGCGAGAAAGCCGACGCTCCGCGCGTTGTCCAGCTCGCGCGGATAGAGGATCGGCGTCGCGGACGCGTCGATCTCCGCCTGGATCTCCGGGTCGTTGAGGAACGGGAGGTACTGCTCGAAGGTGACCTCGTGCTCCTGCAGGAAGAACGGGGTCTCCACCGCCTCGCTCCGACCGGTGATCGCCACGAACCCGCCCGGGATCCCGCCCACCGGAATCAGGTCCGCGGCGACCTCGGTCTCCGCTCCGGCGACGACGTCGAACGGCACGACGGCGTGATGGCGCTCATTGGCGCGGAACACCGCGATCCAGGGCCCCTCCTGCAGGTCGATGGCTTCGGCCGGCGTGGACGCAGCGTGGCACTCCGGGCTCATCGCGAGCGGGGAGGTCGTCGCGCGCAGCGGAGGGTCGTGCGGCAGCCGCAGGAGCACACGCTCGCCGTCGCGCAGCACGACCGCGTCGACGTCTCCGCGCTCCGCGAGCGAGCGCGCATCGAGCGCTCCGATCCCGAGTTCCCTGATGTGGCGGCAGCGTCGCGTCACCTGCCGCCCGTCACGGCCGACAAAGCCCACCTCGCTCTCCGGACCATCGCCCGGGACGCTCCCGCCCGACGTCGCCTTCGTGACGATCCGGAGGCTCGCGTCCTCCGTCGACCGGACCGCGACGCCGTCGACGGTTGCCAGGAGATCGCCCGGCTCGACGCCGGCTCCGTCCCCCCGCACGACGACGACCGCGCCATCGACCGGGACGCCGGCGACCTCGACGACGAGGTCCGACTCGCGGAGCGGAGGCGCGTCCCGCCACACCCGCATGCACAGCGCTCCCGGCGCGACGGGTGGATCTCCCTCGCGGTTCGGGGTCGGCACAAGCCGCGACTCCCCTTCGGCGTCGAACTGCATCCGGTCGACCAGCCGGAAGAGGAACACGTCCGCTCCCGGCGGATCACTGTCGAACCGCACCGCGCCGAGTCCGAGCAGCTCCGCCCGGTGTCTGCCCGCCGCGTCGTACCGCTCGATCTGTCGCCGGTAGTAGTCGCTCGCGCGGCGCTCCCCGGCCCGCCGCGACAAGCGCCAGCGCTCGAGGTGGACGAGCGCGCGCAGCTCGTCGACGGACGCGCGCGCGGCGCCGAGCTGCTCCGCGCGATCGAGATCCCGCAGCGCGCCCGCCAGTCGTGTCTCGGCCCGGTCCGTGTGGACATGGAGCGCGTGGGCCGCGCGGTCGAGGGCGTCCCACGCCTCGTCCGGCTGATAGCGGAGCGCGAGGCGATCGCGGCGCGCCGCGAGGTCCTCCGCGCGCGGGGCGCCCGCCGAGTCGACGTGAGCGAGCTCGCCTCGCGCCCGATCCATCGCCTCCCGCGCGAGGTCGCGCCGGCGCCGGGCCTCCGCCGCGGACTGCCACAGCGAGACCGCGAGGAACGCCGCGATCGCGAGCGCGGCCACCGCGCCGGCGGTGCTCGCAACCGGGTGCGCGCGGAGGAAGCGGCTCCCCCGCCGCGCGAGCCCCGGCGGCCGCGCGGCGATCGGGCGCAGCTCGAGCAACGCCTCCAGGTCGCGCGCGAACTCCGCGGCGCTCGCGTACCGATGCGCGGGGTCGCACTCGATCGCACGATGGATCACGACCTCCAGGTCGCGCGAGACGTCGCGCCGGAGTTCGCGGATCGCCGGCGCGGTTGCGGTCAGGATCTGGTGGAACAGCCGCTCGGTGGTCTCGCCAACGAACGGCGGACGGCCGGCGACGAGCTCGTACAGCGTCACGCCCAGCGAATAGACGTCGCTCCGCGGTCCGATCGCGGCGTTTCCGGCGATCTGCTCCGGGGCGGCGTACATCGGGGAGCCGACGAAACTCCCGCTGCGCGTGAGCTCGGAGGCGCCCGCCTCGCGCACCAGCCCGAAGTCGACCAGCAACGGCCGCAGGCGGTCGTCGATCAGGATGTTCGTCGGCTTGACGTCGCGGTGGACGATCCCCTTGTCGTGAGCAACGTGCAGCGCGAGGGCGATCCGGCGGATCCACTCCAGCGCCCGTGGCACCGGGATCGGGTCCGACCTCATCCACTCCGCGAGGCTGCGGCCGGGGATGTACTCCATCGCGAGGTAGTGCCGCCCGTCGACCTCGCCGACGCCGAACACGTGGACGATGTTCGGGTGGCGGAGCGAGGCGATCGCGCGCGCCTCGCGCCGGAAGCGCTCGACCTCGATGGTGGTGTCGGCCTCGGCGTGCGCGACCTTGACCGCCACCAGCCGGCCGAGCGATTCCTGGCGCGCGAGGTAGACCGTCCCCATCCCGCCCGAGCCGAGGCGCCGCAGCAGCCGGTACTCGCCGAGCGACCCCTCGAGGTCCGGCGCGACGCGGTCGGCGCCGACCATTCCCACATGCATCAGGGACGCGAGCACCTCCCGCGCCCGGTCGGCCAGCGCCGGCTCGCGATCCAGCAGCGCGGTGACGGAGGCGGTGTCGCCCTCGTCCATGCGCTCGATGCACGCCGCGATCAACGCCTCCAGGCGATCGCGTGACTCGTCGTCCGCGCCCTGCTTGGCGTCACCCGTCATGCTGCCGTCCGCTTCCCGGTGGATTCGATGCGCGCCGCCATCGAGGACCGGTCATCCCGACGAAGAGCGTCCTGGCCGCGCGGCGCGGATCGGAGAGCCTAGTGGTGTGATTCAGATTGTTGGTGGATTATCCGGAGGTCATCGTCGTCGCTGGCAAGGCGCGACGACGACCGCGTATTCGAGATACGTCGAGGAGGAGCAACGCAGCAAGCGATGACGAGGGCCCCGGAGAA
>CAZYQW010000108.1:0-190900 GCA_964649825.1 uncultured Phycisphaeraceae bacterium | reverse complement strand
GAAGCGAGGCGAGGTCATCGCGACCGAGATCGAGGCGCAGGACCGCAGGCGTACTGCCTGTACGTCGAGGATCCTGCAACGAAGAGATCGGTCGCGAGGGCCCGCCGCAGCCGGAATGACTTTCACCACGGGCGGCTAGCGGTCTGGCGCGTTCCCGGACCTCCGTCGAACTGCTCAAGCTCGAGTCACGATTCGTCGATGAGACGCGACAGTCGGCCCCCGATGCGCGGGCCGTTCGGGGCAACTGTCCACGTCTGTGCGGAGCCAGCCGATCCCATGGCCTTGAGAGGCGACACGAGCAACCTGCTCCTCTCGGACATCTTCCAGACGCTCTCCCAGAACGGACAGCATGGGATGCTGATGTTGCGGAGGGAGGGCCTCCAAGTCCGCATCCTGTTCACGGAGCGTGGCGTCACGCCGTTCGACGCGAAGGTCTACCACGCCGCTCGTCTCGCTCGCCTCCTCGTCGCCGGCGGGCTCATCACCCAGGACCAGGCCGACGCGTGCCTCGCCGAGGTCGACGAGGCCGGCCCCGATCCGTTCTCCGCGATCCCGTTCCTCTGCCTCCTCGAGGAGAAGGGATTCCTCGAGCTCGATCGAGGCGCGAAGGTGCTGCAGATCGAGGTTCGGGAAGAGCTGTTCGAAGCGTTCAATCTGCCGCGGATGGAGTTCGAGTTCGACGACGGCGACGTCGCGAACGAGGGGATCCCGCCGCAGTGCTTCTTCCGCACCGAGGAGGTGATCTTCGAGGCGGCGCGGCGCCTGGACGAGTGCGCCCTGATCCAGAACACCCTCGGAGACTCGGCCGATTCCGAGTTCTTCATCTCGTGCAACGACGCCCCGATCGACCCTCGAGTCGAGGCGCTGCTCGACGGGAGCCATACGATCCAGGACGTGGCCGAGCGCTTGCTCATGCCGCGTTTCGAGGTCTCGCGGATCGTGGCGCGGCTCATGGACGCCAACCTGCTGAGACCGGCCGGCGCGGACGAGCTCGTCCAGGCGGCGCGGCTGCTCGACCCCACGCGGGACAAGAGCCGCATCGTCCGCATCCTGCAGCGCGCGCGCATGCACCTCGCCGGCGAGGATCCTCGCCTCGACGACGTGAGCGAGCTGCTCATGCGCGCCGGCGCGACGAGCCCGGCGATCGCGGTCATGCTCACGCGGGCCCGCGCGCTCCTCGAGGACGGCAACCAGGAGACGGCCTACACGCTCGTGCGGCGCGCGCGCGACCTCGATCCGCACAACGTCGGGGTCCTGACCACGCTCGCCGACCTCCACCACGAGCGCGGAGAGATCGAAGGGGAGCTGCAGGCCCTGACCAGCCTCGCCGAGCACCACGCGGCGGACAAGGCGTTCGAGGACGCGTTCGAATGCGCCGTCCGCGTGGCCGCGATCTACCCCGATTCGCCGCTGCTCGAGCGATCGTTCGCCATCTACGCCCAACAGGCCGACGAGGTGAAGCGCGGCGCCGACGTGCTGATGGCCGCGGCGAGCCTCTGCTCGACCGCGGAGCGCGCAACCGCACTGTACCGCGCCGTCCTCCAGCTCGACCCGGACCGGGGCGAAGCCCGGCGTGCGCTGACTCGGCTGCGGAAGAAGCGGACGCGCCGCCGGCTCGTGATCATCGGACTCGTCGCCATCGTCCTTCCGGGGCTCGGACTGATCGGCTACCGCGCGTTCGACAACTTCGATCAGCAGCGATCGCGCGGGCGCCTCGAGAGCGCGCGCACGTTGATCGAGAAGGGCGAGGCGTCGCTCGCGGTCGCCGAGCTGCAGTCCGTCCTCGCCGAAGCCGGCGACCGCCCGGTCGGGGAGGAGGCGAACGTGCTGCTCGTCCGGGCGAAGGCGATGGTCGCCGAGAAGGACGCCGCCGCCGCGGAGGAGCGCGTCCGGCAGAACCGCTCCGCGATCGCCGCGCTCGTCGGCGCGATCGAGGCGCACGACTACGCCGCATCGATCGAGCGGGCAGGCCAGATCGCCGCCGCGAACCCGGGCGACGCGGAAGTGCGCGCCAACCTCGCGACGAAGGTCAAGATCCTCTTCCGCGCGCTGGAGGAGGAGCATGCGAACCTCGTTCGCCTCGCCGGGAAGTTCGAGGAGCCGACGGACGACGCGGAACTTCTCGCCGTCCACGAGCGCTACCGCGATCCGTTCTCGCCCGCCCGCAAGCTCGAGCTGACGGCGTTGGCCCACCTCCTCTTGGCCCCCCCGGCCGGTGTCGACCTCGCAGCGCACGCGGAGCCGGCGAAGAAGCTCGTTCGCGAAGCGCTTCAATGCATCGAACAAGTCGAGTCGGGGCTCGCGTCGATCTCGGCGAGACTGCAGCGGAACGAGGCGCTCGACGTCCTCTCGAAGGACTTCGAGGAGATCCAGGACGCGGAGCGCGCCGGGGAGTTCGCGGAGGCGGCCCGGGGCTACGACCGCCTTCTCCGCGCGTATGGGACGGGCCCCCTCACCGACTACTTCACTCGACGCCGCAACGCCGCGCTCGCGGTGCACGACGCGGTGGAGCGGGCGAAACGCCTCACGCTCGCGGGGGACGCGGCGGAAGCCCAACGAACGATCCACGCGGCCGATGCCGCGATCGCCGAGTTCGAGATCGTACAGGTGATCGGAATCCCGATCTGGGTCGAGACGATCCCGATCGGCGTACGGCTGGTCCAGGACGGAAGAGCGATCGGGACCGCCCCCACCTGCGTGTGGGTCCGGTTCGGGCTCGAGTCGCGCATCGAGTCCACGTCACCGGGGTTCCAGCCGAAGCAGGTACTCCTCTCGACCGCATCGGAGGCGCGACAGGTCGTGCAGCTCCAACGCGAAGGTCGATTCGAGACGGCGATCGGGGCGCCGATCAGCGTCACTCCGCTCGTCGACGGCTCGCGTCTGTTCGTCGGGGCTCGCAACGGACGGCTCTACGAGATCGATCTGACCGACGGAAGGAAACGCGTCGAGCAGCCGACCGGCTCGCTCGCCGGCATCGCCGCGCCGCCCGTCGCGGTGGCCGGCAACGTCGTGCTGTCGCTCGGCGAGGGCGAGCTGCGCGCGTACGCGATGAACGGGTTGAACGAACGCTGGCGATGCCCGGTCGGCCAGGCCCTCGTCGGGCCGCCCGTCGTCGACGGCGGCGACATCTTCGTCGCGACCAGCGGCGGCGACGTCGTCCGCGTGAACGCGTCCTCGGGCACGAAGAGCAACGTCGCGCGCGTCTCGACCTCGGTACGGTCCGGGCCGATCGTGTGGAACGACCTCGTCGCGGTCGGGAAGAGCGACGGGTCGGTCGTCGCGATCGATCGCGCGAGCGGCGCCGTCCGCTTCCAGACGAAGGCACGTGCGCAGCCGGTGATCGGCATGGCCGCGAGCCGGCTCGGCGTGCTGTTCGCCGACGACGGCGGCTCGCTCGTCGCGCTCGACACGGCCGGCGAGGAGCGCTGGTGGTTCGCGGCCGGCGAACCCGCCGCGGCTCCTCCCATCGCGTTCGACGGGCTCGTCGTCTTCGCGGCGGGCAAGACGGCGTACGTCATCGACGAGCGCGACGGGACCGTCCGCATGCGCGCCGAGGTGGACAGCTGGATCGGCGCCGCGCCGGCGCTGGCCGGGGGACGCCTCTACATCGGCGATCGACAGGGCCGCCTGACCGTCTTCGACGTGACGACGGGCGATCTCCTGTTCCAGCACGTGCTCGGGGGCGAGCTGCGGGCGTCGCCGATCATCCTCCCCGAGGGCGTGTTGATCGTCTCCGACGACGGCATCGTCGCGATGATCGGCGCCTGATCCAGCGTCGATTCCGCTACGCTCGGGGCGTGACCATCGAACGCTCCGTCCCGGCTCCTTTTCTCGATCCGCCTCGCTACGCGCCGACGGTGCCGTTCCCCGTCTACCGGTACGTGCCGCGGCTCACGCCGCATCCGATCCGTCACGAGGGGGGGCACCTCCGCGGCCGAACGCGGACGAGCGAGCCGTTCGCGGGGACGGATTGGGCGACGCACGAGGGCTACCTCCACGCGTGCGATCTCTACAACCACGGCTACTTCTGGGAAGCGCACGAGCTCTGGGAGGAGTTGTGGCGCGGGCTCGTCCGCTCCGATGCATCGCGCCTCGTGCTGCAGGCACTCATCCAGGTGAGCGCGGCTCACTTGAAGCTCATCATGAAGGACATGGCGGGCGCCGGCAAGCTCGCGGCGCGGGGCCTCGAGAAGCTCGCGCGGCTCCCTCGGACGCCGCCCGTTCGGCTCGGTCTCGACGTCGCTGGGTTCGAGGCAGACGCGCGCCGCTATTTCGACGCAATCGCCTCCGGCGGCCCGACGGGCCGCGTGCCGCGCTGGCCCGCGCTGCGCCTCGACCGGTCACCCTCCGGGGTCCCGGTCGACCAACGGGACGAAACGGACCGGGAAGATCGTGCGCTCTCGGACGAGACTTCCGTTCCGCGTGAGGACGCGTAGCTCCTGCGCGTTCGTCCCGACCGGAATGACGAGGCGACCGCGGTCCGCGAGCTGATCCACCAGCGCGGCGGGCACGCGCGCCGGCGCCGCGGTCACCACGATGGCGTCGAACGGCGCCGCCTCGGGCCAACCGGCGCGTCCGTCCCCGATCCGGAAGTGGATGTTCCGGTAGCCGCTCCGCGCAAGGCGCGCCCTCGCTTCACGAGCGAGCTCGGGGACGATCTCCGTCGTGTAGACCTCCCGCGCGAGCTCGGCCAGGACGGCGGTCTGGTAGCCCGACCCGGTGCCGATCTCGAGGACGCGGTCGGCGCGCGCGATCCGCGCCAGCTCGGTCATGGTCGCCACCATGAACGGCTGCGAGATCGACTGACCGTGCTCGAGGGGAAGCGCCCGGTCCGCGTGAGCGTGGCGTCGAACCTCGACGGGAACGAACTCGTGGCGCGGCACCTTGCGCATGGCGGCGAGGACCGACGCGTCCGTGACGCCTCGCGCCGCGAGCTGTTCGTCGACCATCGCGTCCCGCTCGCCGGCGAGCTCGTCCGACGGTGACGGGGGATCGGGCGCCGGGGCCGTCAACGGCGGCTCACGGACTCGTCGCGCACACCGCGTTCGACGCCGCGAAGCCGACCGGCCCTCCCGGATCCTCGACCCAATACTGGAGAACCAGCGCCGTTCCGGAGGGAACCCCGGCCGGCCACGGAGACAGCAGGTTCAGATCGCCGAGCGCGTCGACGGTGAGACCGAACGCGAGCCGCTCGGGGCTCGGCACGAGCGTGCCGCCGAACAGGGGGAGATTCGCGATCGACGTCCCGACGACGAGGATCGCGGCGGCGCCCGGCTTCGCGTTCGACAGGCTCAGCGCAACGGGATCGCCCACCTGCAGGGTCCCGCTGCCGACGAGCTGCGGAATCCCGGTCGATCCGGCGAGCCCCGAACCGAGGTCCTCGAACTCCGGGGTCGGCGTGTCGGTTCGCTGGAACGTGAACGTCCCGAGCGCGACTCCCGGCGTGAACGGAGCGCCCGGGATCAGCGCGATCGGCTCCTTCGGGAGGGTGTCGGCGTTTGCCGACGTGTACGTCGTCCCGCTGTCGGTGCCCGAGTCGTACGGCAGGAGCTCGATCACGACCTGGTCGACCCATTGCCCGTTCTTCAGCAGTTCGAGATCGTGTACGCCGACGAACCAGTCCGGGCTCGGCGCGATCATCGACACCAGGGTGACACGCGAATGGTCGATGCCGATCGAGAATGCCAGGTTCGCGGAGCCGGGCGTCGAGAACAGCCCGGGCCCGGACAGCACGAACTCGGCCGCGCCGGTTGCAATCGCGGCGTTCACCTCGTTGATGAGGGGGAACTTGCTGCCGAGCTCGGCCATCGACTCGATGCCGGGGCTCGCGATCTGTCCGGGCGCCCAGAACTGGGCGGTCGCGTCATGGGTGCCGCCGACGAGGCCGGAGTAATGCGCGCCGAACGGGAACTCGGTCGGGTGGGACTGGCTGCTCCACGTCGACTGGAACGTCACGACGTAGCTCGCCACGTCCGCGGCGGGGACCGGACCCGCCCGGACGATGGGAACCGAAAGGGCGAGCCACGCCGGTGCGAGGGCGAAGATGAGAGAGCTGCGTCGCATGTCCGTCTCCTTCACTGCGAGGGATCGGCGAGAGCCGCCGCCCCCCCGCCGTCCGTCGCGGATCAGGCCTGGACGCGCCGTTCGACCGCGAGGTAGACGTTGGGCCCTCGCATCATACCGGCCACGCCGAACGGAGCGTCGAGATTGGCCTGCGTCAGGAGCGCCGCGACCTCGCGCGGCGAACGGAAGTACGGGAACCACTCCAACCACCATTCGAGGACGATGCGGTCGCTCGCGGTCAGATCGTGGTGGTAGTGCGCCGCGATGAGCGGCGCTCCAGACCGTAGACAGCGGAAGGCGAACTCGAGACAGCGTGCGGCGACGTCGTCCGGCACGAAGTCGAACAGAGTCGGACAGTAGACGAAGTCCTGCCCGGCGAGCGGCGCGGCATCGCAGACGAGCGACGCGCGGATCGGATCGACCTCGATCGCGCGGATCGAGCCTTCGAAGCCATGCCGGCGCGCGAAGCGCATCGACCGGCGCAGGCAGTCCGAGTCGCCGTCGATCAGCGTCACCGCGGCACGGGACGCGTCCACTTCATCGGACGCGAGCACGTCGAGGACTTCCGGGCGGGGGCCGGACCCGAACACGAGCACGCGATACCGCTCGCCGGCCGGGACGTGCCGCAGCCGGTAGGACAGCTCGCGTTTGAAGAAGAGGCGCCGGGCGCGGATCGCGGCGAGGGGCGAGCTTCCGAGCAGGAATCGATCGAACGCTTCCGCGACGCCGTCATCGCCACACGCGCGGTTCCCGAGCGCGTACTCGACCGCTGCGAAGCTGCGCGATCCCGACGACTCGCGCCGCCGGATCGCGGCAAGCGTGCCGCTGGACGCGACCCACGGAGCGATCCGTTCCGCCACGTCGTCCCGAAACGCCTTCCTCTCCAATGGCGAACGGTCGGACATCGCGCGCGCCGCGTCGCGGACGAACGCCTCGAAGAGGCCGGCGTACGCCTTCGCCGCGGCGTTCGTGGATCGTCGGGCCTCCAATGCCAGCACGAGCGTGGAGACGGGGTCTTCCGCGAGCAGGGTGGTCATTCGCAGTCGGGGTTGGTCAACGCCGCTCGAGAGCGAACGCGGAGGGACACGAGTCGGGGTTCGGCACGGACGGGTTCCAGGGTGTGTCGTCGACGGGGTCGTCGTGGAGACCCCTTGATCGGCTCACGACCACCTCGCCTTGAGGGCCGAATCACCCTCGCGCGACAACCGCCCGCGTCCCCGGCGGACCGAGGCGGTTCCGCCGGCGAGACGCCACGGAGCGCCGCCGATCACGTCGGGATCGGCCGCACTCCGCTTCGCTGTTGGAAGTCGTGGCAGCGGGCGGACTACCGGGAGCGAGCCGCGATGCCGCTGGCGTGGAAGGTCATCGCTTCGTCGCCGGGGAAGAGGTGGACCATGTAGAGCACGGTCGTCTCTGGGAAGTCGATCCAGGCCGCCTCCTTCAGAGCGTCGAGCGCTTCCTCGTCCCATCGATCGCCGTGGACGACGACCTTGCGGGCGGTCACGTGGCCGAGCGGCTTCAGGGTCCGCACGTCGGGCTGATCGAGGATCTGGATACCCGTGTAGTTGTCCAGGGCCGGCTGTTCGAGGGGCTTGAGGTAGCAGCCGAGCGCGCTCGTGAGCGCGCAGATCGCCACCAGACTCAGACCCTTCAAGGATGTGCGCATCGATTCCTCCATGTCAGAAGGGCAAGAGATCTACCGATTCGGCGCGGGGGGAGCAAGACCACGCCGGCGGGGGTTGCCGAACTCCGAGAGCTTTCGGAGCCGACGATCCAACCTCACGTATTAGATTGCTCGGGTTCATCCCTGGTCGAAACGTCGGATGGCGTGGCCGGCATCGCGGTCGCGCCCCGAGATTCCGGAACATCGAAACGTCATGCTCCTCGCTCCCAAGGCTCTCCTGATCGGGCTCCTGCGCGCCGTGCTCAGCGTGAAGAGCGTCTTCCTCTTGTACCTCGCGAACCTCCTGTTCGCGGCCGTGGTCGCGGTTCCGGTCTACCACCTCGCCGGAGACGTGCTCGCGAGGACTCCCGACACGCGGAGTTTCCTCGTCGCGTTCGACGCCGAGTTCATCGCGGATCTCTTTCGCAACCACGCGGACACGTTCGACGGGGCCGCGGCCGCGGCCCGCGTGAGCGCGGTCTTCTTCGTGCTGGTCTACCTCTTCCTGCTCGGCGGCGTGCTGACCGCGCTGGCCGATCGCCGGCGGCCGGTCACCTTCACGACCTTCTTCGCGGCCTGCGGAAGGCACATCTTCCCGTTCGTCCGCGTGCTCGTCCCGGCCGGGATCGTGCTCGCCGCCCTGATGTTCGCGAACGACCTCGCGTCGAACGGCCTCACCCGCTTCTTCGAGCGGACGCTCGACCGTTCCGCGTCGGCCGGCCTGCTCGGCTGGACGAGCACGGCGAAGACGGTGATCTTCCTCTGCCTGTTCGCGCTGCTCGTGGTCCTGCCCATCCAGTTCGCCAGGATCCGCTGCGTCGTGGACGACGATCGCCGAATGCTCCGCGGTTACCTGCACGGAATCGGACTCTGCTTCCGCAACCCGTTCACGGTGCTCGCCTACTTCGTGCTCTCGAGCGGATTGGTGCTGCTCGTCCTTGGCGGCTACGACCACCTGCTGCGCCGCGTCGACTGGACCGCTCCGTTCCAGCCGTTCGCCTGGTTCGGAGCCGACTACGACTTCACGGTCTCTCCGGACCTGCTGTTCCAGGTCCTGACGCAGCTCGCCGTTTTCCTGGTCCAGGCGCTCTTGGTGATGCGGCTCGCGGGGCTGCTCGTGATCTATCAGGAGCGCACCGCGGCGCCGATTCCGCAGGACCCCGACCTCGCCTACGCGGACGCGCCGGTCGTCGACGCGCCGCGGCCGAGACGACGCCCCGGCGGCTACGGACTCAAGGACGAAGGTACCTCGACGACGGGAGGTCTGTGATGACGCTCGCACGCGTTCTCCGCTTCGTCCTCGCTCTCGTCCTCGGCTCTCCCGCGTTCGCGTTCGGACGCGAGGAGCCGATTCCGACGGTGCCGGAGGGTCCGTTCAACAACGAGTACAAGATCACGGTCGAACTCGACACGGCGCGGATGACGCTCGTCGGGAAGGCCGACGTGACGTTCCGGAACCTGTCCGATGCGCCGGTCGAGGTGGTGCCGTTCCACCTCTATCCGAACGCGTGGGCGCACACCCAGACGAAGTGGATCCAGGACGTCCGCGGCGAGCGGAGGATCCTCCTGCGCGGAGCGGAGGACGGCGGGTACATGCGGATCGCGTCGGTGAAGGACGCGCTCGGGGGCGATGCGAACGACCGCGCCGTGATCGATGAGACGGTGATGCGCGTCCGTCTCGCCTCACCGCTCGCGCCGGGCGAGGCGACGCTCTTCTCGATCGAGTTCGAGACCAAGCTCCCGCACATCGTGGCGCGCATGGGCAAGTTCGGATCGCACGTCAACGCGATGCAGTGGTTCCCCAAGCTGTGCGCGCACGAGAACGGCCGCTTCGTCGACTGGCCGTTCCGAAACCCATCCGAGTTCTTCGCGAGCTTCGGCGTCTACGAGGTGGCGATCACGGTGCCCGAAGCGTACGTGGTCGACGCGACCGGAGTGCCCCGCGGCGAGCCGATCATCGAGAACGGCAAGAAGACGGTCACGTACGACGCGAAGGCGGTGCATGACTTCGCGTGGTGTGCGAGCCCGAACTTCATCGTCCATCGCGCGCAGTCGGAATCCGGCGTCGAGATCGTGCTCCTGTCGCAGCCGTTCCTCGAGACGAAGGCGTCCCTGATCCTCGACGTGACCAAGTTCACGATCGATCGGTACGCGGAGTGGTTCTTCCCATACCCGTACCCGCGCGTCGTGATCGACGTCGAGCCGCACGGCGCGGGCGGCGGGATGGAATACCCGATGCTGTTCACCATCAGCTCGCGGACGCCGGAGTTCCTGGGGTGGATCCGCGAGCGCTCGGAGGACCCGGCGGGGGTCACGGTCCACGAGTTCAGCCACCAGTATTGGTACGGGCTCGTGGCGACGAACGAGTTCGAGGAGGCGTGGCTCGACGAGGGGATCACCACCTACGTGACCTACAAGGTCATGGAGGAGTTCTACCGCGGCACGACCTCCGCCCCGGGCCTGCCGCTCGCCGCCGCCGAGCGCGTCTACCGCCCCACGCTCCAGTCCGGGCTCGTCCTCGGCCGGGTCGCGGGCTACCCGCGCGGCCCGTTCTTCTCGGAGTACGACGAGGACCGCCACACGCTCTTCGGGTTCTCGATCCCCGACCTGCGACAGGCCGGCTCGTTCAACGATCGGTTCTTCGGCCGCAAGGACTCGTACCAGTCGTTCGCGGCGGACGCGCCGCTGAAGACCCTGTCGTGGGACGCGTACCGCGCCGGCGGCGAGAACGCGTACCGCACGATCGCCTACTCGAAGCCGTGCCTGATGCTGCGGACGCTCGAGGGGCAGATCGGCTGGGAACGCATGCGCGAGCTCCTGCGGACCTGGACGCGCCGGTACGCGTTTCGCCACCCCACGTCCGAGGAGTTCATCGCGGTCGCGGACGAGGTCCTCGGCGGCGCCTTCCATGACTTCCTCCACGAGTGCATCTACGGCAGCGAGACGATCGACTTCGCCGTCGAGGAAGCGCGCAGCTTCCCGATGAAGCCGGCGGCCGGGTTCGAGCTGCCGGCCGCGCCGGGCGCGCCGATCGCCGCCGTGTTCGTGCCGCCGGACGAGGAGCCGTCGCTCTTCGCACGGGTGACGAAGATGTTCGAGCGGGGGACGCTCGACGCGGAAAAGACCGCCGCCGAGGCGACCGAGGCCCCGGCACCGCTCTTCGCGTCGGAGGTGGTGGTCCGCAACCGCGGCCGCCTCTGGCTGCCGGCCACCGTCCGCCTTCGCTTCGACGACGGCTCGACGGAGGAGGTCGTGCTCGACGAACGGAAGCCCTGGTACATCATCCGACCGGACCCGCGCGCGGCGCGCCTCGTCGAGGCGGTCGTCGATCCCGATCGAACGATCGCGCTCGACCTGGACGTCACCAACAATGGTCGGCTCGTTTCTCCCGATCGGGCCGCGGGGCGGACCTTCGCGTCCTTCTATCAGTTCTGGGTCCAGGGTTGGCTCTCCGGAGTCGCGTGGTTCTCATGATCCTCGCCGCACTGCTCGCGGGCGCGTTCGCCGCGCCGACCTCGATCGAGGGCCCCGCCCCGTCCGGACCCTCCGAGCGACCCCGACTCGTCGTGCTGCTCGTCGTCGATCAGATGCGCGCCGACTACCTCGATCGCTTCGCGCCGATCTTCCGCGCCGGCCTCCGCCGCTTCTGCACGGAGGGGCTCCGGTTCAACGACGCGCGCCACGTCCACGGCGTGACGTCGACCGGCCCCGGCCACGCCACGATCGCGACCGGCACGCACCCGTCGCGGCACGGGATCGTGGCGAACGAGATTCCCGGCTCCGTGCCCGGCACGTTCAAGCGCGTCTCGATCGACCCGGACACACCGGACGTCGTGACGGGCAAGCCGGGCGGGTCTCCGAACGACATGCTCGCGACGGCGCTCGGCGACTGGATGAAGGAGGCAAACGATCGGACCCGGGTCGTGGCGATCGCGTACAAGTCGCGCTCCGCGACCGCACTCGGCGGCAAGCACGCCGACGTGTGCGTCTACGTCGACTCGTCGACCGCGACGTTCACGACGTCACGCTACTACGCGAAGGAAATGCCGGAGTTCGTGCGCCGGTTCAACGACGCCTCGCCGCCTTCCGAGTGGGTCGGCAAACGCTGGGAGCCGCGTCTGACCGACGCGGAGTTCGATCGCGTCGAGTGCACGATCGACGCCGCCCGCTACGAGGGCCGGTTCGGGCTCGCCGACGCGAACGATGCGTCGTTTCCCCACGAGATCCGCGCGGTGAGGGACCTCGTCTTCACGCCGTTCTCGGACGAGCGCGTCCTCGGGGTGGCGGCCGCCGCGATCGAGGCGTGCTCGCTCGGCGCCGACGACGTCACCGACCTGCTCGCGATCAGCTTCTCGTCGGCCGACTACGTCGGCCACGCGTACGGTCCCGAGTCGCGCGAGCAGGCCGACTACTACGCGTGGCTCGACGGCGCGCTCGGGGAGTTCCTCGCGACGTGCGAGGCCGCGAGCGGCGGCCGGGCGCACTTCGTGCTCACCTCCGATCACGGCGTCGGCCCGATCGCCGAGAGCCTGATCGCACGCGGCATCGACGCCGGCCGCGTGCGGGTGAAGTCGATCCTCGACGCGGTCGACGCCGAGCTCGACGATCGTTTCGGCGCGGACGATTGGGCGCTCGCGTCTCTGCCGGACGTCTACATCGATCCGCTCGCGATCGCCCGGCACCGCGCCGACCCCCATCTGGTGCAGGACGTGGTGGTCAGCGCGGTGACCCGCGTGCGCGGCATCGAAGCCGCGTACCCGCGCTACCGGCTCGAGGCCGGCGACCCCACCATTCCCGCGCCGCTTCGCCACTCGTTCCACTCCACGCGCGGCGGCGACGTGATGCTCGCGTTCCGCCGGCATTATTCCATGGACTACCTCGACGTGGCCCCCTACGTGAAAGCCAACCACGCGACCCAGTTCGAGTACGACCAGCGCGTGCCGATGGTGTTCCTGGGGTTCGGGCGCGCGGAGGTGCGGGGCGATCGCTTCGCGACGGTCGATCTCGCGCCGACGATCGCGAGCTACCTCGGCGTCCCGGTTCCCGAGACGGTCGACGGACGCGCGTTCGCTCTGTCGAGCCCCGCGCGGTGAGCCTTGCGCGCGGCGCCGGCAAGGACGGCGCGCTCGGTGCGATCCTCGGCGCCGCGCTCGGCTTCGCGCTCGCGCGGATTCCCGGCGCGCTCGTCGGAGCTCTGCTCGGGCATCTGCTGCAGCGACAGCTCTCCGCCCCATCGCGGGTCGCCTCGCCGCGGACCGCGGTGGAGCGGGCCCGCGCGCTCGTCGGTCTCGCCGTGTCGATCGCAGAGGCGGACGGACCGCTCGAGACCCAGGAGCGCGACGCGATCCGATCCTACTTCCAGCGCGACGCGGGCCTCTCGGCCCAGCATCTGCCCGTGTTCGACCGCCTGATCGACTCCGCGATCGACGCCGGTTCGATCCCGCCCAAGGAGGCCGCGTGCGCCCTGCCCGCGCTCGACCCGGCCGATCGCGTGCACGTCCTGTTCGTCCTGTTCCGCGTCGCGCTCGCCGACCGCGTCCTGGCGCCGGCCGAGCTCGTGGCGCTGCGAGAGGTCGCGGAAACGCTCGGCCTCTCTCGCGCCGACTTCTCCGCCGTCCGCGCCCACTTCGTCACCGATGGAGAGGACGGCGGCGGCGGCGAAGGCGACGACTACCGCACGCTCGGCGTCGACCCGCGAGCGGACCTCGACACGGTGAAGGCAAGGTACCGCGACGCCGTGAAGAGCTACCACCCCGACCGGTTCCAGCACCTCGGCGACGAGTTCATCTCGGTGGCCGAGGAGAAGTTCAAGTCGATCCAAGAGGCGTACGAGCGCATCGTGGACGGCACGACGCGCGTGACGCCGCGCCTCGACGTCTGCGAGCACTGTCGCACGTTCAGTCCTCCCCACGTACTCTCGTGTCCACGCTGCCGGCAAACGAAGCACCGGCTCGAGAACGGCTCGGTCCGCGTGCGGTGTCCATTCTGCCGGCAGACGAACGGGTTCCCCTCGTCGGCGCTCGGCGGGCAGGTGCGATGCGGCAACTGCAAGGTGCTGCTCGTCCGGTAGCCGGCTTCTCGTCGGCGGGGCGTCCCCGGCGGACGCGCTGCGCCGCGCCAAGGAACCGCTCCGTGACACCGGCGCGCCAACCCACGCCTGGACGGGATTCTTGCCGGCGAACGCGATCGCGTCGGCGCCGCCGGGACGCGGACGAGACTCGATTCAGCGTGAGCGAGCCACTCGCGCTCGCACCGCGGCGCTCGCCAACTCCTTCAACGCCACCTTTCCGACCCAGCGGGCCGCGTCCCGCCGCGAGTCCGCCAGGCGCTGCGCCACCTCGACGGCCCCGGCGTGCAGCGCCGCGTTGCGCTTCCCGATCGCGCGGAGGGCCATGCTGGCGCCCTTCCTGACCAGGTCCCGCCCATCGTCGGCCGCCGCCTCGATGAGCGGCAGCACGGCGAGAAACTCTTCGTTCGGCGCGGCCTTGTCGTGCACCGTCAAGCTCCAGAAGAGCGCGAGGCCCGCGCGCTTCACGAACTCGGGACGCGCCTTCACCCACTGCCGAGCCTTCTTCCACGCGTGCGGCGTCCGGTCGAACAGGTGGAAGCAGACGGTGTCGCAGACCGCCCAGTTGTCGAAGTCCGCGGCCCACTGGTCCATCTGCCGGGTCGTCACCTGCCGCGGGTCGTCCACGAACGACGCGAGCAGGCGGGCCTCGTACCAGCCGCTCGCCCAGAGCTCCTGGGCGAGGACGTGGTTCCGACCGATCGCCTTCGCGTACGACTTCGTCGCCCCGACGGTCACGCCGAACGCGCGATCGGACGGGATCCCGTAGCGGGCCATCCCGTCGATCGTGCGGCGATCGCCGTGTCGCCCGAGCCACTCGAGGGCCTCGCCGGCGGACGTCGGCGGCATCGGCTGGCGTGCGGCCTTCCCAGACTTGCTCATGCTGGCGCGTCGCCCTCCGCGTCCTTCATCCCCGCCAGAAGCTCGGCGAGCTGGGCGTAGCTGTAACCGACGCCTTCCTCCATCGGGCTCTGCAGGACGGCGTCGCGAACTTCCTTCGAGTCGTACTGTACGACCAGCGTCAGCGTCGTCCGACCGCGGCGCTCCTCCAGACGTGTCGTCGTCAGCGCCTCGCCCTCGTACCACGCCTCGTCGAACTGCTCGGTGACGACGACGCGTACGGGCCGCACCACCTCGCGCACGACGCCGCCCATCCCCATCTCGGTGCCGTCCGCCTTGCGCCAGACGTAGCGATAGGTGCCGCCGACGGTCGGATCGAACTCGCAGACGGTCATCGACCAGCCGGGCGGTCCGGTCAGCCAGCGCCGGATCAGGTCGGGCTGGATCAGCGCTTCGAAGACGAGGCGGCGGGGAGCGTCGAATTCGCGGGTCATCGCGATCTCGCGATCCGACGGAGTGGTCACCTTCAAGGATCCGGGGTTCATCATCGGAGTCTCACGGTTGGAGGTCTATTTCGGCGGATCGTTCTCATCGGATGCCTTCATCTCCTCGAGGAGCGCGTCGAGCTGCTGGAAGTTGCCTTCCCAGATACGGCGGTAGTCCTCCAGCCACTGATCGAGCTCTCGAAGCGGCTCCGGCCGAAGCGCATAGATCCGGCGCTGCGCATCCGGCCGGGCGGCGACGAGACCCGCTTCCTCCAGAACATGCAGGTGCTTCGACACCTGCGGCTGACGAAGACGGAGCTCGCCGGCGATCGCCCCCACGGGTCGGGGGCCCCCACGGAGGAGGTCCACGATCCGCAGGCGGTTCGGCTCGGCCAGGGCGCGAAGCGTTGCGATCACGACCGGGAATATGCCAGATCTTGAATATTCTCGTCAAGGAATATTTTGTTTTCGTGGTCGCGCTTGTCTGCCGCGGGCATTCCTGTTCGCTCCTCGGGCGCGTCCGGTGCAGACGAACGGCTTGGCCCGCTTGTTCCGTCCCTCGGAGCCGAGCCGCGGGCGGGGATTCGACGCCGCGCTCCGTTCCGGCACGATACGATCCGCGCGCCGAGCGAGTCGGAACAAGAGCGAGCCCAGATCCAGTGGATCAAGTGGATGGACTGGATGAACGAGTCCCCGATCAACGAGAAGCTCGGCGTCGTGACGGAGGACCGGGCCGACGGCTCGGTCCGCCTGACGTTGACGGTGGACTCGTCGTTCTTGAACGAGGTCGGCATCGTGCACGGCGCGGTGCCGACCTTGCTTCTCGACGGGGCGATGGGACGGACCTGCGCGCGCACGCTCGACGCCGTTCACACATGCTCGACCGTGCAGCTCTCCGTCCAGTTCCTGTCCGAGGCGAAAGGGACGCTGACCGCGACCGCCGAGGTCGTGCGGCGCGGCCGGCGCGTCGCGTTCCTCCGCGGCGAGTGCACCCGCGACGACGGCACCATCGTCGCGACCGCGCACGGGACCTGGGTGATCTCGCCGCGGTCTTGACGCCTACGGAGCGATCCCGACCACCGCGTTCGAGAGCGCGACGCCCTGGATCGCCGCCGCGTCCTGGATCCCGTACTGGACGTACAGGTTCACTCCGCCGGGGACGCCGGCCGGCATGACGAACGGCAGGGCGACCACGCCGGCCGGGCCCGTCCCGAGCGAGAGCGTGACGACCGGCGGGAACGGCTTCAACGTCCCTCCGAAGAACGGCGCCGGCGTGCTGGACAGCGACGCGAACAGGACCGCGAACGCGTTCGGCGCGGCGTTCGAGAGATCGATGCTGTTCTGCGTGCCCACCGCCAGCGAGCCGCTGCCCGCGAGGACGGGCGCTCCGCTCACGCCGGCGAGTTCGCACCCTACGTCGGACCAGGCGCTGATCGTGCGATCGAACACGCGCAGCACGTGGGCGTCGGCCGCGGTCCCCTTGCCGAAGTAGATCCGGGATCCGTCCGCGTTGAACGCGAAGGCGGTCGCGAAGTGCATCGCCGGCGTGATCCCGAGGGCGGAGAGGTCGGTTTGACTCAGCCGTGCACCTGTCGCGACGTCGATCTCGACGAGATCGTCCGTAAGGTCGTCGAACACGAACAAGTTGCCGGTCGACGGATCGAGGTCCATCGACGCCACGCGCATCGTCGGGCCGGCGAGCGTCGTCGACGACGACACCGCTCCCGTGCTCGCATCGATCTTGTGGAGCCGTCCGTCGCCGCCGGCGTTGGTGTCCGCCACCACGTAGAGATCGCCCGCGGGCGAGCACGCCGCCGCCGGCGCCTGGTACGAGTGGCCGAAGTCCTTCACGAGGACACCGTTCGGACTCACCCGTCCGCCTTCGTCCTCGATGTACGGCGAGAAGATGAAGAGGTCCCCGGTGGCCGGATGGCGCGCGACCGCGTCGGCACCGACGTCGAGCCCGGGCACGACGGCCGCGTCGAAGAACGAATGGACGAGGCCCGTGATCGGGTCGATCTGGTACACACGGTTGGTCCCCGCCGTCGGGCATCCCGGCCCGCACCCATCCGAGATCCAGAGCCGCCCCGTCGCGTCGTCGAAGTCGGCGCCGCCCATGCCGGCGAGCGTCAACGGGCCCACGTCGGTGAGGGACACGAGCGTGAGCTCGAGCTGCGCGGACGCGGTGGTCGCCGCCGCGAGGAGCGTCACGAAGTACACGGGAACGAAGCGTCGCATCCTGCCTCCTCCGCACGCCGACGGGGCGGCGCTCAGCCGTCTTCGTCGATCAGCACGGCGGGAACCGGCGACGCCTTGATGTTGAGGCCGCCGGCGTGATCGACCGTCAGGTCGTAGATCGTGTTCTCCTCCATCGGCAGGTACGGCGCTTCGCCCTGGGCGACGCGGACGCCGGCCGCCTTCGCCGCCTGCGGGTCCCGCGCGTAGGTCCAGAACTCCTTCCACATCGCGACCTCGACGGCGGAGACCGCCTCGCCGGTGCGGTACGCGCGCGGAACCCCGTCGGCCTGCCCCTCGTCCAGCGGCTCGCCATGGGCCGGGTTCTGATGCTCGCCGAACAGCCGGCGGAACAGGACGAGGCTCTTTCCCTTCATCCCATCGCCTTCGCCGATCAGACCCTGCTCGAACTTCAGCACTCGCGCGTCGAAGTAGACCGTCTCGCCCTGGACCTTCACGTTCTTCGTGTACAGCGGCTTCCCGTCCGCACCCAGCTCGACGAAGCGGACCTGCGACCAGACGACGCCGTCGTCGTCCGTCCAACGCCGGGTCACCATGGCTTGGGCCACCCGGCTCGACGCGATGAGCCGAGCGATGACTCGTTCCTTCTCGAGCAGCTCCCGCGCCTGCGACGCGATGAGCGCCTGCCGCTCGTTGAACCGCTCGTACACGACGTAGCCGGCCGTGCCGAACATCGCGACGAGGAGGATGGAGGCGAGTCCGCGCATGAGCGAGAGCATAGCAGACCGGCGAGTTCCAGCCGCCGGCGAACCGCCCCGTGTGCCCCCGTGTGCCCCGTATTCGAGAACGGGGAGGCGGCCCCGCTCACCTCCTCAACGCCTCCCGCCCGATGGTGTAGAGGATCTTCGTCCCCGCCTTCACCGTCCCCGACACCGTCCCCGTGATCTTCGACACACCGATCCGGCGCCGGTAGGACACCGGGACCTCGACCACGCGCATCCCCATCGCGAGCGCTCGCGCCTGCATCTGGACCGTCCAACCGAACCCCTCGTCGTCCATCGCGAGCGTCACGAGGGACTCGTGCCGCACCGCGCGGAACGGGCCGAGGTCGGTCGTCGTCCCCCCGAACAGGCGGTTCAGGAGAAACGCCGCGAGCCGGTTCCCGAACCGCGCCTGCGGCAGCAGCGCCGCGCGGTTCTCCGGGCGCGTCGTGCGCGTGCCGATCACGAGGTCGGCCTCGTCGCGGGCGATCGGAGCGATCAGCGACGGCATCTCCTCCGGATGGTCGGAGAAGTCGGCGTCGACGAAGACGACGACGTCGCACGTCCCCGCCACGTCGATCCCGGTCAAGCACGCCCGCCCGTAGCCGCGGCGGGGCTCGGCGACGACGCGCGCTCCGTGCTCGCTCGCGACGCGGGCGGTGCGGTCCCGGCTTCCGTTGTCGACGACGATCACCTCGGTCACGTCGCGCGGGATCGCGTCGAGCACGAGACCGATCGACTCCTCCTCGTTCAGCGCGGGGATGATGACCTTGACGTTCACGGGACGGGCCGGTGCGCGGGGATCAAGCGCCGAGCGCGACGAGGGCCGACGCGAGGCGCCGGTAGTCCCCGGCGTCGTTGTAGAGCTGCGCCGAGACCCGCAGCACGCGCCGGGGGGAAGCCGGCCACGGCGAGATCGGCACCTCGATGCGGTGCGCGTCGAACAGACGCTGCTGGAGCGGATCGACGTAGAGCGACGACGGCGGGCCCGCCTCTCCGTCCGGAAGCGGCAGCGCGGCCATCGACCCGATCATCGAGTCGGGAGCGGGGCGCTCGACGCCGAGCGCCGCACGCACGATCTCCCGCGCCTCGAGCGCCAGCGCGCGATTCGTCCGCATGACGTCCGGCCATCCCCCGGGCAGAAGACCTCCGATGGTGTCGATCGCGGCCGGGATCGTGAGCCACGGCGTCGGATCGAGCGTGCCGACCCAATCGAACTCGTGGCGGAAGCGCGGCCGCCGGTCGGTCGGCACGTTGGCGCCGTGGCTGATCACGGCCGGACGCACCGACTCGCGGCGATCCTGCCTGACGTGGAGGAACGCGGCCCCCTTCGGCGCGCAGAGCCACTTGTGCGCGTTGCCGGTGTAGTACGCGGCGCCCAGCGCCCGGAGGTCGAGGGGGACCATTCCCGGCGCGTGGGCCGCGTCGACGAGGACGTCGACGCCGCGCTCGCTCATCGCCGCGATGATCCGCTCGATCGGCAGCACGAGGCCGGTCGGACTGGTGACGTGGTCGACGAGCAGCAGGCGGGTACGGGCGCTCACGCGGTCGACGATCGCCTCCACCACCTCGTCCTCGCTCAGCAGCGGGAACGGAACCCTCGCGACCACGACCTCGGCGTGGGCGCGGGAGGCCACGAAGTCGAGCACGTTCCGGCACGCGTTGTACTCGTGGTCGGTCACGAGGAGTTCGTCTCCCGGCGCGAGCTCCAACGACCGCAGCACGGAGTTCACCCCCGTCGTCGCGTTCACCACGAACGCCAAGCCGTCGGGATCCGCTCCGAGGAAGGCGGCCACTCGCTCGCGCGCCTCGTCGAGACGCCGGCCGTACTCGTGGACGAAAAACTGAACGGGCTCGCGCTCGAGCCGCACGCGCAGCTCGCTCTGGACGTCCAGCACCGCCCGCGGGCACGCGCCGAACGAGCCGTGGTTCAGGAACGTCACCTCGGGATCGAGGTGGAAGTGGCGTCTGAAGTCGTTCGTGGCACTCCTCCGGCTCGATGCGTGAGTCGCGGCGACTCGACCACCACGGTGCCGCGGATTCAAGCTCCGAGCCACCTGCATCGCCGCGGGAGCCACCGCCCCGCCCGCACGGCCCACCCCGTCAGCCCATTGGGCCCAGCTCGCCCAGCTCCAGAGAGTTGCATCGGACTGAGCGCGTCGCGCCTATCGCAGTTGCAACCCCCCCACCACGTCGATATGACAGAGACCGCCGATCTGGTTGGTGGAGGTCGACGTGATGTATCTCGATTCGACGCGACCCGTTCTCACGGTCACGCTGCTCTTCGGGCTGGGCGCCTGCTCGGTCTTCTCGCCCACTCCACCGGCGTACCACTCCATCGAATCGATCCGCCCCGAGCTCGACTCATCGTCGACCCAGGCCGCGCCGGTCCCCGACTACGTCAGCGCGCAGGAATGGCTGATCTTCTACCTCCCCAACCGGTTGCTCGACGTCATCGACCTGCTGAAGGTGTCCGTCGGCGTGGGCCCGGGCTTCGGGCTCGAGCTCTACGCGAGCGAGAACTTCTGGCTCTCCTACCTCAACTACCGGAGCTGGCGACTCGGCATCGACGGTCGCTCGACCGGCCTGTACGAAGAGGGGCGCTACCGCGAGTGGCACCTCGGCGACCGCCGGGGCGACGCCGACGCGAAGGGACGCGCGCTGATCGGCGTGCTCGGTCCGATGCGGGCGTACGAGGCGCCGCTGCGGGACGGAGTGCCGGCGCTCCCGCCGGTGCCGAAGAACGCGTGGGACATCGGGGTCCAGGCCCACGCCCTGATCGCCGGCGCCGAGGTGCTGATCCGCCCGTACGAGCTGTTCGATTTCGTGGTCGGCCTGTGGGGCGACGACCCGGCCGGCGACGACTTCGGAATGCGTCGCTACCCGCTCCACGAGTACTCGCCGCAATCCGACGTGGTCGAGATCTTCATCAACGCGATCGACCAGATGCATCGCGACGACCTTCGCGCCACGCTCGCGAGCGACCTGCGCAAACGCGCGTGGGTGCGGCAGGGCGGCTCGCTCGCTCCGCTCGAGGCGGGCGGCGAGGCGGGAGCGGCTCCCGACTCCGGCGTCGGCAGCAAGGACTTCCTGCTCGTCGGGGACGTGCGGATCGAGCCGCACCGCTATCGCGATTCCGACGGCGCGAACCTCGACTTCGCGGTGCGCTGCACCGAAACGGACCTGCGATGGGGCGTGCCGGCCGAGTTCCGCTACTCGCTCTCGTTCTACAATCGCTTCATCCGGACGACCGACGAGTTCGAGCTGACCCTGCGCGTCGAGCACAAGCACTGGGTCATCACCCGGATCCGCCGCATCGACCCGCTGGAGCACGATCGGAACCGTTGACGCGTCCACGGCCACTGACGCGCGCCGGCTCGACCGCGCTCCTCGGGCTCGTCGGGCTGGCGTCGCTCGCGACGGTCCCCGGCTGCCGACGCGATTCCGCGTCGGTTCCGCGACCGAACCTGATCCTGTTCACCGTCGACACTCTACGCGCCGACCACGTCGGCGCGGCCGGACGGGCGGTGCGGGGCGAATCGCCCACGCCCCTCTTCGATCGGATCGCGCGCGAGGGAATCCGCTTCGAACGTTGCTACGCCCCGCGCGGTCAAACGCACCCGTCGCTCGCGTCGATGCTGACCGGGAACTACCCGATCACCCACGGCCTGCGAGCGAACGGCCTGCGCCTCTCCAGCCGGCACGTTCCGCTCCCCGTCCTCCTCGAGCGCGAGGGCTATCGCACGGCGGGCTTCTGCGCGAACCTCGACAAGGGTCGCTGGCCGTTCTGGATCCGCGGCCTCGACGTGGCCGAGGACGGCATCGACGGCGCGCTCCTCGAGGAGGGCTACGACCAGGAGTTCCGTTTTCAGCGCGAGTGGGACGAGCGTGTCGTCGAGAAGGCGATCCGGTGGATCGAGTCGATCCCGCCCGCCGACGCGGCGCCGATCTTCCTCTGGGTGCACCTCTACGACGCGCACCAGCCGTACACTCCGGCCGCGGGCGACGCGGCGCGGTTCGTCGACGCCGACTACTCGGGCCCGCTCCGCGAGCCCAACGGGCCGCCGGACGCGCCGAAGGACGGCGTCACTCCCTACCTCGACGCCTGGACGCTCGGCGAGGGCGCGCCCACCGTGGCCGACGTCGAGCACGTTCGCCACCTCTACGACGCGGGCGTCCGCGGGTGCGACGACCGGCTCGCGCGGATCTTCTCCGTCCTCGAAGCTCGCGGACACCTCGAGGACGCGCTGGTCGTCTACACGTCCGACCACGGCGACGAGCTCGGTGATCACCACGTCTACTTCGGTCACGGGAACTCGATCTACGACAGCGTCCTCAGGATCCCGCTCGCTCTGTCGTGGCGAAACCGCGTCGCGGCCGGCCGCGTGACCGACGCGCTGGTGCAGAACCTCGATCTGTTCGCGACGCTGCTCGAGGCGGCGGGTGCCGCGCCGCCCGTCAACGAGGGAAGCTCCCTCCTGCCGATCGCGCTCGGGTCGACGGATCGGTCGGCTCGCGAGCACGTGTTTGCCGAGTGGGAGGACTCCATGTACTCGGTCTCGGACGGCACGAGCAAGCTCATCCAGAACCCGCGCGGCGTGCAGCCGCGCAAGCCGCCGTTCCACCGCGTGCCCGGCCGTGGGTTTCCGTACGCGTGCTTCGAGCTGTACGACCTCAGGACCGATCCGCTCGAGCAGGCGAACGTGTACGCTCCCGACGATCCGCGCGCGGTGCGGCTTCGTGAGGTGCTGCGCGCCTTCCTGGCCCGGGCCGAGCATCGTGATCCGATGCAGCGGAGCGACGAGATCGATCCGGCGCTCGAGGCGCTCGGCTACGTCGGCGCGCCGCGCCGGGAGAAGGTCCTGACCATCGATTGTGGAGACGAACGATGACGAGGCTCGCGAACTGTGCGGCGCTCCTCGCGCTTCTCGCACCGGCCGGCTGCCAGACGCTCTTTCCCGGCTTCTCGATCGTCCCCCCCGAGGAGCCGCTGCGCCCGCCGGTCGTGATCGATGCGGCGGCGCGGCTCGCCTCGCGCCCGGTGGGCGATCCATCCGTCGTGCCGTTGCTGACCGACGCACCGCGCTCCTCCTGCGCGTTCGTCGTCATCCAGGGAGAAGTTCCGCCCCACGTCCACGAGAAGAGCGACGAGACCGTCTACATCCTCGAGGGCGAAGGAGACGTGCTCCTCGACGGCGAGTGGCGCGCGGTCCGCGCCGGTCAGCTCATCCACGTGCCGATGAACGTGCCGCACGCCTACGTGAACCGCGCGCCCGGCGGCTCGACCGTGCTCTCGACGTACACACCGCCGTTCACGGCGGGAGATCGCGTCCCCGTGGCATCCGTCCCACCCGCCAGGTCGGAGACGTCGCGACCCGCGCCGTGAGCGTGCTCGCGGCGGCGGTCAATCACCCAGCATCGGGATCTGGATCCCCTTGGTGCGGGCGTTCTCGATCGCTCGCTCGTACCCGGCGTCCGCGTGACGGAAGATCCCCATCGCCGGGTCGTTCGTGAGGACGCGCTCGACGCGCGCGGCCGACTCGCTCGACCCGTCGACGCAGACGACTTGGCCGGCGTGGATCGAGTAACCGATCCCGACGCCGCCGCCGTGATGGACGGAGACCCACGTCGCGCCGGACGCGCAGTTGACGAGCGCGTTCAGGATCGGCCAGTCCGCGACCGCGTCGGTGCCGTCCCGCATCCCCTCGGTCTCCCGATTCGGCGACGCGACCGAGCCGCAGTCGAGGTGATCGCGGCCGATGACGATCGGGGCCTTGACTCGACCCGTACGGACGAGCTCGTTGAACGCGAGCCCCGCCTTCGCCCGGTCGCCGTAGCCGAGCCAGCAGATCCTCGCCGGCAATCCCTGGAAGGCGATCTTCTCGCGCGCGAGCCGGATCCAACGCGCGAGCGCCTCGTCCTCCGGGAACAGCTCGAGGATCGCGTCGTCGGTCGCGTGGATGTCCTCCGGATCGCCCGACAGCGCCGCCCATCGGAACGGGCCCTTGCCGTCGCAGAACAGCGGTCGGATGTACTCCGGCACGAAACCCGGGATGTCGAACGCGTCCTTCACGCCGGCCTCGAGCGCCTGCCCGCGCAGGTTGTTCCCGTAGTCGAACGTGACGGCGCCGCGCCTCCTCAGCTCGAGCATGCAGCGCACGTGCTCCGCCATCGTCCGGCGCGATCGTTCGACGTAGCCGTCGGGATCGCGCTCGCGCAGGCGGAGCGCTTCGTCCAGCGAAAGGCCGGTGGGAAAGTAGCCGTTCAGCGCGTCGTGCGCGCTCGTCTGATCGGTGAGCAGGTCAGGAACGACGTGCCGCTCGATCAACGCATTCAGCAGGTCGACGGCGTTGCCGGTCCAGGCGATCGATCGCGCGTGCCGGCGCTCCTTCGCGTCGAGCGCGAGTCGGATCGCCTCGTCGAGGTCGCCGGTGAGGTGATCGAGGTAGCGCGTGTCGAGCCGTTTCCGGCTGCGGCTCGGATCGACCTCCGCCGCGAGGAAGGTCGCGCCCGCCATCGTGGCAGCCAGGGGCTGGGCGCCCCCCATTCCGCCAAGCCCGCCGGTCACCACGAGCCGGCCGGCGAGGTCGCCGCCGAAGTGCCGCCGCCCCGCCTCGACGAACGTCTCGTACGTCCCTTGCACGATGCCCTGGCTGCCGATGTAGATCCAAGAGCCGGCCGTCATCTGTCCAAACATGATGAGACCGCGGCGCTCGAGATCGCGGAAGTGGTCCCAATTGGCCCAATGCGGCACGAGCAGCGAATTGGCGATGAGCACCCGCGGGGCGCTCGCGTGAGTCCGGACCACGCCGACCGGCTTGCCGGACTGCACGAGCAACGTCTCGTCCGGCTCGAGGCGGGTCAGGCTGTTCACGATCGCGTCGAAGCACTCCCACGTGCGCGCCGCCTTTCCCGATCCGCCGTAGACGACGAGGTGCGCCGGATCCTCGGCCACCGCGGGGTCGAGGTTGTTCATGAGCATGCGAAGCGGAGCCTCGATCTGCCAGTTGCGGCAGCGGATCGAGGTGCCTCGAGGAGCGACGATCGCGGCGGTCCGGGACATGGGCGACTCCGGTTTCGGGTTCGCACGCATTGGAGCAGATGCCGTCGACCCGCTGAAGCTCGCGGACGCAAACGAATTCCCGCGAATCCCTCAAGCCGCGGCGCCGATTCGTCCGAAGAAGGGGCCATCGCGCCCGTCGTGGGCAGATGGCGTCGGGAGACAAACCTATGGTGGCGAAAGCCGGCAAGCGGGCGAGATCGACGGCGAAGGTCGCCGTGAAGGCCTCATCCGCGCGTGTTGCCAAGCGCGCGAGCAGAAAGACATCGACAGGCATCCCCTCCGGGCTGGGCTTCCGCATGGCGGCGCCCGACGCGAGGCTGGGGATGACCGCGGGCGAGGTTCGAGACGCGTCGGGTCAGCCCGAGTGCATCCTGTTCGGCGCCGACGATCACGTGGAATGGCAATTCGGCGCCATGGGCGTCGACGTTGTCGGAGCTCCCACGCTGTACGTCACGACCTTGACGTTCGAGGCGGGCCGGGTCGTCCGCATCACGGAACGAATGTCGGAAGCGTCCTGAGACAGACGCGAGAAAAGAGAAGAGGAGAAGGACCAGGCCTGCGTCGCGAGTCATCGCGGCGCGGGCCGGTTTTCTCTTGGCCTCGCGCGCCCTGCCGAGCATCGGGTCGCGATGGACCGTCACGATTTTTCTGCGTTGAGGACTCGGGACGAAGACCTCCGCGAGCCGATGCTCGTTCCGGATCCATCCGCAGTCAGGAACGCCGATCATGAGCAACTTTCTCCGACACATGAGCGTTCGAGCTCGTCTTCTGTCTCTCGCGCTGATTCCCGCGTGCATCCTCTCGATCCTCGCGGCGAGGATCGCCGTCGAACGGCACGATCGCGTGCAAGCGATGAAGACTGTCGAGCGGCTCGTCGAGCTCGCGTCGAACGTGGGCAGCTTGCTCGACGAGACCCAGAAGGAGCGCGGCTCGAGCTCGGTGTTCCTGTCGAGCGACGGCCAGAAGTTCCAGCGCGAGGTCGCCGACCAACGTCGGCTCACGGACGAGCGGCTCCACGACCTCGTCACGTTCTTCGAGGCGTCGCGTGGCGAGCTTCCGTCGCACGTGGCCGCGACGCTCGCGGAGTCGCTCTCCCAGCTCGAGACGCTCCCCCAGATCCGCGACAAGGCGTCGCGCCTCGACATCGAGACCAAAACCCTGCTCTCTTGGTACACCGACGTCAACGCGAAGCTGCTGCGCGCCGTGAGCTCCGTCGTGTCGGCAAGCCCGGACGCGGACATCACGCGCCTCGGGGTCGCCTTCTACGCGTTCCTCAACGCCAAGGAGAAGGCCGGAATCGAGCGGGCGCAGCTCTCGAACGTCTTCGGTCGCGGGCAATTCGCCCCCGGCCAGCTCACCACCGTCGCGGCCCTTATCGCCGCCCAGGACTGCTACCTGAGCCTCTTCCAGGAGACCGCGTCGCCGGCCGTCATCGAAGCGTTCCAGGAGGCCCGTCGATCGCCCGCGTTCGTCGAGGTCGCGAGGCTCGAGCAGATCGCGTTCGACAAGGCGGCGGAGGGATCGTTCGGGGTCGATTCCGCGGTCTGGTTCCGCACGGCGACCGAGCGGATCGATCGGCTGAAGGAGATCGAGAACCTCCAGTCGAGCACGCTCGGGAAGTCCGCGACGTCGCGCGGGGCCCAGGCCCGATCCGAGTTCGTCGTCGCGGCCGCGCAGGGCAGCTTCGTCCTCATCGGGGTGATCGTTCTCGCGGCGTTCGTGATCCGCTCGATCAGCCGGCCGCTGGCCGAACTCACGCACGCGGCGAACCGCGCCGCGGCCGGCGACGCCACGGTTCAGATCTCGTACGAATCGAACAACGAGCTCGGCCGCTTGGCGACGGCGTTCCGCGAGTCGTCGTCGTACCTGCGAGACGCGTCGCGCGTCGCGGAGCGCATGGCGGACGGCGACCTCACCGTAGACGTGAAGCCGCGCGGCGCGGCCGACACGTTGGGCCAGGCGTTCCGGCACATGATCGAGAGCCTGCGCCAGGTCGCCGCCGAGATCCAGGACTCGGGTGACGAGATCAACGGTGCGACGACGCACCTCAGGTCGGCGAGCCGCGAACTCCGTGGCGGCGCCGAGCAGACGGTGAGCGAGGTCAACACCGTCGCCTCGGCGACGGAGGAGCTGTACGCGAGCACCGGGGACATCTCGCGGAACTGCGGAATCGCGGCGGACAAGGCGAACTCGGTCGCGGAAGGCACGCTCACGACGTGCCGAGCGATGGAACGACTCGACGCGGCCAGCGCGGAGATCGGCGAGGTCTTGAAGCTGATCCAGAGCGTGGCGGAGCAGACCAACCTTCTCGCGCTCAACGCGACGATCGAAGCGGCCCGGGCCGGCGAGGCCGGCAAGGGGTTCGCCGTGGTCGCGAACGAGGTGAAGGCCCTGGCGCAGCAGACGGCGGCCGCCACCGACGAGATCGCCGCGAAGATCGTCACGAATCGCGAGTGCGCGGAGGAGGCGACGCGTTCGATCCAGTTCGTTCGTCAGGCCGCCGACGAGCTCTCCAACATCTCCACCGCGATCGCCACCGCCGTCGAGCACCAGACGGCTGCCACGCGCGAGATCTCCGAGAGCGTGACGGGCGTCTCGAACGCGGCGAAGTCGACCGGCGACCTCACCCAGCAGACGGACGAAGCGGCCGCCAACCTCCAGAACGTCGCTGGCCGGCTCTCGACCGTGTCACGGCGCCTCCGGACGGGATCGCGCGACGCGAGCGCCGACGTTCGAGCGCACCGACAGGGGACGGACGGCCCGAGGCGTCCCGATCCCGGCGGCGTGCCCGACTTCTCGCACGATCCGCACGGCGGCGCACGGGTCGAGGTGCTGTCGTTCGCTTGACGCGACGGCCTTCCGCGCGACCCGGTCCGAAATGATCCACCCCCTCCGGCGATGAACGCTGGAGGGGGTGGATCGTTCCTTCGTCGCACTCTCGATGGCTCGACCCTGCGAGACCCCTACGGGGTGTTCACGTAGATCAGGTGGTCGGTCGGCTGGCGGCTCCCCATGAGCGGCAGGATGTGCGGACCGGCCACGGGGGCGGACCAGTTGTCGACGAGATCGACGAACGTGTTCAGCACGATCGGCGTGGGCGAAACGACCGGGAACCCGCCCCTTGTCGTGGCGCCGTAGTTCACCTCGAAGTAGTCGTTGACGACGCAGCTGTCGTGATAGCGGAGCAGTGCTTCGTCGACCCAGACGCATTCATTACCCGGGTAGACGGTCGGGTTCACCCAGCAGCCGATGCTGGTCTGGACGAGATGCGGCCACGGCAGCGTCGGGAACGCGATGAGCTGCGACACGAAGTTGCTTCCCTGGCCGGTGGCGTCGATGCACGTTCCCTTGCCGTCGAAGAACGACAACGTCATCTGCGGCGGGACGTTGCTCAGCGGGCAGAGGCAGCCCTGGGCGATCGTGATCAGGTTGCCGCCGGCGATCCGTTCCTCGGTGGTGCAGGCGGCCACGCCCGGCACGGACGCTTTCCGCACGGCTTCGGTCACCAGGGGTCCGGCCGGCGCGGGCAGGTTCATCGGAACGAACGGCTGCGCCGCGCTGTGCGGGGCGATGATGCCGTAGGACCGCGTCGGGTGGAACGCGCCCGGACGATCGGACAGGCCCGGCTTGTGGATCATGAAGTCGCAACCGTGCCACAGCACGATCGACTGCTGGAACGGCGCGCCCGCCGCGACGCACGCGCGGGCGTAATCCGCGTATCCGTAGAAGAACGCGGTCGGGTGGGGACCGATCGGCGGCAGACAGCTCGGCACCGGACACGGCGGCGCCGCGGTGCTCGGGGTCGGGATCGAGAAGTCGACCTTGACGACGAAGCGCCAGACCTGGATCAGACCGCCGGCCGGATTGAGCTCCTGCCACGTGCGGGTGTAGTTGAACTCCGCCTTGCCGACCATCAGGATCGCGCCGGTCGTTCCGTCGCGCACCGTGATCGGGACCTCGTACAAGGCGCAGCCGATCTGCGGCGGCGTCGGCCACTCGATGCGAAGCGGGTTCTGAACGGCCGGGGTGCACTGGTCCCAGCAGACGCCAAGTGCGGGCATCGCGACCTGGGTGAACTGCGGCAGATTGGCGGGGATGGGCTGGCAGCACGCCCCGTTGTCCAGATTGTCGGGACCGAAACACGGTTGTGCGCCGGCCGGCGCGGCGAGGATCACACCCAGGCCGATCAAGGCGATGGCAAGCCGAGAGACGTGAGAGAGCGAACGCATGGGAACACCTCCAAGTCGAGTGGAACAACGTTGGCCGGACGAGACTCACGTCCAGCGGGCGCTCGTCGTGTGTCTTTGCAACGCTCGTGCCCGAGACCCGTGCCACGCCGCGGCGACGTCGCCTCCGTGGCCGAGCTCGATCCATTCATGACTTCCGGCGGCCGTGCCGAGCCTCCGGAGACGAGCCGGAGACGGGGCCGTCGCGATCCGAAGCAGCCGCCTCGCTGCGAAACGCATCAGCCCGCCTCGTTTCGCGGCGGCTCGCAACTCGACGTCGGACCCCTGAGATCCGCGCGAGAATCACTTCACGTCTGGTGCGGCCGTCTGCACGCAGGAAAGGGAATGCCTCGCCCAAAACAGGAACTGATCGTTGCGCGGGCCCTTAGGCTGTCGCGCTCTCTCGCCCCCCTCCTGCCGTGTGGGAGCCGTCGATGCGAAACCTGCCCCGCCTCCTTGCCGTGCTGTTCGGTCTGCTGCTCGCGTCCCACGCCCGCTCGCAGGACGCGGCGCCGGGGCGCTTCGTCGTCGAGCCGTCGGTGGTCCTCGACGGCATCCCGTTCGGCGTCACTATCACCGCGGTCGACGCGAACGGCCAGCGCGACCGGCTCTTCGCCGGTACGGCGACGCTGACGATCCAGACCGCGGCCGGCACCGAAACGCGCGACGTCGCGTTCGAGGCGGCGGCGGAAGGCCGGGTCGAGCTCGATCGCGCGATCGAGCTCGCTCCCGGCGCGACGGCGACGCTGACCGTCGCGGCCGCGGGTCGCACCGGCGAAGCGACGCCGCGCGTGCTGCCCGGCTACGTGAGCATCATCCCCGCCCTCCTCGCGATCGTGCTCGCGATCCTGTTCCGGCAGGTCGTCTTCGCCCTCGCGCTCGGCATCCTCGCCGGCGCGGCGTTCCTCAACGGCTACGATCCGATCCGCACCCTTCTTTCGCTTCCGGACACGTACCTGCTGCGTGGCGTCACCGGCGTCACCACGTACGGCGATCCGGACACCGCGCACGCGAAAATCATCATCTTCAGTCTGCTGCTCGGCGGGATGGTCGGCGTCATCTCGCGCGCGGGCGGCACGCACGGCATCGTCGACTGGCTCACTCGCTTCGCGCGCAACAAACGATCGGGACAGCTCGCGACGGCGACGCTCGGCACCGCGGTCTTCTTCGATGACTACGCGAACTGCCTGATCGTCGGCAACACGATGCGCCCGCTCACCGATCGGCTGCGGATCTCGCGCGAGAAGCTCTCCTACATCGTCGACTCCACGGCCGCGCCGGTGGCGAGCCTGATGCCGCTCTCGACCTGGGTCGGGTACCAGGTCGGATTGGTCGCCGACGCAGTGAAGGGTCTGCCCGACGTGTCGGGTTCGGCGTACTCGCTGATCCTGCAGGCGATCCCCTACATGTTCTATCCGATCTTCGCGCTCGCCCTGGTCTTCCTGACCGGCTGGCTCGGACGCGACCTGTTCACGATGCTCTCCGCCGAGCGCCGCGCGAACGAGCAGGGCAAGGTGATCGCGGACCGCGCGCAGCCGCTCGCCGGCGGCGAGGAGGACGCAGCGATGGCGCCGAAGGAGGGAGCGCCGCGCCGCGCCCTGAACGCGTTGCTGCCCATCCTCTCGGTCGTCGTGGTGACGATCCTCGGTCTGGTGGTGACGGGTAGCCAGAAGGCGGCCCTCGGCGGCGGGTTCTTCGCGGACGTGAAGTCGGTGATCGAGGAAGCGGACTCGTACGCGGCGCTCCTCTGGGCGTCGGTCACCGGCGCGTTCGTCGCGATCGTGCTGTCGATCGTCCAGCGCATCCTCTCGCCCGCGGAGACCATGGACGCATGCGTGGCCGGGATGAAGGCGATGTTCCTGGCGATCGTCATCCTCGTCCTGTCGTGGTCGCTCGGCGACGTGACCGGAGAGCTGCACGCCAGCAACTTCCTCGCGTCCCAGCTCGGCGACGCCGTCCAGCCGATGTGGCTGCCGTTGATCGTGTTCGCTCTCGGTTCGATCACCGCGTTCGCGACCGGCTCGTCCTGGGGGACCATGGGGATCCTCATCCCGCTCGTGGTGCCCCTCGCGCACGGGCTCGGCGTCGCGGCCGGCCTCCCCGCGGACGAGGTCCACTCCATCCTGCTCGGCTCGATCGCGTCGGTCCTCGGCGGGGCGGTGTTCGGCGACCACTGCTCGCCGATCTCGGACACGACCGTTCTCTCGAGCATGGCGTCGTCGTGCGACCACATCGACCACGTGCGGACGCAGATGCCGTACGCGATCCTCGCCGCCCTCTTCGCGGCGGGCGCCGGCTACCTCCCGGAGGCGTACGGCTACCCCGCGTACGTCAGCCTGCCGATCGGGCTCCTGGCGATGTTCCTGTTCGTCCGCTTCGTCGCGCGGCCGGTCGAGAGGGAGCGCGGCGAGCCGTCCCGACCGGCGACGGAGGCGGCGAAAGCGGAGGAACCGCCGACGCGGTGAGACCATCGTCGCGGAATCGTCGTTAACGCTCGCGCGCCGGGCGGCCTCTCGGGGGACGAAAGGAGTCTTCCCATGCGATCGACGACCACGATCTCCACGCTCACCCTGTCCATCGGCCTCGCCTTCCTCTGCTCCACCGCGTCGGCCGGGCCGCCGCTCATCTGCCACCCGATCGACATCGGCAAGCAGGCGTCGCTGCCGTTCGGAACGGGCCCGTTCGAGCTCGGCGACCTGGCCCGCGACGCCGTCGTCCCCAAGACGGTCGAGCTCCTCGACGCGAGCACGGACGTGTTCGTTCACATCGAGACCCTGCGCCGGGCGTACCTGTATCTCGATCAGCGCGGCGACGGCGCCGCCGCCGCGCGCGAGCGCGACCGCCTCATCGCGCGCCTCGGCGAACGCGCGCTCGACGCCGCGGCGGAGGAGGGCCGCCTTCCGTCGCGCGACGCCGCTCTTCGCTGGCTCGACGTCGGCTACTTCCTCGCGATCCTCGACCAGGGCCCGAACCGGGGTACCCACCCGGAGCGCGCGGCCCGCTACCTCGACGTGGCGGGGCGGCTCGCTCCGAACGACGCCGGCGTCCACTTCGCGATCGCCAACGCGTCGGTCGACGGGGCGAACCGGTCGCGCTACCTCGACCACCTCCAGCGCGCCGTCGCGCTCGCCGCCGAGAGCGATACGTTGGCACGCACGAACCTGCTTCGCGTCGCCGCCCGGTACGATCGGTCGCTCGCCACCGAGCGCTTCGAGGAGCTGCGTCAGAGGCTCGACGCGAAACGCCTCGCCGGTGGAGGGAAAGGCGATTGAAAGGAAGGGCGATTGACTTGGCGATCACCATCGACGGCTCTCGCCGCCCACCGCCGCTCCGCCGGACTTGAGCAACCCGTGGCGGAGCCCCGGTCGGCCGCGGCGGCGCGCAGCGAGCGATCCGACGCCGCGCTCGTCCAGCGTGCGCGGTGCGGCGACCGGGGCGCGTTCGACGCGTTGTACGCGCGATACGCGCCGGCCGTTCACGGCGTGCTCGTGGCATCGGCGCCGGCGTCGGACGTCGACGACCTGATGCAGGACGTCTTCCTCTCCGCCTGGCGCTCGATCCGGGGGCTCTGCTCCGACGATCACGTCGGCGGATGGCTGGTGGCGATCGCTCGCAACCGCGCCCGCCGCTTCTACGTCCGCCGCCGCGAGACCGTCACGCTGACCGTCGAGGCCGAGGCGGCACCGGCGCGGGCGGCGCGCACGGCCGACGGGCGCGAGATCCTCGAGACCTTGCGCGACCTCCCCGAGGCATACCGGGAGACGCTGGCGATGCGCCTCGCCGAGGGGCTCTCCGGCCCGGAGATCGCGGCCGCGACGGGACTGACGCACGGCTCGGTTCGCGTCAACTTGACGCGCGGCATGAAGCTCCTGCGCGAGCTCCTGCGCGAGCGAGGGTTCGAATGAACGACGACTACCTCTGGGATCCACGAGCGAGGGTAGACCCCGAGATCGCGAGTCTCGAGGCGAGGCTGCGACCGTTCGCGTACGCCGGCCCGGCCGGGCGCCGCCGTCGTCCGAACCTCCTCGCGCTCGCCGCGGCGGCGGCGCTCGTCGCGGCCGCGTTCGCGCTGACGGGGCCGAGCGCGATGCGGCCGGACTCCCCGTACCGCATCGAAGCGCTCGAGGGCACGGTCGACGCCGGGCCGCTTCACCCCGGCGCGCGCATCGTCCTCGATTCGTCGACGCGCGCCCGCCTTCACGTCGGGGCGATCGGCACGGTCGACGTCCTGCCGGAGACCCGCCTTCGCGTCGAGGACGTGGCGAAGTTCGACGACGCCGAGTTCGGGCTCTACCTCGAACGCGGCACGATCGAGGCCAGCATCTTCGCGGCCCCGCGCCTGTTCCAGGTCGGGACACCATCGGGCATCGCGGTCGACCTCGGGTGCGTCTACCACGCGACCGTCGAGGACGACGGCCGCACCTGGCTCCGCGTGGTGCTCGGTCAGGTTTCGTTCGAGGCGAACGGACGCAAGGTGTACGTGCCGTCGGGCGCCGAGTGCGAGGCCCGGCCGCACCGCGGGCCCGGCACTCCGTTCTGGGCCGATCACGACGCCGGGTACAAACAGGCGGTGCGGCGGATCGATCGGGGGGGCGCAGTCGACGCGGACGCCGTCGCGACGATCGTCTCCACCGACGATCCGCGCGACACGCTGACCCTGTGGCATCTGCTCGCCGACGAACGGTCCGCGGTGAGCGGCCCCGCCCTCGAGCGGCTCATGACGTTGATCGACGTCGATCCCGCCATCGACCGCGCGGCTCTCGCCGCCCGCGATCCCCACGCGATCGAGGAGCTCCTGGTCGATCTCGAGTGGCGATGGTGATCGACTCGCCCCGGGTCGGTCACCGCTCGGGCCCGGTTGCTCGCTCCCGCTCCTTGCGTCCTATGGAATCCGGACCAGCGCCCCGTTCGATCCCGCGAAACCCGAGATCGCCCCCGGGTCGATCACGAATGCCTGCATGTAGATCGTCACGCTGGGGAGCGGAATCTTCAGCGGGACCGACGCCGACAGGGTGCCGGCGCCTGGACCCGTCCCCGGAAGCGGCACCGCGACGGCGGTGGCAACGGGGAGCGTCATCAAGAAGGTGCAGCCGACGCCGATCGGCGCGCTGCCCGGCTGCGTGCCGATGACGACCAGCGCGATCGTGCCTCCCATGCCATTGTCGATCGATACGTCGATGCCGCCGCCCGCGGCCGCGCATCCTCCGACGGTGAGGCTCGGCACGAATCCGCCGGTGCCGGGGCATCCAGACCCGTAGGCGCCGAGCTCCCCACAGACGCTGAGGAAGACGCGCGCGCTGCCCGCGTCGGCGTTGCCGGCCGGATCGGCGAGGTGGGCGCCGACGACGAAGTCGGTCGCGCCGTCGCCGGTCACGTCGCCCGCGGCCGCGACCGAGAACCCGAATTCGTCCAGCGCGGCGTCCCCGGAGAACGTCTTCAGCGTGGTCCCGCTCGCGCCGGACACGATACGCGCCGCGCCCGAGCCGAACGCGGCACCGGTCGCGCCTCGCGCTCCGACCAGGAGGTCGTCCGACCCGTCGCCGTCAACGTCCGCTACGCCGGCGAGCGAGGCACCGAAGCGATCGTGCGCACCGGCGCCGTCCGCGGTCACGATCAGGGAGCCGTCCAGGCCGGAGTAGATCCGTGCGCGCCCCGCCTCCGCCGCCACGGCATCGACTCCCGGCGCTCCTACCGCGACGTCCGGCCGCCCATCGCCGTTCGCATCGAAGCCGCCGCCGACCGCGGTGCCGAAGAAGTCGCCGGCCGCGCTCCCGGCGATCGTGAAGGCCCTCGTTCCGTAGGGTCCCGAGAACACGGCGGCCTCGCCGGACGCGGTGCCGTTCGGGGCGGCCGAGCTCGAGCCGGCGATGACGTCGCCGAAGCCGTCCAGGTTCACGTCGCCGGCGCGCGCGACGGACACGCCGAGCGCGTCGCCCGCGGTTCGTCCGATCGCGGCGAAGACGAGGAAGCCGGTCTGACCGGAGAAGACCGCGACCGAGCCGTCGTTCGAACCGAGCACGTCGACGCCGGGAACGCCGATCACGATGTCGGCGAAACCGTCGTTGTTCACGTCTCCCGCCGCCGCGACGACCGATCCGAGCTGGTCGCCCGACTTCAAGCCCGTGTACTGATAGAGCAGCGCGCCGGTCGCCCCCGACAGGATCGAGGCCGCGCCGGCGTTCAGTCCCGTCGTCGCCGCCGCCTGCGGGGCTCCGATCACGACGTCGTCGTGTCCGTCACCGTCGACGTCGCCGGCGCTCGCCACGCTCTGTCCGAAGAAGTCGCCGCTCGAGCTGCCGTCGAACGAGAGGATCCGAGCCCCGCTCGACCCCGAGTAGACCCGCACGGCGCCGGTGTTCGCGCCGAACTTCGCCGCGCCGGCCGCGCCGACCGCGACGTCGCCAAAGCCGTCGTTGTCGACGTCGCCCGCCGCGGCTACCGACGTTCCCAGACGCTCCAGAGCGGCGGCCCCGTGGTGCGTGCGAAGCACGCCCTGCGCGAGCACGCCCGGCGACGAACAGATGGACACGGCCACGGCGACGCGAACATCGATTGACCTCATGATCCCCGCTTTCGAAACATCTCGGGGGCGAGTGTAACCGACGTCCGCGCGGCGCAACGGGTGGTCGCCGAATCGGTCGGGAGCGCGCGGCGGGTTCGTCGCGCCCGGCCGCGCGTCACCCCGAACGATTCACGCCCATCCCGCGCCTGGCGGTGCTCGTCGCCGATCTCTGCGTCGTTCGTCGTCGAGAACCGTCCGGGGTCACTTGCCGTCGCGCACGATCCCCTTGTCAAGGGCCTGCTTGCGGACGATCTCGAGCACGCGCCCGTCGAACCCGTCCTTCGGCTGGGAGTCGTCCTTCTCCGCCTCCGTGATCAGCCGCCGGCGCTCTTCCGACAGCCGCGTGATTTCCGCGGTCAGATCGGCGCGCTCCCGGGCGACGTCCTCGAGCTTCGCTCGTCGGCCCTCCAGGGACAGGCGACGGAACTCCTCGGGAAGCACCTCGTCCGACACCTGCGCGAGATCGACGTCACCGGCGCGAACGGCGTCGACGAGGTCGAAACGGCCGACGAACCCGCTCTTTCGCGCAACGTACTCCGCGCGACCGGCTGCCTCGGCGGCCGGCATCTCCATCGCGATGGCCTTCTCCTCCGCCGCGTCTCGGCGCGCCCGGTCGTCTCCGAACGCGATCGAAGTGTCGAGCAGCCGCGCGTTCAGCTCCGCGAGCCGTGCGTCCACCGGCGTCTCGCGCACCGTCGTCCCGCCGGACGCATCGATCGTCTCGAAGCGCCCCTCTCCGAGGTGCGCCATGTCCTGGAACGCGGTGGCCGTCGACGCGTCCCCGCCGCAGCGGATCGTGTTGACGATCAGCCCGCGCTGCACCGCGGCACGGCAGATCTCCGGGTAGCGCGGGCCGTCGTAGTCCATGTGCGGCGGAGCGTCGCCGACGACGAATACGATCCGCAGCACGTTCGACGCGTCGTCCGACCACGACGCCTGCGACACGGCGGCGGCGAGCGCGGCGTTCACGTCCTCGGGTCCATCCCCACCGCCGTCCGCCTGGTATCCCGTCAGCTCGCGATGCACCGCGTCGAGGTCGTCGGTCAACGGCAGCACCCTCGTCACGTACTCGTCCCCTTGGTCGCGGTACGCGACGAGACCGATCCTGAGCTCCGGGGCCGGCTCCGCGGCCGCGATCTCGTTCGCGATGCGCCAGATCGATGCCTTGGCGGACGCGATCAGTCCGGCCATGCTCCCCGTCGTGTCGAGCGCGAAGACCACCTCGATGCGCGGGCGGGGCGGGACCTCGTCCGCCGTCGTGGTCGTCAGAAAAGGCAGCAGGCTCAGGGAAAGCGTGAACGCGGTTCTCATGGTCGGACTCCGGTTTCGGGCACGCCGTAGCCGGACCGCGGTCACGCGCGCCGGTTCCCGGATGATCGGGTCTTTCGTTCGGCTTGCTCGCTGGTCGCCCAGGCTGCGGTTTCTCGTAGACTCCGAGGCATGCCATCCCGCGACTACTCCGTGATCCGCGAGCCCGTCCACGGTGACGTCTACTTGACGGCCGAGGAGCTCTCGATCCTCGACACTCCGCAGATGCAGCGAATGCGCGGCGTTCGTCAGCTCGGCACGGCGTACCTCGTCTTCCCGGGCGCGACGCACTCGCGGTTCGAGCACATGATCGGCTCGTGCCACATGGCGAGCCGGATGATCGAGGCGATCAACCGCAACCGCGGCGACGAACCGGAACGCCTCCTCGGAGTGAGCGAGGGCGAGGAACGCCTGATCCGGATCGCCGCGCTGATCCACGACGTGACCCACGTCCCGTTCGGGCACAACATCGAGGACCAGACGGGATTGCTCGAGCGGCACGACGTTCCGCGTCGTGTCGAGGCGATGCTGACCAAGGGCGAGCTCGGCGAGCGGCTGTCGGAACTCGGCGTGCTCGAGCCGGTGATGGGCATCCTCGACGCGGGCCCCGCGACGGAACGCGTGCCGATCGGCTGGAAGCAGATCATCAGCGACACGATCTGCTCCGACATCCTCGACTACCTGAAACGCGACGCGTACTACACCGGCCTCCACCTCTCCTACGACCCGCGAGTCATCCAGTGGTTCCACGTCGACCGCGCGAGCGGGAACCTCTTCCTCGACGTCGAAAAGCGCGGACTGATCCGCGAGGACGTGCTGTCCGAGATCGTGCGGATGCTCGAGGCGCGCTACCACTTCTCCGAGCGCGTCTACTACCACCACGCGAAGATCGCGGCCGGGGCGCTGATCGCGAAAACGGTGGAGGCGGCGCTCACGAGTGGTGCGGCGGCACCCAAGGACTTCTACGACACCACCGACGAGACCCTCATCGGACTGCTCGAACGGCTCGACTACGGCTCCGAGGCGTTGAATCGACGCGTCGGCCGGCGCCTCGCCCGCTACCGCTCGCGGCGGCTGTTGAAGCGATGCGGGGTCTATCCGCTCTACGCGAACAAGGACGCACAGGCGTCGCTCGTCGAGCGCTTCTTCGCGCCCGGGCGTCACCAGCACCGCGCCGACGTCGAGGCGCGCATCGAGGCGGCGGCGGCGGCCCACCTCGGCCGCGAGGTCGACGTGATGATCTACTGCCCCGCGCGGGAGATGCAGTTGAAGGAGGCGCGCATCCACGTGCGGTTCCCCGGCGAGGCCGGCGTTCGGCCGCTCTCCGACTTCTCCGATCGCATCCCTCGGCTCGGAGACCTCGAGGACTCGTACCGAAACCTATGGAAGTTCTACGTCTTCTCGTCCGAGAGCGAACCGGAGGGGATCCGCGTCCTCCAGGAGATCCTCGATCGCGAGCTCGAGGGCGCCGTCAACGTGTACCGCGTCGGACGCGCGGGCTGAGCGCCGACTTCGGTGCGAGCGGCTCCGTGCCATCGCCCAGGATCGTGTGGTTGCGCGCGCGGGCCGCTATACTCGCCCCGGCGAATCGGAAGCCACGTCGATTCCCTACCGTTCCTCGCTGGGCAAGTCCGCCGGAGTCAGCCGCAGTCAGCCTTTGGAGACATCGATGCTCTCGTTCACGATCCTCGGACTCGTCGCTTTCCTCTCTCCGTCCGACGATGCCGCGGCCCTCGAGCCTTCCCCGTTCATCGTCCGCGACGACGAAGAAGACGCCGAGCTGAAGGAACTCGAGGAGCTCATCAACGACCCGTTCAAGGCGAAGGTGCGCCAGCGGAAGGACGACCTCGACAAGACGTACGGCCAAGGCTTCTTCACGTACATCTGCGATGACGGGGTGATGCCGCGCCCCTACCTCGTCGCCGCGCAGACGAAGGACAACGTCGACCTCGACACGATCACGAAGGAGTACTCGGACATCCTCGGCAGCCTGTACGAGGTCTTCTTCGCCGAGTTCGGCGCGATGCTCGACCTGGATCCGATCATGGACCCGGTGGTCGTCCTCATCTACGACAGCCGTGACGCCTACAAGGAGATGCGTGAGAGCCGCCCCGAGCTCGGTCTGCTGAACGAGGAGTTCGTGGCCGGGTACTACTCTCCGGCGGACGGCGTCCTCACGCAGTGGCGCCAATCGAACCTGTGGGAGGTGATGTTCCACGAGGGGACCCACCAGCTCGTCGACTATGCCACGAAGAAGTGGAACTTCCCGCAGTGGAAGGACTCTCCCTGGTTCCAGGAAGGGTTCGCCGACTTCATGGGCGGACACGAGCGAAAGCTCACGTACTCGGAGGAGAAGGAGAAGTTCGTCAACGAGTTCACGCTCGGGCAGTTCATCAAGCACCGCTACGCGCACGTGCAGCAGGCGATGAACGTCGACGACGCGCTGTCGGTCCACGACCTCGTGCACCTCGACTTCATCACGTTCAAGGCCGCGCAGAACAACCAGGAAGGAGACGGCCAGAACCAGCGGCTCACCGGTCTCGTCTACTCGCAGGGTTGGGCGCTCGTGATGTTCCTGAACTACTACGAAGGGGACGTCGGCTACCCCAAGTACCGCGAGGACTTCCACGTCTACATGCAGGCCGAGACACGGGGCGAAGGAGGGGGCGCGAAGTTCGGCGAGATCTTCCTGCTCGAGAGCGAGGAAGACTGGGCCGACTTCGACCGCGAGTACCGCGAGTACGTCTATTCCGGCCTGCGCCAGCTGGGCGTGAAGAGCCGCAAGCGCTGACCGCGCGGTTTCGCCGGCGACTCGCGCCGGATTCCGCGCCCGAGCGCGGCGTTCCGTCGCTCCTGCGAGCCGGTATCATCCGCCTCGACTCGAATCCAGACAGAACGGAGGTTCTTCGTGGCGGAGGCGCTCGAGCTCGACGGTCGGACGTTCACGCTGAAGGACGCCGCGCGTGTCCTGGCCGGCGAGTCGTTTCCCGCGCGCCTCGCCCGCCGCGCGACGCAGGACGTGCTGCGGTCGCGCCGGCTCGTCGAGGATCGCGCCGCCGCGACCGAGGCGCTGTACGGCATCAACACTGGATTCGGCAAGCTCGCCCGCGTCCGCATCGCGCCGGCCGACCTGGCCGAGCTGCAGCAAAACCTCATCCTCTCGCACGCGAGCGGCGTCGGCGAGCCGCTGCCGCAAGACGTTGCTCGGCTCATCTTGATCCTGCGGGCGAACGCGCTGGCGCGTGGAAACTCCGGCGTCCGCGTCGAACTGATCCAGCGGCTGCTCGCGCTGTTCGAGGCCGGCGTCGCCCCCGTCATTCCGTCGCAAGGATCGGTCGGCGCGTCGGGCGACCTCGCGCCGCTCGCCCATCTCGCGCTGGTCCTGATCGGCGAGGGGGAAGCATGGCTCGGCGGCCGGCGCATGCGAGGCGCCCGCCTTCACCGCGAGCTCGGGATCACGCCGCTTTCGCTCGCCGCGAAGGAAGGGCTCGCTCTCATCAACGGGACCCAGGTCTCGACCGCGTGCGCGGTGGCGGGGCTCGTCCACGCCGAACGGCTCGCGCGCGCGGCGGACGTCGCCGTGGCGATGACGATCGAGGCGCTGCGCGGCTCGATTGTCCCGTTCGACGCTCGCATCCACGAGCTGCGCCCCCACCCGGGACAGGCCCAGGTCGCCGCGAACGTGCGGCGCCTCCTGCGCGGCAGCAAGGTCCTCCCGTCGCACAAGCACTGCGGTCGCGTGCAGGACCCGTACGCGCTACGCTGCGCGCCGCAGGTCCACGGCGCGGCCCGGGACACGTTCGGCCATGCGCGCCAAGTCCTCGAGCGCGAGATGAACTCGGTGACCGACAATCCGCTCATCTTCGCGGAGCAGGGCGACGTGCTGACTGGCGGAAACTTCCACGCCGAACCGGTCGGGATGGTCGCCGACTTCACGGCGATCGCGGTCGCGGAGCTCGCGAGCATCTCCGAGCGCCGGGTGGAGAACCTCGTCAACCCCGATCTCTCGGGGCTTCCCGCGTTCCTCGCGCGCGACCCCGGGCTCCACTCGGGCTTCATGATCGCGCAGGTCACCGCCGCCTCGCTCGTCTCGGAGAACAAGACCCTCGCGCATCCGGCGAGCGTCGACTCGATCCCGACGTCGGCCGGAAAGGAGGACCACGTCTCCATGGCGACGTGGGCCGGGCGCAAGCTGATGACGATCGCCGCGAACACGGAGTGCGTCCTCGCGATCGAGCTGCTCTGCGCCGCACAGGGGCTCGACCTGCACGACGCCTGGATCGAGCCCGGTCGCGGGGTGCGCGGGGCCTACGACGCGATCCGCGCGAAAGTGAAGTCCATGAAGCGGGATCGACAACTCTCGACCGACATCGAACGCGTCACGGAGCTGGTCCGCTCGAACGCGATCGTCGCGAGCGCCGAGCGCGCCGCGGGGCGCATCGACTGACGCGCGCGCGCGTCAGCGATCAAGAGCCGGCGACGCGGCGAATGCGTCCTCGCACGTGTCGAGCTTGTCGTAGAGGTCTTCCTTGAACGCGGCCGGGCCGGGGACGTCGTCGTCCTCGTACGCGTAGAACCGGCGGAGACCGTCGGCTGGGATCGTGTCCTCGATCAGCGACCGCCGCGCGGCGCGACGCGCTACAAGGTCGAGAACGTCAGCGCGTTCGTGCTCGTGTAGCCGGTCGGCGACGTCGCGTCAGCGACGAACGCCTGGATCGCGAACGGCACGCCGGACAGGCTCGCCGGCAGAGTCGTGGTCAACACGAGCGATCCGTTGCCCGGTCCGACGCCGCCCACGGCGAGGGGGATGGGCGCGCCGATCACGGCCGAGAGGTTGAGGAAGCATCCGCCCCCGACCGGCGTCGACCCCGCGCCGGGCCCGACCAGGAACGCGGCCAGCGCCCCTCCGTTCGCCTTCGCCAGCGTCAGCGTGACGCTCGACCCCGCGACCGCGCCGCACGTCGGCGAGCCGACCAAGGTCGGCGTGAAACCGCCCGCGCCCGCACACCCGAGCCCGGCCGGCTTCATCGTCCCGCATCGCATGGAGTAGACGCGCGCCGCGCCGGGGTGGCCGGGGCCGGGCATCGCCGAGCCGAACCCGACCGCCAGGTCGGCCACGCCGTCGGCGTCGAGGTCTCCGAGCACCGCGAGCGCGGCCCCGAGCGACTCGACCGGATCGGCGTCGTCGGCGACCTGGAAGTTCACCAGCCCGCTCGCGCCCGCGAAGCACGTGAACGCGCCGCCGCCCGTGCCGCTGACGTCGTCGCCGGACGCGCCGACCAAGTAGTCGACGTCGCCATCGAGATCGACGTCCGCGCGGCCGGCGACCGCAACGCCGAACTGGTCCTCGTCCGACGAACCAAAGTGCACGCGCAGCACCGAGAAATCGAGGCCGGAGAGGACCTTCGCGGCGCCGGCCCAATGGCCGTTCGTCGAGTCGAACGGAAGCCCGAGGAGGACGTCGTCGCGCCCGTCGTGGTTCACGTCGCCCGCGCCGGACAGCCGCCAACCGACGAGCTCCGAGACGTTCTGCCCGGCCACCGTGTGCAGCACGGCTCCCGTCTTGCCCGAGAACGCGTACGCCTCGCCGGCGTTCGCCGTGCCGGCCGGATCCGCGGTGGGAGCCCCCGCGAGGAAGTCGTCGAAGCCGTCGGCGTCGAGGTCGCCCGCGCCGGCGACCGTGTAACCGAACGAGCCGAGCGGAGCCGGTCCTACGATCGACATGAGGATCGAGCCGTCGAAGCCGGACCCGACGAGGACTCTCCCCCCGAGGGTGGCACCGAGGTGGTTGCCCATGCCGAAGTCGACGAAGCCATCGCCGTTCGTGTCGCCGAAGCTCGCGAGCGCGTGCCCCATGGCGCTGAAACCGGCCTCGCCGCCGTAGAGGGCGATGAGCCCACCGGTGCGGCCCGAGAGGAGCTTCACGACCCCGGCGTCGGGCTGTACGAGGTCGCTCCGGAAGGCCCCGGCGAGGACGTCCGCGAACCCGTCGTTATCCACGTCGCCGGCGCCGGCGAGCGCGACTCCCATGCGATCGTCCGCGGCATCGCCGTCGAAGCGGTGGAGGAGCGAGCCGTCGAACCCGGAGCGCACGTACGCGCTGCCGGACGCGTTTCCGTTCCAGCTCGCGAGCGACGCGCCAACGCCGACGTCGGGCCATCCATCCGCGTCGACGTCGCCCACCGCGGCGCACGTCGCGCCGTACTCGTCGGAGGCGAAGTCGCCCACGAACGAGAACAACACCGATTGTGCCGACGCGGACGTCACTGTGCTCGCGGTGCTCGCGGCCAACACGACGACGCAACGAACGATGGAAGCTCGCATGGTGCTCCTCGACGGTTCTCGAGTCGAGGAGCATATCCGAACCCCGCCTCCGTCGCCGGCCCCGCCGAGCGCGAACGGGATCGGCGCGCCGAGAGAAGGAGCCGCCCGGGAACCCGTAGCGCGGCGACGACCCGGCACCTACGCTGTCTCCCGCCTTTGCCGTTCCCGAACGACCCTCGAGGGAAGGACGCCTCATGCTCCGTATCGTTGCCGTGCTCGTTACCGCCACTCTCCTCTCCACGTTTGCCGGGGCCGAGGACGAGACCCGTATGACCCCCGAGCTGCTCTGGAAGCTGGGGCGATTCGGCGAGTTCGAAGTGTCGCCGGACGGGAAGCTCATCGTCTACAAGGTCACGCGCTACGACTTGGCGGAGAACAAGGGGAACGGCGACCTCTGGGTGCTCGACCTCGGCGACCTGTCGGCGCGCCGGCTGACGACGCACGAGAAGTCGGACTCGAACCCGAAGTGGTCGAAGGACGGCAAGACGATCTACTTCATCGCGACACGCGGCGAGAAGCCGCAGGTCCACTCCATCAGCCCGTTCGGCGGCGAGGCGATCGCGATCACCGACGTGAAGGAGGGCGTGGCGAACCTCGCGGTCTCTCCGGACGGCACGCACTTGTCGTTCACCTCGGACGTGCGGCTCGACAAAAAGCTCGAGGACATCTACCCCGACCTGCCGAAAGCGGACGCGCGCATTGTCGACGACCTGCTCTATCGCCACTGGGACCACTGGTACGAGGGGACCTACTCGCACCTGTTCGTGGCGTCGATCGATGGCACCGGGCCGAGAGACCTCATGGAAGGGATGCGCGTCGCCACGCCGCTCGTTCCGTTCGGAGGCGGCGAGCAGATCGCGTGGTCGCCCGACGGCACGGAGCTCTGCTACACCGCGAAACTCGATGACGACCCGGAGGCGAGCACGGACAGCGACCTCTACCTCGTGCCGGCCGGCGGCGGCGAGGCGCGCTGCATCACCGACGGCATGGATGGCTTCGATCGCAACCCGCTCTACTCGCCCGACGGGAGGTGGATCGCGTTCCACAGCATGGAGCGCGCCGGGTTCGAGGCGGACAAGGAGCGGCTGATGCTGTACGACCGCGCGAATGGCGCGATCCGCGACCTCTCCGCGGCCTTCGACCACTGGGTCGGCGACATGAGCTGGGACCCGGACTCGAGCTCGCTCGTCTTTAGCTCGCCGGTCCGCGGCACGGAACAGCTCTTCCGGGTCGACCTGACGGGGACCGTCACGCTCCTCACCCGCGGGCGTCACAACCTGACCGGCGCGACGGTGAGCCCGGACGGCAAGACGATCTATGCCACCCAGTGCACGACGGAGCGGCCGTACGAGCTCGCGCGCATCCCGGCCGCCGGCGGCGAGCCCGAGGTGATCACCCACGTCAACGACGACGTCTTCGCGAAGCTCGAGCTGCCCACCGTGAAGGAACGGTTCGTCAAGACGCGGGACGGAAAGGACCTCCACTGCTGGGTGATCTACCCGCCCGACTTCGACGAGTCGGCTTCCTATCCGATGCTCACCTACTGCCAGGGCGGCCCGCAGAGCCCCATCACGCAGTGGTTCAGCTACCGCTGGAACTTCCACCTGATGGCCGCCAACGGCTACATCGTGGTGGCTCCGAACCGCCGCGGCCTCCCCGGTTTCGGCCAGGCGTGGAACGACGCGATCAGCCGCGACTGGGGCGGCGCCGCGATGCAGGACTATCTCGACGCGACCGACGACATGTTCCGCGAGCCGTACGTCGACCGGAAGCGGACGGCGGCGGTGGGCGCGAGCTTCGGCGGGTACTCCGTCTATTGGTTGATGGGTCACGACCAGGACGATCGGTTCTGCTCGATGGTCGCACACTGCGGCCTGTTCAACCTCGAGAGCTGGTCCGGAACCACCGAGGAACTCTGGTTCTCGAACTGGGACGTGGGCGAGGCGTACTGGAAGTCCGACGACGCTCGGAAGGCGTACGACGCGAACTCCCCGCACCGTTTCGTCGACCAGTGGGATACTCCGCTGCTCGTGATCCACGGGCAGAAGGACTACCGGGTTCCGGTCGGCGAAGGCATGCAGGCGTTCACCGCCGCTCGGCTCCGCGGCGTCCCGAGCCGCTTCCTCTACTTCCCGGAGGAGGGTCACTGGGTCCTCGGGGCGCAGAACGGCGTCCTCTGGCACCGCGTCTTCTTCGACTGGGTCGACCGGTTCTGCAAGCCGAATACGAACTAGCTCAGGTCCGGCATCCAAAAAACCGACAGAAGGGTCGACACCCAACGCGGTCACGTATCGGGTGGACCTGGCACCCAAGGAACCCACACCCTGAGGAGAGTTCGGTGACGCAGCGCCGTCCCGAGGTCGGGGACGGCTCGTCGTTTTCGGACCGACCGCCGCCCGGCCGGCGGAGCCCATCCGCGCCCACCCTGCCCCGCGTCGAGGGCTATGACGTCATCGACGTTCTCGGCTCGGGGGGGATGGGGATCGTCTTCCTCGCGCGCGAGCGCGATCTCGATCGCCGAGTCGCGCTGAAGATGCTGGCCGCCCACCGAACCGACGACGCGAGCTCGATCGAGGGATTCCGGCGCGAGGCCCGAGCGCTCGCCCAGCTCGAGCATCCGAACATCGTGCCGATCCACTCCTTCGGCACGTGCGACGGGCGACCCTACTTCACGATGGCGTTCGTCGAGGGCGAGCCGCTCTCACGATCGATCTGCGGCGCGCTGGCCGTCGACGAGAGCCGGTTCGGCCATTACTTCGGCCGCTTCGGGGGCGATCCCGATCGCGCCAACCTCGCATGCACGGTGGTCGCCGAGGCGATCGCGTCCGCGCTCGCGGACGTCCACCAGGCGGGTCTCGTCCACCGCGACGTGAAGCCGTCGAACGTCATCATCGACACTCGCGGCCGGCCGGTCCTGGTCGACTTCGGAATCGCGGGCGACTCGAACGCGGCGCGGCGGACGCCGGACATCCTGTCGCCGGGGACTCTGCGGTTCATGCCGCCGGAGTCCCTGGGCTCGGCCGGGCCGGGCAGCCTCGATCCACGCGTCGACCTGTACGCGGCGGGGCTCACCCTCTTCGAGATGCTGACGCTGAGGCCCGCGTTCCCGCACGAGGACATCGGCGAGCTGATCGACGCGATCCGGGTTGGCGAGCGGCCGCGGGCGCGGGCGGTCGAACCGTCGGTCCCGTCCGCGCTCGATCGCGTCGTCGAGCGCGCCGCGCACCCGGACCCGGACAAGCGGTACGCGCGGGCCGGCGAGATGGTGCGCGACCTGCGCGCCGCGGCCCGCACGCTCAACACGAACGAATCGACGTCGCTTGCGCTCACCCCGGAGCTCATCCAATCGGTCCGGACCGCGGCGTCCTGGCCGTTTCGCACCCGGTCCCGGTCGGGGATGAAGACGATCGCGGCGGCGGGCGCGGCCGGCTTCCTGCTCGCCATCGTGATGGCGAAGCCCCTGCCCGGGTTGGAGGGCAACGACGCGGATCACGCGTCGAAGACGCCGCGCCGCTTCGGGCCGGCTCCGCGACAAGGCGGGTCGCTCCCGCCGCGGCCGGAAGAGCTCCGCCGGCCGCCGGCGGCTCGACTCGGGCCGCTCCCGCAGCCGGCGGAACCGTGGCCGACTTCCTCCGGCCCGCCCGGGACCGCTTGGACCCCTCCGGTGACAACGGCGCCCACTTTCGAGGGTCGTCCGGTTTCCGGACAGATACGCTCCCTGGCCGACCGGTGATTCGTTCCCGATGCACGAAAAGAAGGAGCGAATCCTCCCGATCGGAGGACCCGCTCCTTCCGCGAAAGCACCGACGCAGACGGCCGCTGCCAACGCCCGCGCCGGCGGGGCCCGAACACCGGGCCCTCGATGCCTGATCGCTCTAACATCAATGCTTCACGGGTGAAGCGCGCCATTGGTACGAAGGCGTCGACGGTCGGTTCCCGATCGGGGCGACGTTTTCCCGCTTTTTCGGATTCGCCCTTCGGCTGCCTCCAGGCCGCCCTTCTCCGCGCTCCCCCACCTCTTTCCCCCTCCGCGACGATCCTTGCACGAGCCGGCGATTCCTGGTAAAACCGCGGTTTCGCTCACGCCGCGGGTTTCAGCAGTTGGAACGGGGACCTGACTCGTTCTTCGACCGGGAAGCTCAACTTCAAAACCTTAGAACGGAAAAGCTTAACGTCATGAGCCAGACTGCTTCCGAGAAGAGCAACGCGACCTCGACCGTTGCGGAGGGAAAGAAGGCGCCGGACTTCACGCTGCCCGATCAAGACGGGTCCAAAGTCAAGCTGTCCAAGCTCAAGGGCAAGAACGTCGTGCTGTACTTCTACCCGAAGGACATGACCCCCGGCTGCACGACGGAGGCTTGCGCGTTTCGCGACGCGGCGAACGAGGCGAAGTTCCTGGACCTCGGCGCGCTGGTGGTCGGGATCAGCCCGGACACCATCGATTCGCACTCCAAGTTCGCGCTAAAGTTCGGTCTACCGTTCAAGCTGCTGTCGGACCCGGAACACGCCGTCGCCGAGAAATACGGCGCGTGGGGCGAGAAGGTCCAGTACGGGAAGCGGACGATGGGCATCATCCGCTCGACGTTCGTGATCGACAAGAAGGGGATCGTCCGCAAGGTCTTCCCGAAGGTGAAGGTCGACGGTCACGCGGAAGAGGTCCTCGCGGCGCTGCGCGAGCTCTGAACGCCCCCCCGTCCCGCGCTTCTCGGGACCCACGAAGCGGCTCCCTCCGACTCGGTCATGCCCGGGTGCACCCCCGGTGCCTCGGTGCCCGGGCGGTGGGAGCCGCTTCGCGTTTTGGCCCCGGAGTTCTGCGCTCCCGGGAACGCCTTCATTTCCAGAACCGCCTTTCTCGATAAGAGTTCTGCGAGGAAAAGTGCCTTCTCGCACTCGCCGCGGCCCAATCGTGAGACGCGGGGAACTAGGCGGCTTGGAGATTGGGCCGGCGCATGGCGGACGCGACCCGAGACAGTACCGACACCCACGTTCGCGTGAACACCCCGATCGCGGCGCTACCGCTGTCGAACCGGACCCGCGCTCGTCTGGGGGAGGCCGGAATCGAGACGGCGGCCGACCTCGAGTCGTGGACCGACGCGGACCTTCTGACGCTCAGGGGCTTCGGGCACACCTGCCTCCGGGAGGTACGTTCCGTACTCCACGTGTTCCATCGCGAGCATCCCGTGGCGTCGTCGCCGGAGTTCCCGGTCGATGTCCCCGCCGCACTGCGTGAGACTCCCCTCGCGAACCTCCCGATCTCGAACCGCGCGCGACGCGTCTTCGAGCGCGAGGGGATCGTCACCGTGGCGGAGTACGTGGCGCGGGGCGAGGAGCGCCTGCTCGGCCTGCGGAACTTCGGCGAAACGACCCTGACTTCGGTCAACCGCGCCATCCACGCCGCGATCGGCGCAGTCGGCGACGGGAACGACGACGCGAACATCTTCCGCTCGCCGGAGCGAGTCGACGAGTCCGGAGCGATGCACCCAGAAGCGGCGCACGTCCCGATCGCCGCGCTCGACCTCCCGCGGCGAGCCCGCCGAGCGTGCCGCGACCTCGGGGTCCGCACGTTGTCCGACCTGACGAGCCTCTCCACGTCCGATCTGCTCCACCGCCGGAACTTCGGCCAGGCGACGCTGCGCCGGATCCAGGTCGAGCTCGACCGCTACCTTCAGGACGTCGGTGCGGCCGGCGGGTCCGGCTTCGCGACCGTCCTGCGCCGATTGCTCGAACGGCTGCAGCCCAAGGAGCGGCAGTTGATCGAGCTGCGAGAGGGGTTCGGCGGCGAGGCGCCGTGCACCCTCACCGAGGCAGGGCGACGCATGGGGATCACCGAATCGCGCGCCTGCCAGATCGAGCACTCCGCGTGGTCGAAGCTGAAGCGGTTCAGCGTCGGCGAGGTCGACGCGGCCTCCGAATGCGCGGTCGAACGGCTCCTCGCGCACGGCGGCGTGGCGCCGCCCGCCGTGCTGATCGAGAGCCCGTATTTCCAGGACGGCGACGTTCCACCGGAATGCCTCGGCCGTCTGCTCGGTCGCCTCCTGCCTCACCGCCTCGCGCGGTTGTCGGACGGCCGGCTCGCCGCCGTACCCGCCGCGACGCTGTACACGCTCGCCGCCCGGCTCAAAAAACGCCTGCGCCGAACGAGCGAGTCGGTCTCGCTCCGGTCGCTGGCCGGCGACGTTCTTCGCGGTCTCGACGTGCCCGAGCCGCGGGAGACGCTCGTCCGTGCGTTGTGCGAGGTGCTGTTCCACCGCGAGATCGCCCCGGGTCCTGACGGCGAGAACCTGGTCCGGACACCGTCGCAGGGCCTCGGCGACGATCTGCGCCGGATCCTCGTCGACGCAGGCGAGCCGCTCCACTACGCGGAGATCGCGCGTCGTATCGCCCTCGCGCCGTTCGGCCGCACCGACCTGAACGAAGAGAAGGTGCGGCTGCGCCTCTGCCGAGACGACCGGTTCGTGCTGATCCAGCGCGGCCTCTACGATCTGCGCGAGCGCTTCTCCGTCGCACCGGAGGTTCGCGAGCAGATGGCTGCTCGAGCGATGATGGTCCTGCGCGCGGCGCATCGTCCGACTTCCGTCGCACTGATCGTGGCGGATCTGAAGAAGGACGGCCTCGACGCCGCGATCACCGAGTTCGTGCTCGCCGCGGTGCTCCGCGACGACGACCGCTTCCGTCACCTCGGCCGAGGGACGTTCGTTCCCGCGGCCGAAGGCGACAAGCAGGTCCACCACGTCTCGGAGATCCTCGAGTCCGTGCTCACCGAGTCGGGCGGTCCGCTGACCTACGCGGAGCTGCGCCGGCGCGTTCAAGAGCGGCGCAAGGTGAGCGACGGCGCGATCTCGGCCACCCTTGTCGGTCGCAGGACGTTCCTTCGCGTCGCGCGAGGGAAGTTCGACCTCGCGTCGCGCCACCCGTACGACGACTCCGAACGGATCCGCATCGCCCAGGAAGCCCGCACCAAGGTCGACGAAGCGGGCGGGGTGACGAGCCTCGATGTCCTGGTCGCTTCGCTGACCTGGCCCGACGACGCGGCCCCCTCCGCGATCCTCCTCGGCGACCTCCTCCGACGTCAGGGTGGGTTCCGTTTCCTCGGCGGCGGCTACGTCGCGGCCGTCGACGACCCCGGGCTCGACGCGTTCGCGCGCCGCGCGGCTGAAGTGCTGCGACAGAACGGCGACGCGCTGCGACCCACCACGATCGGCCGCCGGCTCGGGCTGTCGGACGCGGCGATCGCACTGCTGCGCGTGGTCCTCAAGGAGGACCGCCGATTCGTGGCGTACCCCGAGGGGCGGTTCGGCCTCAGCGGCTCGAACGCGCGGTGAGCAGCGCGTCCAGCATGCGGGCCTGATGCCGGGCGTCGGCGAGCGCGTGGTGGGCTTCGTCCGCCGCGAGCGGCGCGAGCCCGAGCCGCGGGAGGATCTCGTCCTGCGTCAGGCGATCCCACGGGAGGTCGAACACGCCGTGGGCGAGCGAACGGATGTCGAGCGCCTTGTACCCGAACGGGTTCGCGATCCCGGCCCGATGGAACAGATCGTTGACGTAGGCCCAGTCGAAGTTCGCGCAGTAGCCGACGAAGACGGCGCGGCGCCTCGGCGCGACGCGGCTGACCCAGGCGTCGAGGCGCCGCGCCGCCTCGGCCGGCTCCGTGCCTTCCGCCGCGAGGCGATCGAGGTCGAGCCCGTTCACCTTCATCGCCTCGGGATCGGCGGTGCCGTGGAAGGGCTTCATCTCGACGTAGAACTCATCCTCCAGGGTCCGGCGCACGCCGTCTTCCTCGGCCACCGCCACCGCGCCGATCGAGAGCAGGTCGAAGAACGCGGGCAGCGGACCGGATGCCTCGACGTCGACCGAGATGTAGACCATGCTTCGGGCTCCTTGCGGCAACGGGTCGAGCCCGCGGAATTGCTGGGGAAACCGCGGGCTGCCGGCTTCCCTGCGGGCCGGACGCCTCATAGGATACGTGGTCCGTGGGCTGGTAGCTCAACTGGCAGAGCACCTGATTCCAAATCAGGGGGTTGAGGGTTCAAGTCCTTCCCGGCCCGCCACAGACTCCGAAGGGCGACGCGCGTCGGCTCGATGCGTCTCGCCCTTCTACGTTCTTCCCCACGGCCAACGCCGTGCGTCTCCGACGGGGGATCGACCATGTCGCACGAAGCCCGCCTGAGCGCCGTCTGCCGGATCCTCGCCGAGATCGCCGACATCGACGCCGCGGCCGGCGCGAGCGCGCCGGACGTCGACGTCGAGGCGATCTATCGCGCGGTGAACGAGGTCCGGCCGTCGTTCATCCGCGTCGAGGCAGACGACCTACAACCTCCACGTCCTGCTCCGGTTCCGCATCGAGCGCGACCTGTTCAAGGGCACGCTCGCGATCCGCGACCTGCCCGGCGCGTGGAACGACGGGATGGAACGACTGCTCGGCATCCGGCCCGCTCACGATGCAGACGGCGTGCTGCAGGACATCCACTGGGCGATGGGAGGGTTCGGCTACTTTCCGACGTACACGCTCGGCAACCTCTACGCGGCACAGCTCCACGAGAGAGCGCGCTCCGACGTCGGCGACCTGGACGAGCAGATCGCTCGCGGCGAACTCCGGCCGCTCCGCGACTGGCTCCGCGAGCACGTGCACGTGCACGGACGCAAGCTCGAGGCCAAGGAGCTGATCGAAGCCGCGACCGGCGCGCCGCCGTCGGCCGCGCCGTTCCTGCGCTACGCGCGAACGAAGTTCGGGGAGATCTACGGGATCTGACCCGGGTCCGCGTCCCCGCTCACGCCCCGTCGTCGATCACGGCTTCGACGTCGTCATGGCGACCGGCGCCATCCGGACCCCGGTCGCGACGAACTTGTACTCGACCTTCGGCTCCGTGACTTTCGCCGCCTCCTCGTGCTTGCCCGCGTCCTCGAGGTAGTGCTTCAGGTCGTCGACCGGCGTCACCTCCTGGGTGAACACGCCTTCCATGCGGACCTTGCGCCCTTCGCAGTCGAGCGGGACGAAGAAGCCGTAGTCCTGGAACGTCACCCGCATCGACTCGCCGCCCGCGTGCATCGTCATCCAGCAGCCCTTCTTCTTGCAGACGCCGTCGACTTCGCCCTCGACGACGATGGTCTGATCCGCAAGCTCCTCCGCGCGCGCCAAGAGGTCGGCGAGCGCGACCGGCTCGGTGTCGGAGACTTGGCCGCCGAACTGGTCCCACGCCACCGCGGCGGCGGAGGCCGCCTTCGGCGCTTCCCGCGCGTCGGCCGAGGACGGCTCCTTCGGGCCGCACGCGGTCGTGACGAGGAGGAGCGCGGACGCGGCGAGGAGGGACTTCATGGCGGTCCTTTCCCGAGAGTCGGGATTCGAGGTAGGGACGAGCGGATGGAGTCTAGCGCGGCCGAGTCCGCCTGACCACTCCGGCCGGAGCTTCGCGGCGCGGCTTGTCGAGCCGCGCGCGATGCTGTCTCATGAACCGGGTTCGTCCCGCGGTCCGGGCCCCGGACCCGCCCCGGAGATCCACCCGATGCGCCCTTGCTCCATCCTCCTCGCCGCGTGCCTGGCTGGCGTCGCCGCAGATGCGTCACGCGCGGGCTCGGTCTGCGGCTCGTTCGGCTCGTTCGGGATGCCGTGGACGACGGGTCAGGTGAAGTCGAAGCTCCTCGGCGCCGGCGCGCTCGGCTCCCAGGAGGGCGGCGTGGCGACGACGCAGAACGGCAAGCTGATCTTCGCCGGCGCCGCGGTCGACGACACGCTGCGGGTCTTCGACGCGCAGCTCACGTTGCTCCACGCCGCGGCGATGCCCACGACCGGGGTTCCGGGCCGCGTGCGCGTCGAACGGAGCTGACGGCGCGGCGACGCCTCACGGCAGGATCCCCAGGTCGGTGAACGCGTAGCCCGGAAACAGGCCGCCGGCGTTCGCCGCGTACCACTTCGACGCCACCGTCCCGAACAGGTCGCGAAGATCGTGCGTGCGCATCAGCTCCTCGTGCGAGTCGAGGTTCCCGGGGTCCATCGACGGGTGGGAGCCGACGACGCCGCCGTTCACCGCGTCGCCGATCACGAACGCGACGTTCACCGTGCCGTGGTCGGTGCCGAGGCTGCCGTTCTCGTACACGGTGCGCCCGAACTCGGAGTAGACGACGAACAACGTGTCGGCCGCCTTGCCGATCGACGCGAGGTCGGCGTAGAGCGCGTCGATCGCCTGCGAGAGGATCTGGAGCCGTCCCGTGTGGTAGCCGCCGAGCTCTTGGTCGGAGTGCGTGTCGAATCCGCCGTGCGTGAGGTGGAAGATCTGCATCCCCAGGTTCGCGTTCAGCAAGCGGGCCACGAGCTTCATCTGGGTCGCGAACCAGTGGCTCGGGTAGGTCCCGACGTGCGTGAAGTCGGGCACGCTCTGCAGCGTGTCGATCAACCCGAGCATCTCGACGGCGACGTCGCTCATCGTCCCGACGCCGCCGCCCGACGCGAGGCTCGCGTTCACCGCATCCTCGAACGCCTTGCGACGGTTGTCCTTGTCGCTCCAGTGCTGGCTGTCGTACGGGAACTTGAAGTTGGAGATCCCGTAGAACGCCGGGACGAACCCGTCGGACCCGGCGAACAGGGTGCTCGTCGAGCTCCGGACGTCGAGCGCGCACGGGAATGACGGCTCGGGGAACTGGTTCAGCATCCGGGCGAGCCAACCCGTCTTCAGCGCTCGCGACGGATCGCCGGTGGCCCAGATCTCCTCCGAGACCTCGTGCGAGAAGTCGGGGTTCGGGTAGCCGATGCCGGGAATGATGGCGACCCGGCCCGCGTCGAAGTGTCCCTTCAACTCGGCGAGCCCCGGGTTCAGGCCGAGGCCGCCGCCGAGGTCGAGGACCTGCCCGAACGGCACGTTCAGGACCGGCCGGAACTCCGAGTAATACGTGCTGCCGTCGAGCCCGTAGGGCACGAGGGTGTTCAACCCGTCGTTGCCGCCGCCCAGGTCGATCAGGATCAGGTTCTTCGCCGATCCGCCCGGCGACGCGTGGACCGCGCGCACGAGCAGGCTCGGCAGGACCGCGGCCGCGGAGCCGAGGAGGGCGCCGCGCTTCAAGAACTCGCGTCTCGAGATGCTGCTGCTCATCGTTCTTCCTCGCGGGTTAGTGGACCTGGAACTCGGGAAGGGCCATCGCCACGGCGAGGAAGCCGCGGATCTTCCGATCGATCGTCTCGTCGTCGAGCGAGAACTCTCCTTCGGACCCGCTCGAGTCCGCCTTCAGGTAGAACTCGAGCGCGGCGCGCGCCCCGGCCGACACTTCGAGCGGCCCGAGCTGCGCGAGGAGTTGGCTGACCGTCTGGGCCGCATCCCACTTCTTGTACTTCTTCTTGCTGCCGAGCAGCTTCTCGGGGTCGAAGGAGACGAACGCGTCCTTCTCGCGCACCGAGGTGACGTCGTCGACGGCACGGGCGCGCTCGAGCATGCCCGAAGTGCCGACCCAACCGATCCCCTCGTCCCACCCGAACACCGAGGGCGGGTTGAACACCTCCTGTCCCATCGCCTCGATCCGATCAGTGAGCCCGCCGTCCTTCACGTTGATCGACGCGCCGATCAACTTCAGGGCGTTGATCGCGAACTCGACCGGGCTCTTCACGTGCGCGTTCTTCGCGGTCTCCGAGTAGAACTCCTCGGACGCGAACATCGTCATCAACATCGGCTTGACGCGCGTGTCGTTGTCGAGGTACGCCTCGACGAGCGGGTCGAGCACCGGGTCGTCGAGATCGACGGAGTAGGCGAAGAACGACCAGAGCTTCATCGCGAGCCGCTGCGCGGTCTCGGGCTTCGCGGCCAGGATCTGCACGATGTCGCCGCCGTCGAAGTTGGCGGTCTGTCCCATGAACGTCTTGTCGGTCTCGTCGTGCTTGCTCGGGTCGAAGGCGAACTTCCCGTCCTGGATCGTCCACCCCGTGAACGCGCGCGCCGACTCTTGCACGTCCAGCTCGGTGTAGTTCGCGCTGCCGTTCTTGTCGAGCACGCCGGTGGTGAACAGCTCCATGAGCTCCCGCGCGTAGTTCTCGTTCGGCTTCCCGACGACGTTCGTCTTGTTGTCGAGCCAGATGATCATCGCGGGGTCGCGGCTCATCTCGAGGACCAGGTCATGGAACCGTCCGAGGCAGGACTTGCGGATCGTGCGGTTCTGTTCGTGCATGAGCTCGATGGATCCGACCTTCTCGAACGCCGTCGCGAAGTGGTTGTGGAAGAAGAGCGTCAGCTTCTCGATCAGCGGGCTCTTCGTCTCGAGCATGCGCACGAGCCACCACGTCTTCAGGTCGTCGAAATCCTCGAACCCCTTTCCCTTCGGGACCTTGTCGGACTTCTTGTCCGCCTTGAAGAGCGCGCTCATCGTCTTCTTCAGCCCTTGCTTCTTGAACGTCTTGACGTCCTTGGGCCGCGCCGCGAATCCGGCGCGTCGGAGCAGGTGCGCGACGTTCTCTTCGCTCCAGGTCACCGGCATCGTCGACTATCTCCTGCTCGGGGGTCGGGGTTGGGCGGACCAGAATCGAAAGATCGGTTTCGGCGGGGTCCGTCTTCAGGACGAATCGGCCGGGATCCGGACTCCGCCCCGGCCGGCGTTTCGGACGTGTTTCGAATCCGCTTCACCGCGCGCATCGTTCCGTGTGCTTCACCGCGATCGAGCGATCGGTTAAGAAGGAGGCATGAGCCGGCAGGAAGAGACTGAGCAGGTCGAGCGCGTCCGTCGCGTCTTCGACGCATGGGCCGCGGCCGGACGGTCGGAGTCGATGGAGGAGAAGCACGGGCCATCGGCTCGACCCGTCTTCGATCGCCTCGGCTTGAGCGAAGAATCCTGGTATCTCGACGTCGGCTGCGGCAACGGATACTCGGTGCGATGGGCGGCGGCGATCGCGACGTCCGGACGGGCCTATGGACTCGACGTCTCGGCGTCGATGATCGAGAAGGCGGAAGCGATGTCGGCCGGCTTCGCGAACGCCGAGTTCCTCTGCGCCCCGTTCCCCGAGGACTCGCTGCCCGACGAAAGGTTCGACGCGGTCTTCTCGATGGAGGCGTTCTACTACCTCCCCGACCTCGATGCGGCCCTCGCTCGGGTTCGTACGCTGCTCCGTCCCGGCGGCCGCTTCGCGTGCGTCGTCGACTACTACGCCGAGAACACGGCGAGCCATCCGTGGCGCAAGCAGCTCGGGGTGCGGATGAGGCTGCTCTCGACGCTCGGCTGGGTCCAGGCGTTCGAGCGCGCCGGTCTCGCCGTCGTCGAGCAAGGGCGCAGCCGCGTGCCGAAGGAACTCGCCAGCGCGGAATGGAACACCACCCACGGATCGCTCTTCACGATCGGCCGCCGCTGAGATCGAAGCGCTTTGCGGCGCGACGGTTCAGATCGGCGTGCTGTGGTTCGCCTCCTGGATCCGGCGCAGCCGCGCCGGGCCGGTCTGGATCGAGACGCGGTCGCCGACCGCCAACACGTCGGGCCCGTCGGGAAAGAACCGCGCGTCGCCTTCGCGCTGCAGGTCGAGCACGATCGTCTCGTACTCGGTTCGGACCTGCGCGACCGACTTGCCGGCCAGCGCCGATCCTTCCTCGATCCTCATCTTCGCGACGAGCATGAGCTGGTCGCCGATGTAGAACGAGTTCAGGATCGACCGATCCGACGAGGCAGTGGCGAACAACGGCGCGGCGAGCTCCGACGTGCTGAACGTCAACTTCAGATCGAAGGCGTCGCGGATCTTCGCCGCCAGCTCCTGGTCGAACAGGCGCATGACGATCCGCAGCTTGGGCTTGAGCACGCGAGCGTCGATCGCGACCTCGAGGTTCACGAGGTCGTCGTCCGTGGCCATGATCAGCGACTTCGCGGCGCCGAGGTTCAGTTCTTCGAGGAGCCCTTCCTCGCGCCCGGTCGCGACGCGCACGGGGACGCCGTGCTTGCGGGCGAACGCGATGTTCGGACAGTTCGGGTTGCGCTCGACGACGCTGACGAGCTCGTTCAGCTTGATCAGCTCCTGCAGCACGCGCAGGCCCAGCTTGCCGAGTCCGAACAGCACGACGTGGTCCTTCATGGTCTTCGACATGGCTCGCCCCCAGGCGGCGCTGGTCTCGTCGCGATTGAGGATGTGGTAGCTGAAGCGGACGATCCCATCGAGGATCACTGCGAGACCGAGCGGCGGCAGCACGAAGTAGAGGGTCTGGAGCAACCAGTGGTCCGGCAACGCGACCAGGTGCTCCATGAAGATGAGGCAGTACGTGAGGTACAGCCCGTCGGTGTACGTCGGCGCCGCCTCGGGGTAGAGGGAGCGGAACGCGAACCCGCCGGCGAGCAGGATCACGATCATCCCGACCAGGACCGGCAGGAACTCGACGAACGGCTTCCTCAGGAAGTAGACGTTCGCTCGGATGCGTCGCGCCGGGCTTCTCATACGCGCTTCCTACCATCGCGGGAACCACCGAACAACGGGTCGGAAGCCGGTCCGGAACCGAGTATCGTGCAGCCGGCGCTCGGACCTCCGCACCCGGCCCCGAGAGCTGATTCGCCTCTGGACTCGCCTCTGGACTCGCCTCTGGGAGGACCCGCCACGTGAAGCTCTTCTTGATCGTCCTGCTGATCTGGATCGCCGTCCACTCGCTCGTCCAGGGCGCCGATCGCGTCACCGGCAAGGCGTTCGCCACGCGTTCCGAGGTGATCGCGCGGAACGGGATGGCGGCGACGAGCCAACCGCTCGCGACGCAGGTCGCGATCGACGTCCTGAAGGAGGGCGGAAACGCGATCGATGCAGCGATCGCGGCGAACGCGATGCTCTGCCTCACGGAGCCGACCGGGTGCGGCATCGGCGGCGACCTCTTCGCGATGGTCTGGAACGCGAAGGAGAAGCGGCTCTTCGGTCTCAACGGGAGCGGCCGGTCGCCGCGATCGCTCACCCTCGAGCACCTGAAGTCGCTCGAGCTCGAGTTGGTTCCACCGCGCGGGCCGCTGCCGGTCAGCGTGCCGGGCTGCGTCGACGGCTGGTTCGCTCTCCATGCGCGGTTCGGGCGCCGGCCGATGGACGCGATCCTTGCGCCCGCGATCCGCTACGCGCGCGAGGGCTTCCCGGTCTCCGAGCTGATCGCGTACTACTGGAAGTCGAACGCTCGCGTCCTCGCGAAGTACGACGGCTTCGCCGAGCAGTTCATGCCGGGCGGCGAGGCGCCGCGGACCGGCGAGATCTTCCGGAACGAGAACCTCGCTCGCACGCTGGAGCGAATCGCGACCGGCGGTCGCGACGCGTTCTACGGCGGCGAGATCGCGCGGACGATCGCCGCGTACATGAAGCGCCAGGGCGGGTTCCTGACCGAGGAGGATCTCGCCGCCCACTCATCCGAATGGGTCGAACCGGTGTCGACGAACTACCGCGGATACGACGTCTGGGAGCTCCCGCCGAACGGGCAAGGGATCGCGGCGCTGCAGATGCTGAACGTCCTCGAGGCGTACGACCTGTCCTCGCTCGGCTTCATGAGCGCGTCGCACATCCACCTCTTCGTCGAGGCGAAGAAGCTGGCGTTCGAGGACCGCGCCCGCTTCTACGCCGATCCCTCGTTCCACGACGTCCCGGTCGCGGAGCTGATCTCGAAGGAGTACGCCGCGACGCGGCGCGAGCTGATCGATGACGACCGCGCGAGAAAGTCCTACGACCCCGGCCGTCCGGCCCTTCGCGCGGCCGACCCCGGCGACACGATCTACCTCGCGACGGCGGACAAGGACGGGAACATGGTGTCGCTCATCCAGTCGAACTACCGCGGAATGGGATCCGGGATGTGCCCCGACGGCCTCGGCTTCATCCTGCAGGACCGCGGCGAGCTGTTCGACTTGACGGAAGGTCGCTTCAACACCTATGCGCCCGGCAAGCGCCCGTTCCACACGATCATCCCCGCGTTCGTGACCAAGGACGGCAAGCCGTGGCTCTGCTTCGGCGTCATGGGCGGCGCGACCCAGCCCCAGGGCCACGTCCAGATCGTCGTCAACATGATCGACTTCGGCATGAACACGCAGGAGGCCGGCGACGCGCCGCGCATCCTGCACTTGGGCTCGTCGCAGCCGACCGGCGAGCGCATGGAGGACGGGGGCAAGGTCTCGCTCGAGAGCGGCGTCGACGTGGAGGCGACGCGTCGCCTCGTCGAGATGGGTCACACGATCGAGATGAACGTCGGCGGGTTCGGTGGCTACCAGGCGATCCGCGTCGACCCCGAGACCGGGGTCTACTACGGCGCTTCGGAGTCGCGGAAGGACGGCCAGGCGTCCGGATACTGAGGCGCGCGTTCGGCGTGAAAACGCCGCGTCGGTCCCGAGCGACGCCGTGCACGGTCACACCTCGACGCGCGTGCGGACGATCGTCCACGCCGGCACGTTCGGCCGGAGGACGAAGCCCGGCGGCAGCTCCTCGAGCGACGGAATCGGCAGCCCCGCGACGTACGCCAGCAGGACGATCGGCACGGCGCCGTCGCCCTGCACCTCGAGCTCGAGCTCGAACCCGTCCGGCGGCGGCGCGTGAAACGTGAGGCGCGCGCCGCGCGCCTCGTTCGGCGCCGGCGGCGAGCCAGCGTCGCGGCCGCCGATCTCCTTCGTGGCCACGCTCAAGAGGCGCGCCACGTGCTTGTCGCTCACGAACAGCTCGACGCGCCGGGCCCCGTCCGGGACGTGCACGAAGAACCGGTACCGGCGCACGCCGCTTTCCGCCTCGAGGCCGCGCAGCTCGAGCTCCGGCGCCGGCGCCGGCGGTCCGATGGACGGAGCCTCCGTCAGGAGCACCGACCGGTCCGAGCCGGGAAAGAACTCGGGCATCGGCCGGCGCGGAGGATTGCCCCCCAACACCCCTGCCGTCCACATGTCGGCGCGGCGCTCGAGGCTCACGAAGTACGCGTTCCGTTCCACGTCGTCGCGCACGTACATCAGGCTCGTCCAGGCCGGCGAGTCGTCGCCGGCCTGGGAGTCGAACGCGGCGGCGCCGAGGACCGCGAACCCGGCCGCGCCGGACGCGATCGGTACCCACCACCGCCGCACCGACATCGCGAACAGGACCGCAGGCAAGACGAGCGCAAGGAACAGGATGAAGAGCAAGACCGGAGCGACCGCGCCCCTCAGCGACGTCGACTCGGAGAGATGGAGCACGACCGGCACGACGAGCACGAGCGCCGGCGCCATCCCGATGCAGGCGGCCGCGAACGCCCGAGGACCGATGCGATCGCGGCGCGGCCTGAGGATGACGAAGCCGAGACCCGCGGCGCCGAAGAGCAGCGGCCACGTCGTCACGTACGACGTCCCCGGCGCGGCCGCCGTGGTCGCGACGGCGACGAACGCGACGGCGACGAGCGCTCCCGCCCACAACCCGTCGATCTTGGCGCGCGGGCGGAGCTGAAGCGCGACCGCCGCGAAGAGCGACGCGGTGAGGAGGAAGAGCCCAAGGAAGATCCGGCCCGCGACGTACAGCGGGGTCGGATCGAACGGCCTCTCCCCGGTGACGTCGAACCGCGCGAGCACCGCGTACGTGAGCAGCACGCCGATCATCGCCGTCGCGACGACGAGCAGCACGCCGTGCAAGATCGAGCGCGCCGCCAACCGTCCCCGGCGACGCCCCTGCTGGATCACGTAGCCCAGGAGCCCGACCGCGAGCGCAAGCAGCGGCCAGGCCAGTCCAACCGGGTAGTGGACGACGAACGCGCGCAGCACCGAGAAGTAGACGCGATCGCTCGCGTCGAGGCGCGAGAGATCGGCGTCCCCGAACCGCCGCGCGAGCGCGAGGGCGGACTCTCCGTGGTGCTGGAGGCTGCGCGGGTCCAGACGCGCCGGCTCGTCGAGGGCGGTGTGGTAGTGCGACACGTCTCCGATGAAGGCGAAGTTCAGCCCATGCAACCCGGCCCGCTTGAAGACCGTGAGGTCGGTGTCGTTCGGCATGCGGCGGTACACCTCGTAGCTCGCCGAGTTCGCGACCGGGTGCGGCGCCACGGCAGCGAACGCGCGGATCAGCTCGCCGTTGCCGGGGCTCGTCTCGAAGCAGATCGACGGTCCGCGGTGCCCGCGAGCCTCGAAGTTCACGAGGACCGCGGCGCGGTCGACGAGCGGATGCTCGGCCACGAACGCGCGCGCCCCCATCAAGCCCACCTCCTCCGCGTCAGTGATCAGGAAGACGACGTCGTTCCGGAGCGCCGGCCCGGAGCGGAGGGCGCGCGCGGTCTCGATCAGCGCGGCGACGCCGGCCCCGTCGTCGCCCGCGCCCGGCCCGGTCGGGACCGAGTCGTAGTGCGCGACCAGCACGACGCACGGCCCGTCGCTTCGTTCCCCGCGGAGCGTGGCGAGCACGTTCGTCACCGATGACGCGACCACGCGGTGCGAAGACCGCGCGTCGATCGCCACCGTCGCCTGCTCTTCCACGTCGAGCCCGAGCTCACGGAACCGTCTCTCGACTTCGTCCCGCACGCGCGCGTGCTCGATCGACCCGACCGGATGCGGCTCCTTCGCGATCGCCTCGACGTGCTCCATCGCGCGGGCGGCCGAGAAAAGCGCGGGCGGCGCGGAGGCGGAGACGACGGCGGGCGGCGCGACCTCCCGCAGGCCGAGCGGGACGAAGAGGACGAGGTAGACGACCGCGCCGAGCGCGGTAAGGCGATTTCGATTCACCTGCGTCGTCAAGGGCGTCACGCGACGAGGAAGTCGAGCGACGCGCCGGCGACGAGCTCCGCGGGCTCCTGTCCGCGCCGGAACAACCGCGCCCCGTTTTTGCCGGCGAGGGCCGCCCGATCGCCGTCGATCCGGAGCATCGCTCCCTCGCGGAGCCCGACGACCGGGGGCTCGTTCTCCTCGTGGAACTCACGGATCCGCGTCTCGCGCGTCTCGCCCATGTGCGTCGAGCCCGGGTCGGGGTCGAGGTAATGCGGATTCAGGTTGAACGGCACGAGCGCGAGCGAGTCGAACGACGGCGGGTAGACGATCGGCATGTCGTTCGTCGTTCGAATCGACAGGCACGCGACGTTCGAGCCGGCGCTCGTCCCCATGTACGGCATTCCGCCGAGCGCGCGACGTCGTATCGGCTCGATCAGCCCCTGATCGTAGAGCGACTTCAGCAGGCGAAACGTGTTGCCGCCGCCGATGAAGAGCCCCGCCGCTTCCTCGACCGCTTCGACCGGGTCGGGCGCGAGGTGGATCGCGTCGAGCCCGATCCCCATCGCGGCGAACCGCGCGCGAGCCTTCTCCGCGTATGCATCCTGGTCCTTCAGCGCGTACGGCACGAAGAGGACGCGACCGGCGCCGTCGAACAGGCGCACCGCCTCCTCCGCGCAATGATCGAGATACCCCGTGCCGAACGTCGTCGAAGTGCTGACGAGTAGAAGTCTCTTCATGCCGGCGCACGGTACCATTTCCGCGTTACGATTCGTGTTCCTGTCCGCTCTGCAACGGAACGATAGGAGGGATCGATGCGAATCGAACTCGCTCTACGGTTGGCTTGGCTGCTCGTGATCGCGGCGCCGGCGGGCGCCGACGCGCAGACCACGAAGATCGTGTTCATCCGCGGCGGACCGGGAAGCGGAGGCTTCTTGGGCGGCGGCGCCGACACGCACCTCTCCGACGTGAACGACCCGAGCACGAATCCCGGCAACACCGGGTTCTTCGAGCTGAAGAGCCTCTTGATCGCCGAGGGCTACTCGGTGGAGCAGGTGATCGAGGGGCCGGGCGGCAGCAGCCCGATCGATCTCGCGACGATCGGGTTGCCCAGCATCGACGTGCTCGTGTTCGGCTCGAACAACGCGCCGTATTCCGCGGCCGCGGCGACGTCGATCGAGGAGTACGTCTGCGGCGGCGGCGCGGCGCTCTTCATCAGCGACGCGAACTGGGGCTCGAACTGGGGCGACGCGCCGAGCTCGGACCAGACGTTCCTCGACCGCTTCGACCTGATCATGAACCAGGATGCCGGGACGTACGCGCTTCATCGCGCCGCCGGCGACTTCGTGATCAACGGCGTCGACCACGGCGGCCACCCGATCCTCGCCGGCCCCGACGGCGTCGTCGGTACGTCCGACGACGTCGACGACTTCGACGGCGAGGGCGTCTCGCCGATCACGCTGGGCACGATGCTGCCGGGCGTGCTGCCGATCGTGCTCGCGAAGGCGAAGGGCACGATCCACGTCAACGACTCGATCGGCTCGGGGTCGACGCGGCCCGCGACGCCCGACGACGGGGCGCTCGTCGTCCTCGAGTTCGGCACCGGCCGCGGCGCGGGTCACTTCGACCGCAACACGTTCTTCAACCAGAACGGCGCCGGCACGTCGCTCCATCAGCTCGACAACGCGCAGTACGCGCGGAACCTCTTCCGCTGGCTCGTCGAGTCGCCGGGTCGCTCGCACGGCGCGGGCTGCGCCGGCGCGGGGGGCTTCACGCCGCTCGTGTCCCTCGACGGCTGCCCGCGCCCGGGGGCCGCGGTGACGCTCGAGGTCGAGGACGCGCTCGGCGGCGCGATCGGCGTCTTCCTGTTCGGTACGTCGCCGGGGGCGCTGCCCCTTCCGTCAGGGTGCTCGCTCCACGTGACGCCAGTGCTGCCGATCCCGTTCATCGTCGCGCTCCCCGGCACCGGCGCCGGCGCGGGGGACGTGTCGATCGCGACCGCGGTCCCGGCTGCGACCCCGCCGGGGCCGCTCCACCTTCAGTTGTTCGTCCTCGACGCGGCGGCGCCGGGGGGCCTCGCGTCGTCCTCCGGGCTCGACGTCTCGGTGTTCTGATCGCCCCGCGTCCACCGAATGACCGGCGCGACCCCTTCGACCACGGGACTCCTCCTCGTCAACCTCGGCACCCCCGACGCGCCGACCACCCCGGCCGTCCGTCGCTACCTGCGGGAGTTCCTCTCCGACCCGAAGGTGATCGACGTGAACCGGCTGGCGCGGTTCCTGCTCGTGAACGGGATCATCGCGCCGTTCCGTTCGCCCCGATCCGCCGCGGCGTATCGGCTCATCTGGACGGACGAAGGCTCGCCCCTCCTCGTCCACGGACGGCGATTGACCGACGCGGTCCGCGAACGTCTGATCGGCACCCCGGTCGAGCTCGCGATGCGCTACGGCCGCCCCACGATCGACGACGCGCTCGGGCGGCTCGCCGCGGCCGGCGTCCGCCGCGTCGTCTGCTTCCCTCTCTATCCGCAGAACGCGGACAGCTCGGTCGGCTCGACGGTCGCCGCGTTGGAGGCCGCCGCGCGCCGATCGAAAGCCGACCTGACCGTCGAGTTCGTGCCGCCGTTCTTCGACGCGACGCCGTTCATCGAGTCCGCCGCCGCCGTCGGCCGCCCCGTGCTCGCCGCGCTCGATCCCGATCACGTGTTGTTCAGCTTCCACGGGCTCCCCGAGCGCCACGTGCGGAAGGCGGACCGTACCGGCGAGCACTGCCTCGCCGCCGAGATCTGCTGTGCCGCGATCACCGATGCGAATCGCGGCTGCTATCGCGCGCAGTCGTTCGAGACCGCGCGCCGCCTCGCCGCCGCGCTCGACCTCGCCGGCGACGCGTGGTCGGTCGCGTTCCAGTCGCGCCTCGGCCGGACCCCGTGGATCCGTCCGTTCACCGATGAGGTCGTCCCCGCGCTCGCCCGCCGCGGCGTCCGCCGCCTCGCCGTCTTCTGCCCTGCGTTCGTGGCCGACTGCCTCGAGACCCTCGAGGAGATCGGCCTCCGCGCGGCGGCGTCGTTCCGATCCGCGGGCGGCGACCGGCTCGAGCTGGTGCCCTGCGTGAACGCCGATCCGCGGTGGGCGGACGGGGTGGTCGAGCTGGTGCGACCATTCCTGGACGGAGCGACCGGTCGTACGGAGGGGGCGGCCGGCTCGTCTTGAGCGGGCGCGCGCGCGGGCCCGGCTACGCTCCTCGCCCGGGCGGCGCGGCGTTCGATGGACCCCGTCCGACCGGGTCGGCCGGCCCGTTTCCGAGGGTCCCCGAGCGGGTTCGATGCAGCGTAGGTGCGCGTTTATTAACGTCTATCAAACATTGATTTACAACAATCCTGCAACTCGCTCCAACCAGCGGTTGTGCTCTCCAGCTTCCTGCCTTAGGGTCCACGCAACCACCGGTTCCTTTTTTTGGGCGAGGCCGCTTGGTTCCCGGCCAGGCGCGACGATTCTTCTTGCGCGGGCCCTTGGCCTCGCTCGACTTCAGTCCGTTCAGGCCCACCCAACGACTCGGATCACCATGAAAACGATCGTCCTCCTCGGCGCGGGAAAGATCGGCCGTATGGCCGCCCACCTCCTGGGAACGTGCGGCGACTATCGCCTCCGCATCGCGGACGTGAACGGCGCGGCGGCGGAGGCGGTCGCCGCCCCGTTCGCCGGCGCGACCGGACAGTCGGTCGACTTCGCGGACACCGCCGCGCTCGGCGAGCTGCTCGCGGGGAGCGACGCCGTCATCTCGTGCGCGCCGTTCCACTGCAACCCGAACATCGCGCGCAGCGCTCGCGCGGCCGGCGTCCACTACCTCGATCTGACCGAGGACGTGGCCGTCACCAACGAGGTCGAGAAGCTCGCCGAGAACGCGCAGACCGCGTTCATCCCGCAGTGCGGGCTCGCGCCCGGTTTCATCACGATCATCGCGAACCATCTGATCGCGACGATGAAGGACGTGCGCGACCTCCGGATGCGCGTCGGCGCCCTGCCTCGCTTCCCGTCGAACCGGCTGAAGTACAACCTCACGTGGAGCACGGAGGGACTGATCAACGAGTATTGCCATCCGTGCGACGTGATCCTGAATGGCGAGCTCCGGACGGTACAGGCGCTCGAGAACCTCGAGCGTCTGACGATCGACGGCGTCGAGTACGAGGCGTTCAACACGTCGGGCGGGCTCGGCACGCTGGCCGAGTCGCTCGGAGGGCGGGTGAAGAACGTCAACTACAAATCGATCCGCTACCCCGGTCACAACGAGCTGCTGAAGCTCCTGCTCCACGACCTGCGCATGGAGGAGCACCCCGATCAGTTGAGGCAGATCTTCGAGCGCAGCCTGCCGACCACCGAGACCGATCAGATCGTGATCTTCGTCAGCGCCACCGGTCAGGACGATGACCGCCTGGTCGAGCGCACGTACGCGCGCACGATCTACCACCAGGAGATCGACGGGAAGAGCTGGAGCGGGATCCAGGTCACGACCGCGGCCGGCGTCTGCGCGGTCCTCGACCTCCTGTTCGAGGGGAAGATCCCGAACCGCGGATTCGTGCGCCAGGAGCAGGTCAGCTACGACGAGTTCGTCGCCAACCGGTTCGGCAAGTACTACGCGTGATCCGCGGCGAGCCGCGTCGCATCGATCCCGAGCGATGCGAGCGCCGCGGCCGCGACGCCCCGGCTGATCCGCGCGAGCCCGATCAGCACGTGCCGCGCGTCGAGCCGCTCGGAGCCTTCCGATCGCGCCGCGCTGAGCGCGAGCTCGAACGCCGCCTTCGCGTTCGGCGTAAGGGGGAGGCGCGAACGGGCGCCGCCGCCGCCGGCCGTTCGCGGCGTGAACTCGCTCCGAGTGCGCAGCGCTTCATCCATCGCGCGCCGCAGCGCCGACGCATCGACCCCCGCGCGGGCGAGCGCGGCCCGTCCCGCCCCGTCCGCGATCACCAGCAGCGCGAGCGCGAGGTGCCCGGTCCCGACGAACTCGTGCCCACGCGACCGCGCCTCGACGATCGCCGCGTCCATCAGCCTCGGCGCCCCCGACTCGGGGTGAACCGGTTCCTCCGACATCTCCACGGCCTCGTCTCGACGTCCGTTTTCGGCGTTGCGTCCGCGCGCCTCGCGGCAATCCGGCAATCCGGCAATCCGGAAGTGCCCTGCTCGTCCCGCTGAGTCGACGGTCGTGCGGCTGCCGCGGTGAGACACTCCTCCACAGCATGCGGCGGGCGATCTCGAACTCAAGCGTCTGTTCGAACGATTCCGCGGTCGCTGGAATCCCCGGGCGTAAGGGCCCGCGCAACAACAAGTTCCTGTCGTGGGCGAAGTATCTCCGTTCCTGGCCGCGCGCGGCGACGACCGCGTCTTCGAGATCCGCCGAGGAGGAGCCGCCCAGCCCGAGGCGGCGAGCACCGCACAAAACGGGAAGTTCTTGTTGGGCAGGACCTAAGCTGGGTCGACACGTGGTCGCGAGACTCCCGCGACGGCGCGTTGGATGGACGGAGTCGACCATGGGGACGCCGTGGTGCGAGACGACGACGAGAAGCGACCGCCGGGCCGGGTGCTCCAGCTCCCGACGCGGCACGCGATGCTGCCGGGCGACCTTTTCGAAGCGGCGACACCGCTGCACGAGGAGCGGCGGGCGTTCATCGCGGCCACTCTCGTGGAGGAGCTGGGCGTTCACGATCGTGACGCGCTCGCGCACGCCGTCGACGCGGCGGCGGGTCGATGGGTCGAGCTGCTCGAAGAGGCGTCGCCGGCCGCCGCCGCGCGCCTGATCGCCTACGACGCGCTCGATCAGAACCAGGCCGACGATGCCGCCGAGCTCGCCCAGCAGGCCCTCTCCATCGACCCGAACTGCATCGACGCGTTGATCGTGGCCGCGCTGCACGCTCATGACCCCGGGGAAGGCGACGATCTCCTGGCGCTCGCGGCCGAGCACGCGCGCGCCGAGCTCTCCATGCCGCTCGCCGGGCCCGCCGCTGATCTGCGGCGGGTCGCGGTGCGCGGATCCAGCGAGCGCGCGCTGCTCGCGCTGGGACACCGCTTCCGCGAGCGCGGCGAGTTCGCGGCCGCCGCGCGGCTGTTCGGCGAGGTGATCGATCGGATCGACCCGATGCACCTCACCGCGCGCCTGTACCGGATCGCGAACCTCCTCGCGGACGGCGACGTCGACTCGGCTCGCCCGGCGCTCGACATCGAGGACGAGGACGACCTTCTGGTGTGGGCGCACGTGCTCGAACGTTTCTTGGCCGGCGACGTTCGCGGCGCCGACGACGCGCTGGCGCCGGCGCGGGCGTTCTCGGCGGGGTTGATTCCCTACCTGCTCGGTGAGCGCCCCCTCCACGGTCGCTCGGGCCTTCACGAGGCGCCGGTCGAGGACGTCGACCTCATCGCGGACGCGCTCGTCCCCGCCTGGTCCGCTCATCCCGGCGCGATCGCGTGGCTCGCCGAGCGGGTCGCGTCCAAACCCGTCGGTCGATCGACGTGCGACGCGCTCGCGCTCGACCCGTTCGACAGCGAGGACGCCGCGGCCGACGTCGCGGAGGCTCTGTTCAGCGCGTTCGAGGACTCCGACTCGGGTCGCCAGTACGCCCGATGCCGGCGCTCGATCGTCCACGCGGGAGCGTTCCTCCACGCCGCGTTCGAACGGCTCGGGGTCGACGCACGGCGGCTCACGCCGGACGACGTCGAGGAGATCCTGTTCGAGATCCTTCCCGAGCACGACGTGCTCGACCCGGAAGACGCGACCGAGATCGTCGAGGAACTGCGCGCGTTCTTCGAGTTCCTCGAGCACGACCTGGGCGCCCCCGACGCCGCCGCGTGCCGTGCCGCACTCGACGAGAAGACGATCGACCGCCTGCGCCGCCGCCTCGGCGTCTGAAGCGCGCCGCCGAGCCTACTCGCCGACGAGCACGTCGACCCAGACCATCCGATGGTCGGAGCCGGGGAACGGGAACGTGCCGACCAGGCCGAACAGCGGATCGGACGCGAGCGGCCAGAACACTCCGGCGCCGGCCGTTTCGAGGGTGCGGCTCGGCAGCACGTAGTCGGCGCGGAGGTTCCCGGCCGAGAAGTCGGCGAAGTCGGCGGTGTCGGCGGCGGGATCGCCCTGGTGCGACGCGTTCACCCCGCCCTGGAGAAGCGACTGCTGGCGTCCGCCGTCGCTCGTTGGAGTGATCGTGACGTTGACGAGGGGTGAATCGGAGATCTGGTTGGCCGCCCCCGGCACGCCGTCGCCGTCGAACGGATCGGCGTTCAGGTCGCCGGCGACGATGAACTTCGCGCCGGCGGGAAGCCCCCCGACGACACCCGCGTCGTCGTAGACGTACGCGCTCTTCCCGGGGTCGACGTAGTCCGCGAACAGGCGGATCTCGTCGTGGTTGCGCCGTCCGTTGCGGTCCTCGGGCCCATCGAACACGGGGGGCGTCGGGTGGCTCGCGAGGAAGTGGACGACGTCATCGCGGATCTGGAGCGGAACGTCCCAGTGGCTCTTCGACGAGAGCCGAAACACGGCGAGCTCGGCCGGCGAGTAGTAGTCCGCCGGTGCCGGCGTCGACGCGTTGTCGGGCAGAAGCGCGCCCGGCATGTCCTTCCACAGGAAGAGCTGGAAGGTGCGCACTCGCCCGGCCTGGATCGGGAACCGGGACAGCGCCGCCATGCCGAAGTGGCCGGGGTAGTTGCCGAAGCCGAACGCGTCGTTGCCGCCGCCGATCGACCCGCTGTTGTCGAGGTCGAAGCCGGACGGGATTCCAGTGTTGGACGGCGCGTGGAAGCGGTGGGCGAAGTGGATCGGCGCGGCGCCGTTGTGCGGCACGGCCAGGTAGAGCCGCTCGAACGTCGAGAGCGCCTCGCCGCGCGGGTCGTAGTCGAACTCGTTCAGGAGGACGACGTCCGGCCGAACGCGCTGGATGATCTCCGCGATGACGTGGGCCTTCTGATAAGTGCCCGTCTCGAGCAGCGTGGTCAGGCCGCTCTCCACGTCGTTCGAAAGGTTGGAGTTGAACGTCGCGAAACGCACCGGCACGGGTGCCGCTTCGCTCGGCGACGCCGGGACGAGCGCGACGCCGAGGGCGAGAGTCGCAATGCCGAACGTCCTTGATCTCATCGAAGCCTCCAGAATGGGTCGGCGTGTCGGGCCGCCGGGCGAGACGCAACTGGAACGAGAGCGGCGAGAAGGTCGTTATGACCATCTGCGGGGCTTCCACGAGAAACCTCCGGAAAAGAGGCTCTCCTGCCATGTTGGTGGGCATGCGGTACTCGACCCATGGATGGAGCCACCAAAATGTCAGAAGCGCCACTTCTACTTTGACGCGACGTTCCCGGAGCCACGGCGCGCGACCCGTCGCGATCAGGAGCGGCTAGCCGTCATCGTCGTCGTCATCGTCGTCATCGTCGTCGTCATCGTCGTCGTCCTCGTTCTCAACATCGAGGATCTTGTTGGTGGCGCCGTCGACCTCGACCTCGAGAAGCTGAGGCGGATCCACCGCCTTCAAGATCAGGACCTCGACGATGGCCTTGCCTTCCTCGAGCTCCAGTTCGGACCCGACCGCCTTGCCTCCCGTGTGGGCTTCCGCGGCCTTGACCGCGTCGCTCACCGAGAAGTTCTTGCCCTGGATGGCGGTCGCCAACCGAACGGCGCGAGGCGGGCGCTTCTCCTGGGACTGGGCCAGGGCAGTGAGCCCGGCGGCCGAGAGGATCGCGATGCCCAACAGCCACGGAACGATCTTCATGAGTCGCCTCCTGTGTAAGGTTCCATTGCAACAGAAAGAAGCACTGTGTGCACCGCGCGCGAGGCATCACGGCGGCGTGATCGGCTCCAACGTCGACGCGACCAGTTCCAGCTTCTCGCCCCCGCCCTGGGTGCGGATTACGCCAATGCCGCGCACGTACCACTTCTTCTCGGTCTCGTCGTCGGGAGGTCCGCTCACCTCCTGCACCTGCATCACGTCTTGGAACTTGCCGGCCCCCGTCTTGACCTTCTTGACGAACACCTGGACGGTCACGGTCTCCCCCGGCTCGGGGGAGAACTGGTCGCCCACCTCGGGATTGGCCGGCATGAAGACCCGGGGGTCTGACACGTTCGCCGCCCCGGTGGGATCGTCCGGCGCAGTGGGCCCGCCCACCAGCCAGCTGCCGTCGTGCCCTACGGCCGCGCCTTCCTCATAGTCCGTCACCACCTCGCCGAAGTGGTAGACAGTGCCGTCGTCGGCTTGCGCGAAATAGTTGTCCGAGATTTCCACCAGCTCGCCCGCCTCGAACTCCACCTCGCGCAGAACGCGCGCCTCCACTTGGCCGCCGCCCCATGCAAACGTGCGCGTGTCCGGCAGCTGCAGCATGGTGACGAGGAACTTCTCCCCGTCCGACTTGCCGCGCAGGACGTGCACCGCTCCCGGCGTGAACGGGCTGAACGAGTTGTCGATTTTCAGCGGCTCGGTGAAGGTGGGCGGGGCCGTCGGCACCGCGCCGTCGCCGCAGGGCGCCGCGGCGACGATCCAGCCGAGCAGCATCACCCGCGTCGTTGCCGGCAGCCGACCGCTTCCAAGTCCTCGATTCGCGTCCATGGATCCCTCCGGGCAGGCTTCCTCCGGGACAGACCGGAGAAAGCGGCAGGTCGCCCTGCATTGAAGCCGATGCACCGTGTTCCAACCTTACCGAAAGCTGAGCGGGCCGCCAGGAACGGCCGCCTCAGACGTCCACCGGCGGCAGGCTGTAGGCGATGAGCTCCAGCTCTTCGTCGGCGCTCTTCGCCTTCACGAAGCCAACGCCACTCGCGTACCACTTCTTCTCGCTGCCGGTCGAAAGCTGGCTGGTCTCCCTGACCTTCATCACCCCCTCGAACTTGCCGGCCTCGACTTTCAACTTCCCATCCAGTGCCAGCACGGTCACGGTCTCGTCCACGAACGGCAGAAGGTCCTCGGGCTTGAACTCGTCGCCGACGTCGGGATTGGCCGGCATGAACACGGTGGGATCCGTTGCGGTCGCCGTCTCCGGCGGGTCCGAGCCCAGCGGGCCGCCCACCAGCCAGCTGCCCTCGTGGGACACGATAGCGCCGTCCTCATAGTCGTCCACCACCTCGCCGAAGTAATAGACCGTGCCGTCGTCGGCGTGCGCGAAGTAATTGAACGACACCTCGACCAGCGTGCCCTCCTCGAATTCGACTTCACGCAGCTGGCGTGCCTCCACCGTACCGCCGTTCCAGCTGAACGTGCGCGTCTCGGCATCATAGACGTCGACCACCACGATGCGCTCCCCGTCCGACTTACCGCGGTAGACCTTCATCGCACCCGCCTCGAACGGGAAGAAGTCGTTCGAGAAGTCCAGGGGATTGGTGAACGTCGGCGGACCCGAGGGAACTTCGCCGCGGGCGCCGGGGACCCAGACGATGAATGCGGCCAACGCCACCGCCGCGAGCCCAATGCCACCGAAGCGTGTGATGTCCTTCATGACAAGCTCCTTTTTTAGGACAGGCGGATGCATTACAGCGAGCGAAGCTCGCTCAACGCTTATCGCCAGGTGAGCGCGCGGCGTTTTTGTCGAACGTCGCCGGATTGCGCGCGGGTGGCCCACGCGCGGAGGCTAACGGATGGCGCAACCTGTGAGCGCGCTTCGTTGCTATGTGCTGCGCCCGATGCCGCCGCGGCTCATTGGCCCGCGGCTGCGCCCACGGTGCGAGGGCCGCCGGTGCTTAGGCACACCTCGAAGTCCTGGCCGCAGGAGAAGTGCAGGCGTAGGCCCAGCACCTTGGCCACCGATTCGACCAGCGCCAACCCGAGGCCAGCGTGGGACGAACCGCCGCGCGCGGCGCCCCGCTGCCAGAATGGCTCGGTCAGGTGGCGCAGGTCGTCCTCGGCGAGGGCCTCGTTGCGGTTGCGCAGCGTCCAGGTGAGTTCGCCGTCCTCGTGGCGCTCCGCCTCGCACGTGATCGTGGACTCGCGCGGCGCGAAACGCGCCGCGTTGTCCAGCAGGTTCATGACGGCCATGGACAGCAACGTCCGATCGGCGCGCAGGACGGCCCCGGGCAGAGTGCGGTGCTCGAACTCGACGCCGCGGGCGAAACTCCTCGGCGCGAGGGAGCGCCACAGTTCTTCCACCAGCTCATGGAGGTCCACGTCTTCCGGGACCGGCCGGGCGCTGCCGCCCTCGATGCGGGCCAGGCGCAGGAGTCCGGCCACCAGGTCGCTCATGCGCAGCGCCACCGCCACCCCGGTGTCGATCGCCGCGCGGCCCAGTCCGGCGTCCTCGGGCCAACGCGCGGCGACATCCATCGCGGCGCGCAGCTCGGCGATGGGCGTGCGCAGCTCATGGGCGACGTTGCCGGTCATGCGCCGCTCGCGCTCGAACGCCGCCTGCAGTCGCGCCAGAAGCTCGTTCACCTTCTCGGCCGGGCCGCGCAGCTCGGCGGGCAGGCCGGCGGCGTCCAGGCGATACGCGAGCGAGTCGGCGTCGATGCTCGCCACGCGCTCGCCCATCGCATCCAACGGGCGCAGGCCGCGCCGCACCAGGCGCGGCACAAGCAGCCAGATCGCCAGGCCGAGGGCGCCCCCCGCCAGGAGCACCGCGTCACGCACCGTGGCCAGAGCCTTGTCCAGCGTCGCCCGAGAGCGCGCCACCGTTAGCCCGATCTCCACGTACTCCGTCGCCGACGGGGGGCCTTCCGCACCAGGGTCGGCGGCTTGCGCCTCCCGCTCGTCGTCCTCTTCGCGATCCGCGCCGATGCGCGCCGTCACGCCGATGGCACGGCCGGGGCGGCCGTCGGGCAGGTCCAGGTCGAACCCCTGCGGCCCCACGAGGTCCCCGAGGCGGCGCGGCAGGTCCACACCCTCAGCCAGGGTGACGGATCGGTCGAGCGCCTGTCCGTCGCTCAGCCACAGCTGGTAGTACTCGGGTTCGCTGCCGCCCTCGAACTCGGGCATCATTCCTGGCTCGAGGTCGAACTCGAGCCAGCCGTCCTCTAGCTCGAGGAGGAACACGATGGCGCACGCCTTCGCCGCCTGGGCGGCGTCGAAGTTGGCCACCAGCGTGCGGCGCGCCTGGGCGTAGACCAGGATGCCGGCCAGCGCGGCGGCGGCGCCGACCCCGCAGAGCAGCCGCAGGGTGAGGTCGTGGCGCATGGAGGTCACGGCTGGGTCTCGTCCAGCACGTAGCCGAGGCCGCGGCGGGTGTGGATCAGGGGTGGCGCGCCATCCACCGCCAGGCGCGAGCGCAACATGGAGATCGCCGACTGGACCGCGTTGCTCAGCGGGAAGGTGCGCTCGTCGTACAAGTGGTCCTCGATCTCCTCGCCCGACACGATCTGACCGCGGCGGGATGCGAGCAGGGCGAGCAGGGCGTACTCGCGCGCGGTCAGGCGCACGTCGCGGCCGGCGCGTGTCACCCGCCGCGCGCGCGTATCGATGACCAGGTCGCCGACGACGATGGCGTTGGCCGCGGCGGCGCGGGGCCGCCGCGCCAGCGCGTCCAGGCGCGCAGCGAGCTCGTCGAACGCGAACGGCTTCACCAGGTAGTCGTCGGCCCCCTCCCGCAGGCCGCGCACGCGGTCGTCCACGCCGTCGCGGGCGGTGAGGATCAGCACGTACACGTCGCGGCCGCGCGCGCGCAGGTCGCGCAGCATCGACAACCCGTCGCGCTTGGGCAGCATCAGGTCGAGGACGATCGCGTCGTACGGGTTCGCGCAGGCGTACGAGAGACCCGCCGCGCCGTCGAACGCCAGGTCGACGGCGTGCCCCAGCTTGCGCAGGCCCGCGCGCACCGACTGCGCGAGCCGCTCCGAATCCTCGACCATCAGGATGCGCACGGTGCGACCTCAGGTGCGGTGAGTCCAGCCGGTTCTCCCGGTAACTCGACCAGAATAACGCGGCGCGTCTGCCCTACCTTACGCGTCCCTGTCCGACGCCGAACGCCGGCCCCACCCACTTGAAGGCGTCGCGGAGCGCGCCATCGCCAAGTGTCCGCGCCGCCGGCGGGTTTCGTGAGGTCGACCGGAGCCTTGTGGCGATCGATTACCCGGATCGAGCCGACCGTTCTCCACGCGATCCCGAGCCGCAGGGTGACCGTCGTCTTGTCGGTCTTCTGCGCCAGCCAGCCGACGAGGTCTTCGAACGGCAACGTGAAGCCCGATCGAGGCGCGGCCCAGACTGACCGCCTCGGTCAGTACCCCGCACTTGACGCAGTCCACGCACCGCAGCGGAGCCTCCAGGAAGCACCAGAAGCACCGATGCCGACCGCAGTCGACGTGCCGCCAACGCCGTGCGGAACGCCGGTCGCAGAGAGAGCGTCGCGTACCGCAACCAGGGCATCGAGCACGCCCGCGGACCTCGACACCCCGATGATCGGATCCGCGTCCTCGAATCGGAAACCGACGACGGAAAGACGGGGAAACGGAACGACACGACGCAGTAGGCTGGTGGGGCGCATCGAACTCGCTCGTGATGGGGTTGTAGTTGACGTCCATCATGGCGAGAACGGTGCGCAACTTCTTCCCCTTCCGGATTTGCCTTCGACGTTGGCCAGGCGCTCGGATCACGCGCTTCTCCGCGTGCGACCACCCACCAACATGTCAGGAGCGCCGAAGGGGAAAAGAGCAGGTCAACGAATGGGCAAACGAAGCAAACGGCGCGACCGCTCCGACGAGCCGAAGCAGGAACGAGAGATCGCGACCGGATCGCGGGGCCGCGGCCTCGCGGAGCTCGAGGACAAGCTCGGGCCGGGCCGCGTCGTCGATTGGATCGAGACCCGCCGATCCGGCGGGCCGGTGCGCGTGCTCGAGATCGGATGCGGCGAAGGGCGCCTCCTCCTCGACCTGCGACGCCGCTTCCCGGACATCGATCTGATCGGCATCAACAAGGCGCCGTGGCCGAGGATGACGGGGCGTTCGTCGTTTCGAGACACCGCGCTCCGCTACGGGATCTTCACGAAGGACGAGCTCGCGCGCGTCCGCCTGCCGGAGGTCCACTTCCATGACGCGCGGGAACTCGCTCTCCCTGACGCGAGCGTGGACCTCGTCTTGAGCCAGACCGCGATCCAGTACATGGCACGAAAGGACCTCGTGCTCCAGGAGATCTGGCGCGTTCTGAAGCGCGGCGGCGCGGCGCTCGTCAACATCGACACGCGCATCGACGAGATGCCGGACTACCTCGACCACGAGTGTCCGCGCTGGATCGTCTACGACGACGAGGAAGCGATCCCCTTGAGCCGCGTCCTCGCGGAGGTTCGCGAGGCGGGTTATGACATCCGGGTCGAGGAGGATCGCCAGCAGGACCACGTGCGCGTCAACGTCGTGGCTACGAAGAACCTCGACGAGCCGTTGAACCTCGCCCTCGAGTACGACCAGGTCTCGTCGTTCAACCTGAAGCACCTGGGGCCGAAGGGCGACGAGAAGGGAACCGTCTACTGGGGGCGTCGCTCGGTGTTCCGGCGCGTGCGCGACCCGAGCTCGAGCGGGTCGTCGTCGCTCGGGTAGAAGACGCTCCGAAACCCCCAGAACGACGAACGTCCCGGGGTATGCAGCTCGGCGCGTCGGATGCGATGGATCCCGAACGACGAGGCCCGGTCGAACCGCAGCCCGAACCGGAGCAGCTCGGCGACGTTCCTCGTCATTCGGATCGACACGCGGCGGACGTCGTCGCCGCGCTCGAGAAGTTCGACGTCGAAGCCGCGCTCGCGAGCCGCGAGCACGACGTCGTCGAGGCCGAGCGCTTCACGACCGCGGACGCCGAAGCGGGGCGTGGTGCGCCGCATGAAGTCCGGCGCCTGCGGAGCGCGCGCGTCGACTTCGATCAGCGCGACGCCGGAGGGGCGCAGCACGCGCCACGCCTCCGCGATCGCCAGGTCCTTGCGCCGGACGTGCGGAAAGGCGACCTGGCTGATGACGACGTCGAAGCTCGCGTCGTCGAACGGCAGCTTCTTCGCGTCGCAGAACCGGATCTCCGGAAGCACGATCCGCGCGAGCTCGGACTCGTCGAACGACCCGTAGTACCGCGCGACGTCGGGCAGGCTCTCCGCCCCTCGCATCGCCGCCCACGGCTCCTTGTTGACGCCGACGAGATCGACGTCCGGAAACCACTTCCTCAGCTCGAGGAGCACGCGCCCTTCCCCGCACCCGATCTCCAGCACGCGGCACGGCGAGCTCCGCGTCCGTCCCGCCTCGACCGCGGCGAGCACGGTGTCGGCGCCGACGGACTTCTCGAACCCGTCGAGGCCGCGCCCGCGCGCGAAGTGTCCTCGATCCGGTTCGCGGACGGGACCGACGCCTGCGTCTCGCCCGCGTCGAACTCGCTTCAGGAAGCTACGGATCGACATCGCGTTCGACGTCAGACGGAGGCGGGGGGAAGCGCGGCGATCGCGTCGGCCTCGACGAGCAGCCCGTGGTGGAGCTCCTTCGTCGGCACGACCGCCCGCGCGGGCCGGTGCTCGCCGAAGAACCGCGCGAACGTCGCGTTGACTCCGCTCCACGCGCCGACGTCCGCGACGTAGATCGTCATCTTCAGGATGCGCGACACGTCCGACCCGGCCGCGCGCACGATCGCGGCGACGTTCTGGAGCACCCGCTCCGTCTGCGCCTCGATCGAACCTTCGATCGGTCGCCGGGTCTGGGGATCGATCGGAAGCTGTCCCGACACGTAGACGAGGCCGCCGTGGACGATCCCCTGCCGGTAGTGGCCGGCCGGCGGCGGGGCATCCGCCGTCTCGACGAAGCGGATATCGATCGACGTCATGCGGTCTCCTGAGGCGTGAGAGATGCGTGAGCGGGTCGCGCTACCTTGCTCGTGGCTCCGACTCGCGTCAAGTCGCCGGCTCGTCCGACCTCGTGGAGGACGCCGCGGACCCCGCTCGGGCCGTCGCGTAGAAGACCGCGACCCACACCGTGTCCTCGTCCGTCGCGGTGCGGTCCACGCGGTGCCGGACGCGCGCGGGGATGTTCATCCAGTCGCCTGGACCCAGCTCGACCGAACGGTCGTCCTCGAACCGCAACGTGGCGCTTCCCGACACGACGAGCACCCACTCGTGCTCGTCCTGGTCGTACCAGAACCCGGAAGGCGACGCGTGGCCTCGCGAGACGATGCGCACGACGCGGACCGCGGGGCCCTCGACGAGCACGCTGACGATCTCATCCGGCCGGTCGGCCGGGACGTTCGCGAACAGGTTCTGGCCCGACATTGCACCCTCCCGGTGCGACCTCCGTTGCAGCGTGATCAAGACGTGCGCCGGCGAGCGCCATCGGATCAACGCGCGCGAAGGAACGCAACGATTCTCGATTCGCGCTCTCTCCAGCGAACGGGAACGGGAAACGGGAACGGGGCAGCGGCGGTGCGTCGGCCGTCGAACGCGATGAATCGCGGAAGACCCGTTCTCCTCCGGACGAGCTTCGAATACCCTCGCTCTCGTGCGCGTCCCTGCGCGACGCGACTCTTCGAAGGATGCGCGAGGGCGGCGAATGGACGTCGGACACCTTCTCGGCTCGGTCCTCGGCGGAACGCTCGGCTTCGGCCGGCGTACGCGCAAGCGGCAACGCAACGCGCTGCGGTTCCTCTCCGGAGGACGATCGCCGCTGCTGGGCGGAGGCGGACTTCTCACCGCGGCCGGCGTCGCGTGGGGGGTGATCGAGGCGCTGAGGAGCCAACGGTCCGACGACGCGTCGTGGACCCCGGCGCCGGCGAGCACGACGACACGAGGGTTCGCCGGTCCACCACCTCTCCCCGACCAGACCGCGAGCACGACGGAGCTGTCGCCGGATTCCCTCCGCCTGCTCCGGCTGATGGTCTCGGCCGCGCGGGCGGACGGCGAGCTCTCGCCGTCCGAGCAGGCGCGGATCGTCGAGCTCGCCGGAGACCCGGAGGAGTCGGCGATCCTCCGCTTCGAGGTCGCGAAGCCGCGGCCGCTGACCGAGATCGTGGCGGACGTGACCGACCCCCGCGCGAAGGAGGAGCTGTACGTCTTCGCGTTCACGATCGTGCGCGCCGACGAAGAGGTGACGGGCGGCGAGAGGATCTTCCTCGCGCAGCTCGCGCACGCGCTCGGACTCGACCCGGCCGGCGTCGAGCGGATCGAGCGCGAGACCACCGAACGAATCGACGCGCAGTCAGCGCCGGAATGAGCAGCGGAGACGAACCATGACGTCAGGCGACCAGTGGTACATGGCGATCGGCGGGCATCAGATCGGTCCCGTCGGAACGGACGAGATCCTCAGCAACATCCGGAACGAGAGCGTCACGCCCGAGACCCTGGTCTACACGGCGGGCATGACGGACTGGACGCCGCTGAAGGACGTGCCGCGGTTCGCGTCGGTGCTCGGAGCTCCGCCCTCGCCGCCGACCCGTCCGGCGGTGCCGGGTCGCCGCGCGCACGACATCGACTTCGAGATCCACGGCACCGAGATGCAGTTCGTCGAGGTCGAGCTCGACCCCGGCGAAGCCGCGATCGCCGAGGCGGGCGTGATGATGTACATGACGCAGGGGATCGAGATGGAGACGATCTTCGGCGACGCGAGCCGGAAGGAACGCCCGGGAGTGCTGGACTCGCTGCTCGGGGCGGGCAAGCGCCTGCTGACGGGCGAGAGCCTGTTCATGACCGTCTTCACGAACACGAGCAGCGGCAAGGAGCGCGTCGCGTTCGCCGCTCCGTACGCGGGCAAGATCCTTCCGATGGATCTCGCCGGGCTGGGCGGCCGGCTCATCTGCCAGAAGGACTCTTTCCTGTGCGCGGCGCGCGGCGTGTCGGTCGGCATCGAGTTCCAGAAGCGGATCGGCGTCGGCCTGTTCGGCGGCGAGGGCTTCATCATGCAGAAGCTCGAAGGCGACGGCCTGACGTTCGTCCACGCGGGCGGCACCGTCCACGCGATCGAGCTCGAGCGAGGCCAGAAACTGCGCGTCGACACGGGATGCATCGTCGCGCTGGTGCCGACCGTGGAGTACGACATCCAGTTCGTCGGCAAGATCAAGACGGCCTTGTTCGGCGGCGAGGGGATCTTCTTCGCCACGCTGACCGGGCCGGGCAAGGTCTGGCTCCAGTCGCTGCCGCTCAGCCGACTCGCCGACCGGATCTACCGCGCCGCGCCGCAGACGGGCGGGAGCCGCAAGGGCGAAGGCTCGATCCTCGACGCCGCGTTCGGACTCGGCAACTTGATCGACGGGCGCTGATTCCCGCTCCCACGCTGGCGCACGAAAACGAGCACAGGGCCGGCCGCGGCGTCGCGCGACCGGCCCCGCGCTTGTGCATTCACGCGATCAGCGGCGGAGCGCCTCGTGGACGCGTCCGACCATGTGCGGTCCGGGCTCGAGGGTCGCGTCGCCCTCGTCCTTCCACTTCGACGGGCACCCTTCCTTCGTCTTCTTCGAGAGGTAGAGGTTCGCCTTGAACTTCCGCAGGAGCTCGTCGATGTTGCGGCCCATGTTCAGGAAGTTCACCTCGGTGTTCATCAGCTTCCCGTCGGGGGCGACGATGAACGTCCCTCGCAACGGGATCCCCGCGTCATCGATGTAGACGCCGAACTGACGCGCCACGCGCCCGGTCGGGTCGGCGCCCATCGGGAACTTCACGGCGGCGAGCTCTTTCTCGTCGCGCTGCCATGCGAGGTGGACGAACTGCGTGTCGCAGCTGATCGTGACGACCTCGGCGCCGAGCTTCACGAAGCGATCGTACTGCTCTGCCAGAGCAGCGAACTCCGTCGCTCACACGAAGGTGAAGTCGGCCGGGTAGAAGAACAGGATGCTCCACCTCCCCGCGTTCCCGTTCGCGGACAGCGAGAACTCGCCGAACCCCCCCGTCTTCGGGTCGAAGGTCGCGAGCTTGAAATCGGGGACCATCTGCCCCACCTGAATACCCTGACACTCGGTCATTGCGACGTGAGCTCCTTTCGCGTTGATGAATCGACGTCGTCCCGGATTCCCGAGACGCGCTGCTATAGCCCACGGCGGTGCTGACGTCGACCCGATTCCCGTCTCGCGCCGGACGGACGGGTGGTCGCGGAACCATCGGTGGGCGCCGATCAGTCCTTCACGAGGAACACCCCGACGTCGACCGCCCCCTTGGTGAGGTTCGGAGCCGCGGTGTGGAAGGCGATGAACCGGCCGTTCGCGGCGATCGACGGCCGCTCGCACGAGCCGTTCGCCGCGTTTCCGGCGCCGGAGTTGCTGACGCGGACGCCCATGCCGGAGGCGAGATCGAAGCGATAGACCTGACGGAGAGGGCCGGCGAACAGCTCCTCGACCTCGCACGCGACGGCGCGACCGTTCTTCGACAGCGACGGCCGGAAACAGTCGCCGGCGGCGGCCGGCATCGTCTCTGCGACGAGCCGGCGCATCTTCGACTTCTTGCGGTCGAGGACGAACAGGTCGATGGCGGCGTTCTTGTCGCCCTTCACCAGGTTCGTCGCCCGGCTGGTGAACGCGATGAAGCGACCGCTCGGATTGATCGCCGGCGTGAACGAGTCGCCGTTCGCGGGCGCCCCGTTCGCCGCGACCGAGGCCATCGTCGTGGTCCCGAGGAGGAGGTCGGCGAGGAAGACCTGGCGCATCTCCTCGAAGACGCCGGCGGCCCCACCGAAGCTGCTGGAAGATTCGCCAAAGCTGCTGGAGGACTCGCCGGCGAGCGCCGGGGAACGCGACTCGAACACGACGTACCGGCCGTCGTTCGTCACGGCCGGAGACCGGCAGTTCTTGTCGGCGATGACACCGTTGCAGACCGAGGCCAGCCGAGTGGTCGAGAGGAGCAGGTCCCGCAGATAGACCTGGCGCGTTCCGTTGACCGCCTGGATCATGAGGTTGGTCGCGGCGGACGTGAACACGACGAAGCGTCCGTTCGACGACATGCGGGCGTCGCACGCCTCCGCGTTCGCAGACTGGCCGAGGATCCCGATCGACGCGCGCACCGTCTGGTGCGTCAGACGGTCGTGGCGAAAGACGTCGGCCAGGCCGTTCGTGTCGAACGGGACCAGGTTGCTCGCGAGCGACACGAAGAGAACGTAGCGCGCGTCGGAGGAGATCTGCGGCTCTCCGCACCAGCCGTTCGCCGGCGTGCCGCCGCTGCTCACCGACACGACCTCGAACTTGTCGAGCTTGCGGTCTCCGACGAGGATCTGGACCTGCCCGTTGACCAGTGGGCCGAAGTTCGACGCGGCCGACGCGAACGCCACGAAGCGGCCCGTCGCGGAGACCGACGCCTGCGACGATCCCGCGTCCGGAGGCGGGCCGAAGACGGGCATCGATACGAGCTTCGGGCCGGGCTCCGCCGCCGCGGCCGCGGCGAGCCACGCGAACGAGGAGGCGAAGAGGAGGATCGAGACGCGCTGGGACATGGGTGCTCCTTCGAGGTGCGAGGGGCGACGCGACGGACGCGCGCGCCGGCGCATGGCTCCATTTAAGCCTGATCCATCCGGGGATGACGTCGAGTCGCCGTCGCCGGCGAGTCGAGATTCGCGAAATCGTTCAGCCGAAATGGGTTCCGTCGGCCGCGGAAACGCGGCGCGGCGCGCGGAGTCCGTCGCCGGCCGCCGGAATCGGCACCTGCGGGAACGAGAGCGTGACCAGGGGCCGGCGCGATTCCGTCTATCCTGTCGCGGCGCCGGCCGCGTTCCAAACCGTCCCCGGAGATCCCCGTATGTTCTCATCCCGCCTCGTCCTCCTGGCGGCACTCGCCGCCGCGACCCCATCGCACGTGCTCAACGGAGCCGACCTACGCCTGGAAGGGACCCCCTTCCCCGGGGGCAACGTCCAGATGTTCGTGGGACCGTTCACGTCGCAGAACAAGCGGCCCCTCCTTCTGTGGAGCATGACGCCGCTCGCGCCGCCGATCGACACGCCGTTCGGCCCCGGCTACGTCGGTGGGAACCCGATGGCGTTCCTGTTGCCCACCGTCCCTCCCTTCGATGCGCCGGTGATGTCGTACTCGCTGCCGACCGTGCCCCCGTCGATGTTCGGAGTCGTCACGGTGGCGCAGGCGCTTTACCTGGGCGAGCTGAGCAACCCGATGTCGTTCACGTGGTCGGCTCCGGTCCTTCCCACTCAGACAGCGATCCCGCATCCAGCGCCGATCACGGGCACGAACTTCGGAAGCTACGTGGCGGCGGGGGACGTGAACGGCGACGGCTTCGTCGACATCGCCGCTTGCGCCGTCGAGACCGTCAACGGACTCTTCGCCGCCGGCCGGGTCTACCTGCTGTTCGGTCCGACCCACTCGACCTCGCTCGTGATCCAGTCGCCGACTCCGAAGAGCTTCGGACACTTCGGTCGCGGCGCCATGATCGTCGACTTGAATCAAGACGGCTTCGACGAGCTCGTGGTGGGCGAGGGAACGCCGGAGATTACGACCCCGACCGATCGGGCCCACGTCTACGTCTACGCGGGGCATCCCATCTTCTCGCCCGTCCCCGCCGTCACGCTGGCGAGCCCGAATCAAGGGGAGGAGGCCGGGGTCTTCGGCAGTCGAGTCGTTGCCGCCGACCTCGACGGCGACGGTGTCCTCGACCTCGCCGTGGCGAACTCGAACGCGACGGTGAACGGGATGACGCGGGCCGGAGCCGTCGCCGTGTTCGACGGCCCGACGTTCAGCAACATGCGGACGGTGACGAGTCCGACCCCGGGCGAGGACGAGTTCTTCGGCACTTCCATCGACGCGGGAGACCTCGACCAGGACGGCACCGCCGACCTCGTCGAAGGGTCCGGGCGCGCGAACGTGCAGGGAATCGTGAACGCCGGTTCGATCCACGTCTTCCGCGGGACGACGACCGGACTCGTCCATTGGAGGACGATCGAGCCCACGGAGCCACAAGCGCTGGCTCGATTCGGCGATCCCGTCCATGTCCGCGACCTCGACAACGACGGCCGCGGCGACATCGTCACCGCCGAGAAAGGCGCCCTCTTCCACATGGAGTCGCCGTCGTTCGAAGTCACCGCCCTCCCGCGCCCGCCGAGCCAGGCCACGTCGGCGTTCGGCTATCCGATCCGCTCCGGCGACTTCAACGGCGACGGGTTCATCGACCTCGCGATCGGCGACTGGTGGTCCGGCCCTCCCGGTCCAGGCGTCGGCCCCGGCACGTTGTTCATCGCGGACGGACCCTACTTCGCCACATGGCAGCCGATCCGCAACCCGAGCGCGATGAACGCCGACCGATTCACCAGCGACCTGACCGTCATCGACCTCACCGGGGACGGCGACCTCGAGATCATCGCCGGCACGCCCGGCCAGACCATCGGCGCCTCGCCGTCCGCGGGGGCCGTGATCATCGTGGATTGAGGGGTGGGGGCGTCTCCTGCCGCGGCCAGGTCCCCGGCCGCGGCGGCTTCTGGGTCGGGGCGCGCGGGGGCGTTTGGGCGGTCTCCTCGCGATCGTTGCGGTCGCACTTCTCCCGAGTGCCTTGTCACGGCCGCCGAACACGTTCTCCGATGGCGCGGCTTGGAACAACGCCTGCTCCGGTTCGACGTGCAAGCGCCGCGTCCAGGAGGTAGCGCGGACCGTTCACTCGCGTCGCATGGCGCGAAGTCGGGCAAGCACTCGCGAACGGACCTCATCGCCGTCGAGAAGGACGGCGTCACCGTTCGTGATCGACTGCACGCGCCGACCCAGCTCCAAGAGTTGCGCCTCGTTCGCGTCCGCGTCGGGCGCCCCCTCGTCCAGGCTCTCGAGCAACGCCCGAGCGGCGCGCGCGCGTTCCTCGGGCGCCCCCGCATCCGCTGCCTCCGCGTGACCTTGGGTTCCCGGCGCACCGCAGTCGTCGCCGAGCGGACCGTCCGCTCCGATGCCGCGAAGCCCTCGTCCCGAAGGATCCGATGGATCCGTGTCGCCGTCAGCCGCTGCTTCCTTGGCGTCGCACGTTTCGCGCTGCTCCTTGAGGAGCTCGCGCGCGCGCCCCAGGATCGGCGTCGTCGCCGGCCGCGGCCGCGTTTCGTCCGCCGGTACACGCCCGGCGGTGCGCCGCGCAGGTAGCGACGCACGGTGTTCGGGGAAACCTGAAGCTGCCGCAAGATCTCGCGAATCGGAACCCCCTGCCCTGCCACTTCGAGCGTTCTTCCTCCGGTGCTCAAGGCTCTGGAAAGCCTCAGCATCCGGATCGGGCGCCCGGGGTCGGTCAGTTTTCGTTTGCCGCCCCGCCCGGCACCGCCGCCGGAGACCGTTGCAGGTGGGTCAGGTTTCGATTGCCGACTGGGTCAGGTTTGACTTGCCGGTTCCACCGGCGGTCGAGTGCGACCTTCCGGTTCTCGGTGTCGAAGGTGAAGCGGACCTGGTGTCCGTTGACGCGGTAGCGCGCCCACCAGATCGAGCCGCGGCGGTAAGATGGTCGCGGGCATGGACCTCCTTTCGTGGCCTTTCGTGGAGGTCACCGTGTTTCCGCAAGCACACCCTGAGCACAGTGCTCGGGTTGAGCCGCAGAACGCAAGCAGGGCGATCAAGCGCAATGGCCTGCTCGCCCCCCGGGGTTGTGTTTGATGGCGGGGGCTCGCTACCTCTATTCGGCGCGATCGCGGCTGGAGCGGTTCACGATGCGAGTCGCGTAGCCCTCACTCACTACGTTCGCGATCGCCGACCCCCGGGATTCCTCCATGGCGCTTCAGACGTTCGACGATGTACTTCAGGCGCGAGATTTCCTGCCTGTCGGTGATCTCGCGATAGGAATCCTGATTCGCATGGATAAGCTTCTGCCTGAAGAGCGCCTGGACCAGATGTCCGTGCTGGTAGGACTCGACCAGGTAGAGAACCGCGTCCCCGTCGCCCGCATCCTGGCAGTAGTACTTGAACCCCGACTTTCGACCTTCGTAGAACCTCCCACGTCGCACAAAGAAGTCGTACGCGTCCTCTTTCGCCGCCGACTCGAAGGAAACGGAGCGAATTGGATTCTTCGCACCGTTGGGGATCTTGATCAAGGGCGCTGTGATACCTCTTCGGCGATCGAGCGTAGTCCGGTAGTGATGGTTGCCGATCACCGGCCACGCGAGTCCCTGAAGCCCCGGACGTGCCGGCGCGGCCGACGCGTACCTGCGCTGGTGGGTGTGCCCGGCGGGCTGTGCGTCGGGCTCGGCGTCCTCGCGGTCGAGGGCGAGTGGGCGGGTGCGGGTCCCCCTACGAGAGAGGCCAAAGGTGCCGGGCAAGGTGTCGTTCGGTGGCGAAGCGAGCGCGTGTGGGGACGGCGAAGGTCGTGTGGATGCGTCTGGCGGCGTCGCGAAAAAGGCGTCGTTGTGTGGTGTCGGGCTGAGTCGCGATGACGTCGGCAGGTCGACGTCGGCCCAGCGAGCCAGCAGAGCTCCGCCCGGCAGAGTCCCACGTAGACCGCGGTCGCGACCAGCGGATGGATGAGGTGATGAGGTCATCCCGGACCGCGGCGAGTAGATCGTCAGCCTGCGGAAGCGTGAGGTACGTGATCTTGGGCGCGTCCCGCGGAAGCACTTCACGCGGCGCACGGGGTTCTTCTCGAGCAGGTCCTGGTCCAGGAGCCACTCGAAGAAAGTCCCGAGGACTTGGCGGATGCGGTTCAGCGTCTTCGGCGCGAGGTGGTCCTCGTTCGCGCGCTTCGTGAGGTAGTCCACGAGCGTCGCCTGGCTGACGTCGCACACGTCGCTCGCGGGAACGGCCGCGAAGAAGCGCTGAGGTACACGCGGTCGGTGGCGGCGCTCTTCTTGGTCTTGCGGGCGTCCTGGTAGGCCACGAATCGCTGGAGCGTGGACTCGACAGGCAGGGCGACGGCCTCGCGGAACTCGCCGTGGCGGAGCTTGAGGTCGAGCTCGGTGCGCTGGTCCTCGGCGACCTTCTTGTTCTTCGCGCCGAGCGAGCGGCGGCGCTACTTGCCGCCGTGCTGGAACGAGATCCACCAGACCTCGCCCTTCTTGAACAGGGAGACCACGGACAGCCTTTCCGGCCGGCGGCCCCGTTCGCTCAGCACATTTTCAGCACACGGCGGTGCTGGAAGGCCGAAAAGCAAACAGGGCGGACAAGCCTAATGGCTGATCCGCCCCGAGTGATTGGTAGCGGGGGCAGGATTCGAACCTGCGACCTCCGGGTTATGAGCCCGACGAGCTGCCAGCTGCTCCACCCCGCGATACGTTGTTCGTTCGTGAGCGGGGCATACTAGACCGGGTTCTTGGGCGATGCAAGGGTCGGGTGACGGCGATTCGTGAGTCGGTGGCGAACGAGGTCGCCGAGTCCGCATGGATGGAGTCGAGCCTCCCCGGCCGCGTCATCATTCGTCCGACGTTCTCGTGCCGAGATTCGTCGTCCTCGCGCGGCCGCTGCGGCGGGATCGCGGCCGCTGTCGCGTTCGCGTTCGCCGGCTCGATCGGGCGGAGACCGGCGGGCCGGACAAGCGGCCGCGGTGGCTGGTTCACTCGATCGGGTAGATGCGCATCGACGCGCTGAACTCGAGGTCCACGGCCACCTTCAGGTGCGAGATCGCCTTGCCTGCCTTCTTCTCGGCGCTCACGAGCGAGATCGCGGCCTCCAGACGCTCGGCGGCATCGTTCAGGTCGTTCTTGGCCTTCTTTCGGGGCTTGCTCGCCGGCAGCGCCAACACGGCGGCCAACGCGGTGGCGAGCTTCGATTGCGCGTCCGCAAGGTCCGTCGACGCTCCCGCGTAGTCGGGGTCGGCCCCATCCAGCCGATGCATCGCCTCGACCGCGCCGGTCGTCGCCTCGCCGATCAGGCGCGCCGCGTCGACGTTCGGCGCGAGCGCCATCGGAGCGCTTCCGTTCGACACGATGCGGAAGTCGTCGAACCCGATCACGCCGTTCTTCGCCAGGTTGAAGCAGCCGATCGCGGGGTTCAGCGGCGTCATCTGGTTCATCAGACCGAACGTGGCGATCGTCTGGTAGGCCAGGTCGCCGGGCTCGCGGGCGAGGAACGTGAACGTGCTCCCGTCGTAGTCGATGGCGAGCTCGATCTCGGTCGCGCCGGCGAAGAAGTGGCTTCCGATCGATGACGTGCTGTTGTGCGTGTACGCGTACACGTTCAGTCCGCCGCCGGTGATCTGCGAGCTCACGCCGTAGAACTCGGTCGGCGGGAACGGACCGCGGCCGTCGATCTCCATGCCGAAGATCGCGCCGTTCGCCTGGGTCGTGTGATCGACGTCGAAGAGGCCACCCTTCACCTCGCAACGAAACGGCCCCCACAGGTCGATCGGCGCGACGATCGCCGCCTGCCCGGTCTTCGACTTCTTCGTCCCGATGATGCGGAGGTAACGGTCCTGCGGCACCTTGGCCGCGATCGACGCCGCGGCGAACGCGTCGCGCGAGCCCTGCGAGACTCCGACGGCGACGGTCTCGCCCTCGACGGCGCAGCCCGCGGCGAGCGGCAGCGCGAACAGCACCGCGAGGATCAGCAATCGATGGACGTTCTTGCTCATGGTCGGTTCTCCGTCTCTGTTGCGGAATCGGTGGACGGCGCGCCCGGGGACAGGGTTCTCGGACTTTTCTTTTCGACGCGCCGCCCCAGAATCTTTGAGAAGATGCCGAACGTCACCCGATCGACTGCTTCTCTGCGATCGACGTGTCCAATGGCAGGGCGACGCCCATGAGCGGTCGGCGAACGTTCGAGGACCTTGTACGGAACCACCACGCCGCGGTCTACCGGACCGCGCGACGGATCGTCGGTCACGAACAGGACGCGCTCGACGTGACGCAGCAGGTGTTCGTGCGCGTCCTCGAGGACCGCGCCCGCTTCGCGCGCGCCGACGACCCCGGCCGGGTCCTGCGCTACCTCGCCTCGCGCGTCGCCCTCACCCACCTCCGCACCGCGCGGAATCGCTCCCAACGAGAGAGGAGAAGCGCCGTGAACGAGCTGCAACCGACCCTCGCCGACGGACCGATGGAGGAGCGCGAGCGCCGCGCCGCGCTGTTCGACCTCATCGACCGGCTGCCCGACGACCTCCGCGCCGCGATCGGGCTGCGCTTCGCGTCGGGGCTCAGCTACGACGAGATGAGCGACCTCCTCGAGTGCTCGAAGCCGACCGCGTACGACCGCGTGCGTCGCGGTCTCGAACGACTGCGTGCCGGGCTCGCCCGCGCGGGGCACGCGGTCGTGCTCGCCGACGTCGAGGACGAACTCGGCGCGACCGACGCGTTGCGCGTTCCGCCCGCGCTGAAGACGAACCTGCTCGGTCTCGCGACCGCGACGAAGATCGCGCTTCCGTCGGCCGCGTCGGCCCTGATCCTCGTCTCCGCCCTCGGCGCCGTGCTCGTGCTCCAGTCCCGGGACGCGGCGAGCCGCGGCGCCGCCGAGCCGTCGGAAGCGCGGCTCACGACGGCCCTCGGCGACTCCAGCCGCGCGGCCGGCGACCCGCCGCCCCGGCCGGTGCCCCTTCGCGCCGCGACCGACGCGGCGTCCGACTCCTCGAGGACGGCCGAGGAGGACGATCGGGACGCGACGACGAACGCGCTCGAGGGGTCGATCCGCGGCGTCGTTCGGGATGACCTCGGCCGGCCGTTCCAGGGACTGGTCGTGGAGGCGCGTTCGGCCGTCCACGTCGGGAAGGTGCCGCGCTCCACGGGCACGACGACGACGGCGGCCGACGGACGGTTCGATTGCGCGGCGCCCGCGTCCGCGGACGGCGAGACGTTCGAGCTGCGCCTCCGCTACCAGGATGGACACGTGCACACGGTCCCGTCGATCTTCGTCCTTCCCGGCGTTCCCGCCGGCGAGCTCGCGCTCCAGGTCGACACGCACGTCACCGAGGTCCTCGGCGACTATCACCTCGAGCTGCTCGTCGTCGACGAGCTCGGCCGGCCGATACCCGACGTCACGGTCGCCGTGCATCGCGTGCCGCTCCACGGGCGATCGTTCGCGCTCTTCGAGGCAAGCGGAGCGACGGACGCGAACGGTCGCACCCGCGTCCGCGGGACCTGGCTCGGCGAGAAACGCGTCGACCTCCGCGCGATTGGGCGCGGCCGCGCCACGCGGCACGAGCGGGTCGCGGTGCACGCCGGCACGCAGGAGTCGACGATCACGCTCGAGCGCCGGCGCGAGATCGCCGGCGTCGTGCTCCGGCTCGACGACGGGCCGCCCGTCGACCTCGCGGTGACCGCGTCGCCCGACGACGGCGCGATCGTCGATCCGACCGACGCGTTCCTCCACGCCCACGTCGAACCGGACGGCTCCTTCCGTTTCCATGACCTCGCCGCCGGGGACTACACGCTGCGCGTGCGAGCGCAGGACGCGGCCGGAGTCACGCTCTCCGGCGTCGCGGCCGGCTCGACCGACCTTCGGGTGACGCTGAAGCCGTTCGACGACGCGAGCGCGGGCGGAACCCATCGCGCCGAGATCCACGGCCGCGCCTACCACGCGACCACCGGCGCACCGTTCGTCGTCGCATGGCCCGAGCTCGAGACGCTCGAGGTGCCTGCCGCGATGACGCGCGAGCAGCTCTGGAACGACTTCCTCCCGAGCTCGCTCTTTCCCCACTCGCGACAGATCGCGAGCTTCGGAGACGAGCCTCCGCCGACTGCCGAGTTCCACCGGTCGGACCTCGCGCCGGGGACCTACGTGGTCCGCTACCAGGCGCCGAACTTCGGCACCGCGTTCGCCGGCCCGTTCGAGCTCGGGCCGGCCGAGATCGTCCGCGACGTCGTCCTTCGCGTCCCGCCCGCGGCGACGATCGAGGGGATCCTGACCGACGCCGCCGGCGCGCCGGTCGCGGACGCCCGCGTCTTCGTGGGCGGCATCGGCGAGCACTCGGACCGCCTCGTGCGCGGGTACGACGCCGAGGTCCGAAAGACCCGCGGCGCCGGGTTCCTCTACTTCCGCAACGCCACCAGCGACGCCGACGGGTGCTTCCGAATCGATGGTCTCCCCGCCGATCTGCCGTTGCGGGTGGTCGCGCTCCATCCCGCATACTTGCCGGTCCGCACCGGGGCGATCGCGCTCTCGCCGGGCGAAACGACGCGCGGCGTCCGCGTCCGGTTCGACCGGTCGCGATGACGCCGCTCTCCGTGCCCGGAGACCCGATTACGACTTCCGCTTCGAGACGACCTCGACCATCTTGAAGCCGTCGGCGTACTTCATCGGACCGAGCTCGGTGAAGATGATCGAGTAGACGAACTCGTCCTCGCTCTTCACGTCGATCTCGATCCGGTACTTCTGCATGCCGATGAAGTCCTTGTCCTCGCCGTTCATCACGATCTTGCCCGACTCGTCGCGCGTGCCGCGCGCCGTCACCGCGTAGGTGCCCAGCGTGTCCATCGCGTACGAGAAGAACTCGTCGTGACGCCGGTCGAAGCCGAGGTACTCGATGCGCTCGGCGTTCACGCCCATCATGGAGCACTCGCCGGTCGAGTGCAGGAACCGTCCGTCGAGCACCATCTCGCTCGTCGCCGTTCCTTTCGACTTCATGGGCGTGGCTCCGGGCTGCTGCCACAGCGTGACCGTCTGCTCCCAGTCGCCCTCCATCGTCTCGAGGAAATCGTGCTCCGGACCGGGTTGACCGGCTTCCATCATCTTGCGCATCAGCTCCTGCGGATCCATCCCCTCCTGCGAGGCGAGGCGGCCGGCCGCGAAACCGAGCGCGAGGACGGCGAAGCTGAGGATCCAGATCTTCGTTTTCATCGTTGTCTCCGAGGTGATCCCGCCGCACGACGGCGCGGCCGAGTGCGGACCAGCGTACGCAGGGATTCCCCGGTCGGGAAGAGACGGCAGGGAGGACAGAGGGCGGCCGGAGCGCGCCGAATCGGACCATTCACGAGGTGACGGACCGCGCCACCCGAGGCACTCCAGCCAGCGCTCGATCCAGCTCTCGCTCGTCGATCGGCTTGCTGACGTAGTCGTCCATTCCGGCCGACCGACACTGCTCTCGATGATCCGCCATGGCGTGCGCCGTCATCGCCACGACGGGGATGCGCGTCCCCGGCGGCTCCGAGCGACGGATCTCACGCGTCGCCTCGAGCCCATCCATCAAGGGCATCTGCACGTCCATCAGGATCACGTCGTAGGAGTTCTCGGCGTAGGCGCGAACCGCCTGGAGACCATCCGTCGCCACGTCGACGGAGTGACCGCGTCGCTTCAGGAGGACCACGGCCAACCGTTGGTTGACGAGGTTGTCCTCCGCGAGCAGGATCCGAAGCGGTCGATCCGCGATCGATTCCGGCGCCTCTGCCGGGGAGACTCGGGCCGCGCCCTCTTGCTTCGACGGCGCGAGCCACGCCTCCAGCTCCTCCACCAGGTCGGCCGTCCGGATCGGCTTGAGCAGCGTGGCGTCGAACGTCGCGCATTCGGGTTCGACCGTTGCCCCCTGCACCGTCGTGAGGCGCAGGAGCCGCATGCCTCGATGCTCCGGCATGCCGCGGATCCGCTCGGCCAGCCGATCGCCGTCGACCCCCGGCATCTCCGAGTCGATCAACGCCGCGTCGAAACGCACGGCTCGTTTCCCCGAATCGTCGAGCACGCCGAGCGCGTCCGCGCCGTCTTCCACGCAGACGACGACCGCTCCCCTTCGCGTGAGGATGTCGTTCGTGGCGTGGCGGCTCGCGGCATTGTCGTCCACGACGAGGTAGCGGCGGCCCTGGAAGCGATCCGTACGGACGGCGTCCACCCGACGTCCGCCGAAGGGAACACGCAACGCGAACGTGGTTCCCGAACCGACCGTGCTTTCGAACTCGACGGATCCGCCCATCAGCTCGGCGAGCCGTCGGCTGATCGTGAGTCCGAGCCCCGTTCCCCCGTGGCGCCGGGTGATCGATCCATCCGCCTGGCGGAACGGATCGAACAGGTGCGACCGTCGATCCTCCGGGATTCCGATGCCCGTGTCCCGCACGCTGAACTCGACGTCCACGACTCCGTTCGGTCGCTCGCTCAGGACGCGAGCGCGCACGTCGACCTCTCCACGCTCCGTGAACTTGACCGCGTTGCCGGCCAGGTTGAGGAGGATCTGCCGCAGGCGCGTCGCGTCGCCGGTGAGGCGGAGCCCTTCGAGGTCCGGCGCCGCGCAAACGAGCTCGAGCCTCTTCGCGGCTGCTTGAGCGGCGAGCAGCCTCCCCACGCCGTCGAGCACGCGCGCGGGATCGAACTCGACCGACTCGAGGTCGAGGCGCCCCGCATCGATCTTCGAGAAGTCGAGGATGTCGTTCAGGATCGTGAGCAGGGTCTCGCCGCTCTCCTTGATCGTCTGCACGAACTGCGCCTGCTCGTGCGTGAGGCCGGTCTCTCGAAGCAAACGGACGAACCCGAGCACGCCGTTCATCGGAGTTCGGATCTCGTGGCTCATGTTCGCCACGAACTCCGACTTGAGCTGCGCCGCCTCGAGCGCGGCGTCCCGTGCGTCCGCGAGCTCCGCCGTTCGCGAGCGGACTTCCGACTCGACCCGCTCGTTCGTTTGCTCCAACGCGGCCTGACGCGCGGTGACCTCGCGCATCTCCGCCGTGCCGCGGATGCAGGAGTAGGTGAGGAAGACGTCCTCGAAGAGGACCCACGCCGCGTGCTCGATCCATCGCCACGGTGCCGGCGCGACGATGCCGAACACGGACTGCGGCCAGAAGGCGCCCCGCAGCGCGTGGTCGACCGCGATCACCGCGGTCGCCGTGATGAGGACCCGGATGTCACGGTAGAAGGCCAGGAACGCCAGCGACCCGAACACGTGGAAGTGGGTCTCGATCCGACCGCCGGTGAGGTGGATGAGGAGGGCCGAGAACAGCATCTGCGTGATCGTGATGACTTGGCGGGTCGCGAACGCGCCCGGCCGCCGGAGGGCCAACCAGATCGGCAGCGAAGCCAGCGCGCCGCCGAGCAGAACCGCCACGTACACGTGCACATGCATCGAGGACTTGGGGCCGGCCCAAGTCAGCGGTGACACGAGCACGGCGCAAACGATGCCGAACAGCCACTGCGCGCCCATCAACAGCGCGAACATCCGATCCGTGGCGGCGTGCAGCCGTCGTTCCCGCTCCCGGAACAACTCGTCAGGGCGCGCCGAGTCCGAGTTCATGGTTCATCCGAGCTGAACAGCTCGCACCCGTAGATCGGGAACTCCACCGGCTCGACGACGTCCCCCGCGATCCGCGACGACAACGCGTCCGACGCACGGCTGTCGCCGACGTGGCCGCGGGACGCGGTGATCCCACCCGCGAATCGACGAACGCCGGCCGAGTCGTAGAGCAGGACCTGACCGGACGTGCGCACGCCGAACCTCGACGCGAGCGTCCCCCCGGCGTCCACGTGGGTCTCGACTCCCGGGAGCCGCTCGACGTGGTCCCAGAGGTCGGTCCGTTCCCACCCGTCCAGCGCGGTCGGATCGCGATAGAAGACCACGTGCACTCGAACGGGGCCGGGTTCCCGGGCCAGCAGGCGATCGAGCTGCTCGATCGTGGCCCGCGTGCACGGGCATCGAGGGTGAGCGAACAGGACCATCGTCGGCCGGTCCGTCGCGAGCCGGGGCGGGACGCCGGGTGGCCACGACGCCGGCGCGGCCGCGGCGTCGCACGGGCGAAACGTATACGCCCACAGGAAGGCGAAACCGGCAAGGGTGCCGCCCAGCCAGAGCAGACCGATGAGGACGGTCCAACCGCGGTCTTTCGAGGACGATCGCATGACGGATCCTGTTTCTCGGCGAACCGCGCGGCCGGCCTTGAGGTGGTTGCAGGTCCGCGTCACGGGCCCGGTCGCCGGGCGAGGAAGCGGGTGCGGCCGGCGGGGTTACGGTGCCGATCGAGTACGATGCCGCCATGTCCCTCGTCGACGCTCGAACCCGCCCTCTCCGCAACCTGCGGCTCTCGGTCACCGACCGGTGCAACCTGCGCTGCCAGTATTGCATGCCGGAGGAGGACTACGTCTGGTTGCCGCGCCGGGACATCCTCGACTTCGGTGAGATCGCGCGGCTCGTGGACGTGTTCTGCGGCCTCGGCGTGCGCAAGGTCCGTTTGACCGGCGGAGAACCGCTCCTGCGTCGCGACCTGCCGGTGCTCGTACGCCAACTGGCCTCGCGCCCCGCGATCACCGATCTCGCGATGACGACCAACGGCGTGCGCCTCGAAGAGCTCGCCGCCGACCTCAAGGCGTCCGGGCTCGGCCGGCTGACGGTCAGCCTGGACACGTTGGACGCCGATCGCTTCCGCCGCATGACGCGGCGCGATGAGCTGGGCCGCGTCTTGCGGGGGATCGATGCGGCGCGGCGGGTCGGGTTTACCGGCACCCGCATCGACACCGTCGTCATCCGCGGGGACAACGACCACGAGCTGTTCGATCTGCTCGCGTACGGGGGCTCGGTCGGCGCCGAGGTCCGCTTCATCGAGTACATGGACGTCGGCGGGGCGACGCGCTGGTCGAACGAGAAGGTCGTGCCGCGCCGCGAGATCCTCGAGCGCGTCCGCGACCAGTACGGTCCGGTCCACGCGATCGAGCCGGCCACCGACGAGGAACGCTCCGCCCCCGCCGACCGATTCCGCCTCGCCGACGGGACCACGTTCGGAATCATCTCGTCGACGACGGCGCCGTTCTGCGGAGCCTGCGACCGCAGCCGCTTGACGGCGGACGGCACGTGGTACCTCTGCCTCTACGCACGCGTCGGGATCGACCTGAAGACGCCGCTCCGCGAGGGAGCGACCGAGGCGGAGCTCGCCGAGCGCATCCGCGGCGGCTGGACCACCCGCCGCGACCGCGGCGCCGAGGAGCGGCTCGAGGTCGAACGACGCTCGGCGCTCCACGACACCGACACGCTGCGGTCCGATCCGCGCCTGGAGATGCACTCCCGCGGCGGCTGAGGCGGGGCCAAACAGGAACCTCCTGGCGCACCGGATCTTTACGGGACGAAGAGCTGCACGCCGTTCGTGTTCGAGTATCCGTGCGCCACGCCGGCGTCGATCACGAAGAGCTGCAGGTCGATCGTGAATCCGGTGACGCCGGGCGGGAGCTGACCCGTGAACTCGAGCCCGCCGTTGCCCGGTCCGGCTCCGAAGAGCGGCAGGCCCACGATCGGACCGATCAACGGCGCGACGTTCAGCGTGCAGGTTCCGTCGAGGGGAAGGCTCGCCATTCCCAGCCCGAAGAAGAGGAAGCCGAGCGTCCCGCCGAGCGCGTCGTCGACCGTGAGGCGCAGGAGCCCGGCGTCGCGCGCGCAGCCAGCGAGCGCGAGACTCGGCACGAATCCGCCGGAGCCCGCGCAGCCGCTGCCGAACGACGTGATCGACCCCGGACACTCGTCGGCGTACGAGACGAGGTCGAGGCCGTCGCGAACGCCGGGCTGCGCGCACGCGGCCGCGCGGAACAGCTCGCTGAAGACCATGTCGGACGGCGAGCCGGTCAGCGGAGTGGTGTCGATGACGGCCGACGCCGGTCCCGCCGCGGCGACGCGCACGAGATCCCCGCCGCTGCACGCGACGTACAGACGATCGGTGATCGGCGAGTGGCGGATGACGCGCGGCGGCGTCGGGACCGGGACGCTGCCGGCGAGGAACAACCCGCCGAGCGAGTCGATCACGGCGACCTTCGGCTGGCTGAAATCGAAGCTGCCGACGTACGCGTACGCGCCGGCGTCGTCGGGGACCACGTCGAGGGGGAACTCGATCGGCCCCACCTTCGTGAGCAGGATCTGCGCGAGCAGCGTGACGTCGTAGACACTGACGTCGTCCGAGAACGAGTTCGTGACGAAGCAGCGCGACCCCGCGAACGCGGCGCGGATCGGGAAGTCCCCGGTGCCGAGCCGGTTGATCTCGGCGCGGGTCTGGGTGTCGACGATCATGAGCTGGTCGTCGAAGCTGATGCAGACCACGAGGATCGTTCCGTCCGCCGAGAGCGCCATCCCGCTGACGACGTTGTACGTGTAGCCGATCGACCCCATCTGCCCGGTCGGCAGCGAGCTGACGACCGCGCTCGCGGCCCCGTTCAACGAGATGAAGTGGAGACGGTCGGTACCCGCGATGGTCGTCACGTACGCCCAGGCCCCGTCCGGCGAGATGAGCACTTCGGCCGGCCGCGTCGGCAGCGCGATCTGCTTCACGGTCTGATCGGTGGCGAGGTCGATGATCGACACCGTGTCCTCGTCTCCGTTGCACACGACCGCCGTCGTCCCGTCCGCGCTGACCGCCACGCCGAGCGGGCGATCCCCCGCGGCGGGATACGCACGGACGGTCCGGGCGTCGAGCTCGATGACGGAGGCGTTCGCCGACAGGTTGTTCGCGCTCACGATCGTGTTGCCGTCGCCGGCGATCGCGAGCGTCCGCGGCGCGTCCCCTTCGGCCGGCTCGCCGCTCTGCGTCGACGCCTCGGCGAACCCGCTCGCGCCGTTCACGTCGAAGAGCAGGACGTTCTCGCGGAAGCGGTTGTTCAGGGCGACGACGCGACGCTGCGTCGGGCTCGCGGCGGCCTCCACGCAGGGCTCGAACGGGATCGTCTTCACGAGGGTCTGCGTCGCCACGTCGATGACGCGCGAGTTCGCGTTCGAGACGTACGCGAACGCACCGTCGAACGTGAACTGGATGTCCCCGACGGTGCCGGTCGAGATCGTGCTGGTCACCGCGCCGGTCGCGAGGTCGACGAAGATCAGCGCGTTCTGGATCGCGGCGAGCGCGTGGCTCTTGCTCGGGGTGACGCGGATCACCTGGTTCACCAGGCTGGTGCCGACGGCGTGCGCGGCCGCGATTCCCGGCGTCACGAGGTCGACGACGGTGACGGTCTGCGCGGTCCCCTCGTGCCCGATCACGGCGACCGTGCCGTCGGGGCTGACGTCGACGGACGTCGGCGCCGCGGCCGTCGCGAGCGCCGCGATCTGAGCGCCGTTCGTCAGGTCGTAGAGGAAGACGGTCGACGAGCTCCGACCGGGCAGCACGATCGTCTTGTCGTCCGCCGAGACGTCGAACTGCGTGAAGATGTTGCCGGAGATCCCCGACTCCGGCGTGAAGAAGAACCCGAACACGCCCTGCGACGCGCTCGGGATCGATCGGACCTCGGTCAACGTGGCGAGGCTGATGACCGAGAACGCCGAGTTGACCGCGTCGTTGATGACGCCGGCCACGGCGAACTGACCGTTCGCGGTGACGCGCACCCGGAACGGCTGCGTGCCGGTGACGGGGACCACCGCCGCGACGGCGTGGGTCGCCACGTCGACCACGAACACCGCGTCGGCGAACACGCAAGGCACGATCGCGTACTGGCCGTTCGGCGTCACCGCGACGTCGACGGGGAAGTCGCCGACGGTGACGGTGTGGGTGATCGTCTTCGTGTTGACGTCGAAGAACGTCACGGTGTCGGTGTCTCGGTTGGCGATCACCGCGGCCGATCCGTCGGGCAGGAACGCGACCGCGCGCGGAAGGTCTCCCTCGGGATCCTGGTCGACCGAGAGGAAACCGGACCCGCTCGACAGGGCCATCATCGCGTCGCCGCGGGCGACGCCCCGCGTGACCACCCGCGGCGAGTCGAACGTCTCGACCACCGTCTCGAACGCGCCGTCCGGGGACGTGGGCGGCCGATCGTTCGCGGCAACGGGGCCGCCGAGCAGCCACGGAACGAAGGAGGAGATCAGGAGCAGGAACGTGGTGATGCGCTTCACGAGAATCGATCCTCCGATGCATTGCGTGGGCGAGCGACATTATGCCCTCTCCGCGCCTCCATCCTCGTGCCGGCGCCCGCCCCCGTTCCCATCCACGTACGCTCGGAACCGTCCCGATTCGTTGCCCTCGATCGCGCGATCTGGTACGCCGTCCGGTGGAGACCACGATCCATGCCGACCCGCGTCCTGTTCGTCTGCCTGGGGAACATCTGCCGGTCCCCGCTCGCCGAAGGCATCTTCCGCCACCTCGTCGACGACGCGGGGCTCGGAGATCGAATCGAGGTCGACTCGGCGGGAACAGGCGCGTGGCACGCGGGCGAACCCCCCGACGCGCGGGCGCGCGCGGTGGCGCAGAAGAACGGCGTCGCCCTCGACGGGCAGCGGGCGCGCAAGGTCGAGGTAGACGACTTCGTCGAGTTCGACCACGTGATCGCAATGGACCGTCAGAACCTCGACGACCTCCTCCTGCTGTGCCCGCCGCCGGAGCGACGCAGGGTCCGGCTGTTGCGCTCCCACGATCCCGAGGGCGTCGGCGACGTGCCCGATCCGTACTTCGGCGGTCGGGCCGGCTTCGACGACGTCTTCACGATGATCGATCGGTGCTGCCGCGCCTTGCTCGCCGAGTTGCGGGCGACCTCCGGGGCATGAATCGGCGCGAGTCCGCCATCGCAAGCGCACTTCGCGCCGCGCTCGAGGAGGACCCCGGATCGATCGCGCTCCGCCGGGCCGGGGGCGGCTGCATCAACTCGGCCGCGCTCGTCGAGACCGCTTCGGGCACGTGGTTCGTCAAGTGGAACGATCGGCCGCTGCCGCACCAATTCGCGGCCGAGGCGGCCGGCCTTCGCGCGTTGCGCGCGGCGGAGACGGATCTCGTGGTGCCACGGCCGCTCGCGAGCTCCGACGACCCGGGCGAAGCGTTCCTTCTCCTCGAGTACCTGCCCCGCGGTTCGAGGTCGCGCGACTTCGACGAGCGACTGGGCCGAGCGCTCGCCGCCCTGCATCGCACGACGAGCCCGTCCGGGTTCGGCTTCGAGATGGACGGCTGCTGCGGGGCCACGCCGCAGCCGAACGGTTGGATGCCGAGCTGGCGCGCGTTCTTCGCGGAGCGGCGCCTCGGCCATCAGCTCGCGCTCGCGCGCCGCCGCGGGTTCGACGGCTCGAGCGCACGCGCCGTCGAGCGCCTGATCGAACGGCTCGACGCCTGGATCGATGACGACGAGCCGTCGGCGTTGGTCCACGGTGACCTCTGGTCCGGCAACCTCCACGTCGCCGCCTCCGGCGCGCCGGCCCTCATCGACCCGGCCGCCTACTTCGGTCACCGCGAGGCGGAGCTCGGCATGATGACGCTCTTCGGCGGATTCTCCGCGCGCGTGTTCGCGGCGTACGATGAGGCGTGGCCGCTCCTTGCGGGTTGGCGCGAGCGGATCGAGCTCTACGCGCTCTACCACGTCCTCAACCACTACAACCTGTTCGGCGGCGGCTACGGGAGCCAAGCCGTCGCGATCGCGCGGCGGTTCGCCGGGGGCTGACCGCGGCTCACGAGCCCTTCGCCACGACGTCGACGACCTCGCGCGCGACCACCACGACCTCGAACGCGGCGCCCCCGGCGTCGAGGCGGTACCTGCCTTCGGCCAGGCCCCGCAGCTCGACCCGTCCCTCGCCATCCGCGATCGTGCCGCCGGTCGACGACGCTACGTCGCCCGACTCGATCCACTCGACCACGCTCGCTCCGGTCTCGTGGACCAGCGTGAAGGGCTCGCGAGGGCGTGGGCGCCCCGCCGCGTCGGCGAGCGTCAGGACGAGATCGCCGCGACGGCGCAGGGTCAGCTCTCCGCGCGTCGTCTCGCCGGCTCGGCAAATCTCTTCCACGACGGCCGGAAAGAACTCCTCGCTCGAGAACCGCACCTCGTAGCGTCCTTCACCCAAACGCTCGAAGACGTGGACGTCGGGCAATCGTTCTCTGCGGCGGTGCGGCCAGACCTGCGCACCGGTCGTCGCGTCATAGACGTTGGTCGTGACATCGCGGGGAGCGGCGCCGCCGGTGTCGCGAGAGACGATCTCGAGCCGGCCCTCGGGCGCGAGCGTGAAGTCGCGGCGCACCACGTCGTCGCCGACGTCCACGAACGCCTGCGCGCAGCCCAATCCCTCGACGGACACCCAGAGCTCGTACCGTCCGGGCTCGAGCCCGCGGTGCGCGTACCGCCCGTCGCCACGCACAGCCGCCGATCGCCAGTACCGCGTAGTGCCGTCCGCCTGCCACTCCTCCTCGCGGCGCACGTACACGGAGCCGCGCGTCGCGGGCGCCCCGTCGAGCCCGCGGACGACGCCCTCCACGCCCGCGGCCGGGAACACGAAGTTCAGCTCCACCTCGCCGTTCGCCGGCATCTCGAACCGCGCCATCGTGCCGAGGTCCTCGCCGTCGTCGTGGTTCAAGATGCGAAGCCAGTACGAACCCGGGTCGAGACCGGAGAGCTCGTAGTGGTTGTTCAGCGAGGGCCGCACGACGTGCGACGCGCCGGCCGCTCCGAGCGCCTGGACTTGGACGTACCACGACCGCGCTGCACCGCCGAGCCCGTCGCCGCCGATCGTGCCGAACAGTCGTCCACCCGCACCGATCCGCTCCTCGACGTCGAGCGGCCGTCCCGGCCGGACGTCGATGTCGCGCTGGTACTGGCGGCCGTCGGACGTGGCGAGATTGACGAAGAGCTTCGCGGCCCCGGGCGGGACGGCGCTGAACTCGACGCGTCCCGCCGATGATTGCCCTCGAAGCGTGGTGTCGTTGGTCGTCCGAATCGCGGCACTGAACGCGGGGACGGTCCGCCCGGTGACGTCGACGACGGAGACGCGGACCATCGCGCCCAGCTCGACCTCGACGTCGACCCATGCCTCGATCTCTCCGGCACCGATCGTCATCGGCTCGTGCTCGCGGCCCGTGCGCTCGTGCTCGACCTCCAGCCGGATTTCGACGCCGGTCGGCACGTGCTCGAGGATGAAGTGCCCGCTCGCGTCGGTCCGCCCGCGCGGCTCCGAGAGTCCGACGCGGGTGCCGTTGCGATTGGTGTCGACGAGCGCGACGCTGGCCCCCTCCACCGCCGCGCCGGAGCCGCGCAGGGCGACCGCACCGCGCAGCGTCGCCCCGCGATCGAGCTCCACGTCGAGGCCTGCGATCTCCGCCGCCGGCTCGACGAGCAGATCGCGGCAGCTCCGCGCGAACCCGGCCGCCTTCGCCTCGATCCGATACCCGCCCGGGACCACCTCGTCGAACGCGAACGCTCCGGTGTCCGGATCGACGGCCGCCGCGTCGATCGTGACGCGCCCCCCCTCCGCCGGATTTCGAATCAGCCGCACGGCCGCGCCGGCCAGCGGATACGCGTCGACGAGGATCCGCCCGCGCATGGTGGCGCACGGGATCAGCTCGAGCGAGAGCGCCTGCTCGCACGGCGACTCCACCGTCAGGAACCCCGCGACGTAGCCGCCGGCGAACGCTTCGAACGAGTAGCGGCGGCCGGGCCGGAGGCAGTCGATCTCGAACCGCCCCTCCGAGTCGACGAATACGAAGCGCGCGACGGTGTCGATCGCCACGTCGCGCAGGCAGATCCGCGCGTCCGGAACCACCTCGCCGGTCGTGGATCGCACGATCCCCGACGCGCCGCACGCCTCGCCGAGCTCGAGGACCACCTCGCGCACCTCGCCCTGGCGCAGCGACTCGAGGACGAGCGCCTCGTTCGCGAGACCCGGGGCGACGGCGATGACGGTCGTCCCGTGCACGTCGACCCCGCAGCCATGCAGCTCGAATCGCCCGCTCGCGTCCGTCCAGCCCTGCCGAAAGATCATCGCTTGCGTTCGCGCGGTGACGTGGGCCCCGCGCACGGGGCGACCGTCGGATGCCCGCCGCACGGTCCCTCGGATCGTGCCGCCGCCGCCGGCCAGCGTGACGTCGCACGGCCGCGATTCCGGCAGCCGAATCGCTCCGCACTGCGACACGTAGCCGTCGGCCGCGAAGACGATCTCGACCGGCCCAGCCGCGAGACCCCGGATCTCGTACGCGCCGTCGTCGCCCGTGAACGCCTCCTGAGCGAACAGCCAGCCGGCGAGGACTTGAGGGTCGACCTCCGTCCCGAGGCGCGCGAGCTCGGCGTAGCCGAGCGGCGGCGAGAGCCCGACGCGCGCGCCGGCGATCGCGGCGCCCTCGGCGTCGCGCACGTGACCGTGGATTCCGAGCCCTTCCCCAAGCTCGAGCACGAGCGACCTCGTCGCGGCCGGATCGATGACGGCGGCGGCGGGCGCGGCTCCATCCGCGTGAGCGCCGACCAGGCGCGGAACGGACGCCTCGGGCAACGTGGCGAGACCGTGGACGTCGGTGCGGCTCTCGAAGGGACGCGTCGTCTCGATGCGGCCGAGCGGCTCGAGGAAGCTCCGGGCTTCCGACAGCGGCTCCCACGGGATCACGCGCACGAGCGCGTTCGCGAGCGGCGCTCCCCCGCGACGCACCTCGACCACGAGCGGTTCCGATGCGTCGACGCGGCTCGCCGTCGTGGAATCCAGATCAGGGGCGCGCGTGCTCCGTGACTCGAGCGCCGCGGTCGGGGCGTCGCGCGGCCCGGCGAGTGCCACCTCCCCGGACCCGGTCGTCGCGGCGGGGTCGGGATCGACCAACCACCATGCGACCGCGATCGCGACCAACGCGCTCCCGGCGAGCATCCCCACGACGCGCATGCCCCGTCTCGATCTCTACGGCCCCGGCCGGACGCAGCACGAATCCGACTCGCGAAGCCGTTCGAACCCGGTGGTCCCGCCGATCGATCGGAACGTATCGCGGAAGCCGCCGGTGGGCGAGATGGGGTTGTCGGAACCGTGTCCACCACCAAGTGCAACGAGTACGGAGCAAACGCACACGAACGCCAACGTCGCCCACGCGACGATACCTCGACGATGCCGTGCCACTGTCACGAACCCTCCGCAGCGTGACTGAGCTCGGGCGAAAGTGCGGACACGAGTTGGTCCCACAGTCTCGGTTGTCTGTTTCTCACCGCATGCCACGACTTCGATTCCGATGCAAACGCGCGAGCAATCTGGACGGTTTCGGAGTGGTTCCCATGAATCAGTTCCATGGTGGTATACAGCGACGCAAGTGCATCGCGAGCCTGACCGACCTCGGCATTGTACAGTGCGCCGTAGAACTGGGTGATCGCACTTGTCGGACGGAGCATCAAAGCGATGCCGAGGACGTCCGTCGCATCCTTGGATTCTCCACGATCTCGAAGGGCATGAGTTTGTTGGAGCAGTGCCTCAGCTCGAAACGGCGCGTGCACGGTCACATCGCTGAGTTGCCGCCAGCGATCCGCGGAAACCGCGTGTCCACGAAGAGCAGGAATCTGTTCCAGGTAGTACCATACGCCTTCCCAGCCGGGCCGAAGGGTGTTGCACGCCGTCATGAGTGCTTGAGAACAGTCGAGCGGGTCACGGTCGCGGGTCGCGAGCACGGCACCCAATTCGCTCTCGACAAACTCATCCCGATTGACTCCTAGCGCTTCTGCCAGCGCATCAACCGTTCGAAGAAGCTCGAATCCGTCTCGCTTGGGCTCGGTCAACAGATGGCTCGCGAGTACCAACGACATCGACCGCGTCCCCCGGTTGAACTCGTCGAGCCCGAGGTCGAACAAGAGGCTCGCGAGCTCGGACGCGTAGTAGCGTCGTGCCGTTTCGACCGAGCGGAGGACCGGACGAGCGGCGCGCGGCGTCGGGGCTCGCAGCCGTTCCATCCCCGTCGACAGCACCCGTGCGTACTCCGCGACGGCCAGCAGCGCGCCGCGCGCCTCGGGATCGCGACGGATCCTCTCCCGCACGGGCTCCTGCTCGAGCACTGGGTCCGAACCGGCGAGCAGCTCGGGGAGGTCCCACAAGAGCTCGCGCACGGACGGCGAAACGTGTTCGGCCGGTTTCATGAGTCGCCTCCCGCGTCGAAGCCTCGTTCCCCCCCGAACGCGTCGTCGCGGCCGGACCCAGGTCCGCCGAGACCGAACGCGTCACGCACCGCCCGGCGCGCCTGAGCGAGCACCGACGCCACGATGAGCTCGACTCTCTCGAGGGGAATCCCCGTCGCGCGCGAGATCTCCCCCGGCGTCATCAGCTCGACCCAGGCTTGCCAGAGCACCCGCCGCGTCTCGATGTCCTGCAGGTTGTTGAGGCGCGCGATCTCCGCCATCACCAAAGACTCGGAGGTCGAGACGCCCTCGATCCGGAGCGGCGCGACCGCGGCGTTCGAACGGGCACGTCGCACGACGTCGCGGACGATCTTCAAGGACCAGACGCGAAACGGCTTCCTGCGCCGTCCGTCGATGAACTGCGTGTACGTGTGAACGAGCGATTCCTCGCCGATCGCGCGGGGGTCGAGGAGCCAGCACTCGCTGCGAAAGAGATCGCGAGCACGTTCGTCGAAGCGGTGCACCTGCACGCACGTCAAGAGATAGAGAAGCTCGGTGCCGTCGAACTCGTGCCCGTAATCGAGCAACACGTCGGTGAGTGCGTCCCAATCCGCCGCCTGGTTTGCGTCGATCTGCGGGGGATTCGCGAGCGCCCGCAGCCGTTCGACGACGACCTCGCGACCATCGCGATCGTCGTCCGCGGCTGGGTGGCGGGTGCGCATCCGATAACTTCCCTTGGGCTACATCCACGATCCGGCGCGCCGAACGCGGATCGATGGCCGGGATCCTAGAGCCGGCCGCCGGCGACGACAAGTGCGCGCATGGACGAGGACGAGCCACGAAGGGGCACGCGGCGCGCCCTGGCCGACCCGTTCTCCGGTTTCGCCCGGACGGCATGGAAGATCACCGCTTGCAATTGGGGTCGATTGCCGATATCTCTTTCATGTGAAAGGAGCGGTCATGATCCCGGTTTCACCGCAGACCCAACTCGATCCAGCCGCCGTCCTCACCAAGGCGTTTCTTCGCGCGGGCCATCAGCTCGGGCTCTCTCAGCGCGAGCTGGCCCAGGTGATCGGAGTCAGCGAGGCTACCGTCTCGCGCCTCAGCGCTGGACGTAACCTCTTTCCGGAAACGAAGCAAGGTGAGTTCGCGCGGCTGTTTCTACGGCTTTTTCGGAGCCTCGACGCGATCCTCGGCGGCGACGTCGAACAGTGCCGGCGGTGGTTCTCGGCGCCGAACCACCACCTGAACGGAACGCCGAGGGAGCTGGTTCGCAACGCGACGGGGTTGGTTCATGTCCTCGACTACTTGGACGCGCTGCGGGGGAAACTCTAACGTCCAACGCCTCGCCGGCGATGCCTGGCGGATGGTCGAGGCGCAGCACCGCATCTCCACCTTGAAGCTGGTGGACACGGTCGAGGAGCAGGCGATCCTCGAGAAGTTGATCGAAACGGCGAAACCGCCCTACCCCGACGACGAAGCGTTCGTCGGCCTCCACTATCTCCTCGCCACGCCGTTCCGCTATCCGCCGCTGCCGCACGGGTCGCGGTTCAGCTCGCGCTTCGAGCGCGGCGTTTGGTACGGCGCGGAGCACGAGCGGACGGTCATGGCGGAGGTTGCGTACTACCGGCTCTACTTCCTCGAGGGCACGACCGCCGAGATCTCGCACACCGAGTCGGAGCACTCGCTGTTTCGCGTCGGCTACGCGACCGACGCGGGCGTCGACCTGACCTCCCCTCCGTTCGCCGCGATCGCGGAAGAGGTGTCGTCGAAGAGCTCGTATCGGATGCCGCAAGAGATCGGCGGAGCGATGCGCGCGGCGGGGGTCGAGGCATTCCTCTGGACTTCCGCACGCGATCCCGAGCGCGGCCGCAACATCGGGCTTTTCTCCCCGCGTGCGTTCGCCGCCAGGCGCCCCTCGTCCGCGGCCCCGCCGACGTGGGTCTGCACCACGACCCGCGCTCAGGTCGTCTTCCGGCACCGCGACCTGCTGCGCCTGCGCGAGGTCGTCTTCGCGCGCGACGCGTTCACCGTGGAGGGGCTCCTGCCGCGACCGAGCCCCTGACCCCGTCGCGCGCGAAGCGGCGTCTCACGCCGGCCGCGTCGGGCGTGGGGCATGCCGCGGTTGCTTGTTTTCAATCTCCGCCGGTCAACGTCAAGAATCCCGCCGCGTCCGCGCCGACCTCGCGGCGCTCGAGGAGGGACGCGACGGCGCGGTCGACGGAGTCCGTCAACTTCGTGCTCGCGCGTCGAAACCCGATCAACGCGCCGACGCGGGCCGCCAGCGCAACGCGGGGGACGCCGATCTCCCGGCGCAGCACGATCAGCACCGCCTCCTCGATCTCCTCGGGCGGGATCGAGTCCGGATCGGTGATCGCGCAATCGTCGCCGCGACGGCGGACGGGGGTGCGCTCGAGACCGACCGGCCAGAGGAACGGGTCGCGGAGTGCGATCAGCCCGTCCGTCGTCGCGGCGACGAGGGCGCGATCGAACGCCTCGCGCGGGTGCTTCGTCGCGCGCGTGTCGAAGTAGCCGATCAGCACTCGCAACGCCTCGTCGCGATGGATCGGCCCCTCCTCCTTCACGATCGCGGCCAGCGTCCTCGCGAGTTTCTGCGGGGAGAGCGCGCGGAGCGCTTCGCCGTCGCCGAGCCGGCGCGGCTTCGCGGAGCGGTACGGCACGACGTCGGGGAGCGGCGCGTCGCCATCGCCCGGGGCCGAACCACCCGATTCGCTCGCGTCGCGACCGGGACGATCGTCCTCGCCGTCGAGGTCGAGGTCGAGGTCGACGGCAACGTCGACGGCGTCCGGCGATTCGGTCGGCTCGGTGCCGGCCGCGTCGTCGCGCGGCGCCAGCCGCAGCTCGTCGAGTCGCCGGTGCAGCGCGTCGGCGACCGCGGTCGGCCGGCGGAACCAGTCGGCGGACCACACCCGCTCGATCGCCCAGCCGCGCGCCCGCAGCACCTCGGGTCGCGTGCGGTCGCGATCTCGCGCCGTCGCCGCGTCACGGTAGAGCGGACCGTCGCACTCGATCCCGCAGAGGAAGCGGGTCGGGTCGCCGGGATCCAGGATCGCGAGGTCGACGTGGAAGTCGGTGCACCCCACGTTCGACCGGACGTCCCACCCGCGCTCGGTCAACGCGCGTCGCACCGCGTCGGCGAGCGGGGACGGCTCGACCTCCTCGCCGGGATCGACGTCGACGAGCCGCTCGGCCGCCGCGGTGGCGAGATAGCTCTTCAACGCCGCGATGCCGAGCGGGCTGTTCGCGGAGACGCGCACGTCGTCGGCCGTGATCGAGCTGAACACGACGAGCCGGCGGCGAGCGCGCGTGACCAGGACGTTCAGCCGGCGCCAGCCGCCGTCCCTGTTCAGCGGGCCGAAGTTCATCGACACCTTGCCGTCCTGATCGCGGCCGTAGCCGACCGACAGCAGGATCACGTCGCGTTCGTCGCCCTGGATCGTCTCGAGGTTCTTGACGAAGAACGGCTCGTGGGGGTTGCCGCGAAAGAACTCCTCGACCTCGGGCCGCGCGTCGCCGCGACGCAGCCGCTCCACCTCGTCTTCGATCACGCGCTGCTGCGCGACCGAGAATGCACCGACGCCGAGGCTCGACTCGGGCGTCTTCGTCGCGTGCTCGATCACCGCCGCGGCAACGACGCGCGCCTCTTCGGGATTGACGCCCAAACCGCGCCGGTAGACCGCGCCCTCGACGAGCCGGAACGAGAGGCCCAGCTCGCCGCGGTCCGTCCTCGGGCTCGGGAAGATCCGGAGGCGGTGGTCGTAGAAGCGCGCGTTCGAGAAGTCGATCAGGCTCTCGTGCAGACTGCGGTAATGCCACCTCAACGAGCACGTGCTCCGCGGCGGGAACCGCACCGCGCCGAGCCCGAGCACGCTCTCGAGGTCCGCCGCCGCGGCCTCGCCCTCGTCGACGCCGGCGCCGCCGTCGTTCCCTTCGCCTTCGATCCGATTGAAGAAGTTCGTCGGCGGAAGCTGCTTCTCGTCGCCGATCAGAAGGAGCTGGTTGCCGCGCGCGATCGCGCCGAACGCGTCGGCCGGCTCGACCTGGCTCGCCTCGTCGAAGATCACGACGTCGAACGTGAGCCGCCCCGGCGCGAGGTACTGCGCGACCGAGATCGGGCTCATCATGAAGCACGGCTTCATCGCCTGCACGACGTCGCCGCACAGCTCGAAGAGCCGCCGCAGCGGCATGTGACGTCGCTTCTTCCGCATCTCGTGCTTCAGGATCCCGAGCTTCGACTCTCGGCTCGCGTCGTGCCCGAAGTCGGGACGGCGGCGCGCGAGGAGGCTCTGCAGCCGGCGACGCGACAGATCGAGCCAGCGGCGGTCGAGCGCGCGGAAGCGTTCGATGAGCCGTTCGTGATCCTCGCCGCGAAACCGCACGAGCTCCGGGGCGGCCTCGAGGGCGCGGTCGGCGAAGATGAACAAGAACTGCCGCAGGAACGCGTCGGACAATCGCCCCCACGCGGGCCGACCGTCGCGGCCGAGGGCCCAGAGCAAGAACGGCTTCAGGCGAGGACCGGCGAGGTCGGCGAGCGCACCTTGGTAGTCGACCCAGTCCTGGAGCGACTCCTCCGCGGTCTCCAGCTCGGCAAAGCGCCGCTGCACCTCGGCGATCGACGTGCGATCGAGGTCGTCACCGAACCACGCGGTCGCGACGGCATCGACCGTCTCGAGCCAGTGGACGACGGCGCGACGGAAGTCGTCGAGCGCGCTCCGCCCGCGCGCGACGCGCTCGCGGACCCCGAAGCGATCGCCTGCTTCGAGGATGCGCAGGATCGCGTGGCGCGACAGAGAACGGCCGCGAATCATGGTCCTCATCTCGCGCGCGGCGGCCACGAACGCGAGGAGCGCGTCGAAGTCGGAGTCGGCGCCCGCGTAGAGGCCGCCGAGCCGATCGGCGAGCGCCGGCCCCTCGGCCTCGATCTCGCGCCGGAGCTTCCGCGACGCCGCCAGGTGCCGGAGCCGCTCGACCTGCTCGACCGGAGACGGCAAAGCTCCCGCGGAGAACGCCTTCAGGCGCCGCGTATCGGAATGCCATGACGGTTTCAGGAACCGCCACCACGAATCGGCCGCCACCCGCCGGCGCAGCAGGACCTCGGACCAATCCACGTCCTCGGCGTCATCGGAGAACGTGTCTCTCCACTTCGCCCGCGCGGCGAGACGTTCCAGGCCGAGCTCGATGAACCGGTCGAGCGCCGCGTCGGTCCGATCGAAACGCTCGTCGTCCACGACGGTCGCGACCGCGGCCGGCATCTCGGCGAGTCGTTCGACGTCGTCGAGCAGGCGCGCGAGGTGCGCCGCCGTCCCCGGCACCTCGACCTTCAACCCCTCGGTCAGCGCCACGGCCTCGTCACCGACGCGGCGCACGGCATCGACGACCGGGCCGCGACGGTCGGTGATTCTCTGCCTCACCTCGAGGCCGGCCGACGTCAACCGGGAGCCGCGCCACGGGTGCGCGGCCGGGTCGCCGATCCGCGCGAGCCGCCGGTCGAGCGCCGCGATCGCTTCGATCGTCCGATCGAGCTCGTCCTTGGTCCACGCGAACGGGTCGCCGACGTCGAACGCGCCCTCCGGCGCGGAGCGGTACGCGCCGGCCGCGATCGCCGCCTCGTACGGCGATCGCTCCAGCGCTCCCACCTTGTGGTGCAAGGCTCTCACGTAACGGTTCAGCGCGTCGCGAGATCGCTCGAGCTCGGATCCGTCCGCCTGCACCTCGCGGCCGTTCGCGCCCCCCTCGTCGAGCGCGCGGCCGAGCTCCTCGACGACGGCACGCTTGCTCGCGGAACGGCTGTGCAGCTCGAGCACGAACTCGCCGAGACCGACCTTCTTCAGCCGCCGGTGCACGACCTCGAGCGCCGCCGCCTTCTCGGCCACGAAGAGGACGGAGCGGCCGGCGGCCATGCACTCGGCGATGATGTTCGTGATGGTCTGCGACTTCCCGGTGCCCGGTGGTCCTTGGATCACGAGGCTCGCCCCGTCGCGCGCGGCGAGGATCGCAGCCTGCTGGCTCGAGTCGGCGTCGACGACCTGAAAGCAGTCGGCCGGCGCGACGCGCTCGTCGATCGTGCGCGGGTCCGGCACTTCCTTGCCCTCGAGCCCCTCGCTCGTGCCGACCCCGGCGAGCAGGCGCACGATCGGGTGGTCCGCGAGCCGGCGTTCGGCCGGCCACCGATCGGCATCGAGGTCGTGGTAGAGCAGCAGCTTGGCGAAGCTGAACAGACCGACGTGGATCTCGTCCGCGATGCTCCACCCGGGAACCTCTTCGAGGGCCGTGCGCACCGTCGCGAAGTATCCGCTCGGCGTGAACGACTCCGCCTCGACCTCGGCGGCGGGGAGCTCGACGCGATGGTGGCGCCGCGCGAGCTCGAGCAGACACGGATTCACCACGACCTCCTCGTCGAGGAGGGTCGCCTTGTGACGGCTGTTGACGTTCCGCCGCAAGAGCCGCACGGGTAGGAAGAGGAGCGGCGCGCGCGACGGCGTCGAGGGCGTCTGGGCGTCGGACCACTCGACCATGCCGAGGGTCAAGAACAGCGTGTTCGCGCCGCGCTCCTCGAGCGACGACCGCGCCTCGCGAGCCAGATGGACGAGCCGCGCCTGGAGCGCCTCGCCCTCGACGTCGGTCTGGAGGAACTCGTCACGATGGCGCGGTGCGACGTCCTTCTCCGGCGGCTCGAGCGGCGCCAGCCGGGCCGGATCGAGCGCCGCCGCGTAGTCGAAGCGCGTCCCCTCCCACTCGCGGGGGACATCCGCGTCGCGCGGGCTCGGCGGCGCACCGTCCGCCGGCACCGGCACCTCGACCTCGTCGCCTTCGGCGACCTCCTCGCCGGCGGTGCCCACCTCGCCGACAGTGCCCACCTCGCCCGCGGCGCCCTCCTCGCGAGCGAGGAACTGCATCGCCCTCCCTTCGGTGACGAGGACGCGCCACACCTCGTCCGCCAGCTCGTCGACGACGTCGAGCGACGTACGCCCCGCTCCCTTGAAGTTGAGGAGCCGGTTCCGCCGCGTCAGGTCGAGCAGGTCCTTGCGCAGCCGCTCGAGAATGGGGCCCATCGTCATGACCGCTCGATCCTCCGTACGTCGATCTCGCGGCCGAGGAGACCCGCGAACTCTTCGCCCCGGTGCGTCAGCACGACGAGCTGCACCCGGCCCTCGCCGACCAGAAGGTTGAGCCGTTCGACGAGGCGCGCGGTCCGCTCGCGGCTGACGTGGACGCACGGGTCGTCGAGGATCAGCGCCTGGCGCTCGTTCCGGCCGAGGTGGGCCGCGACGCAGACGCGGACGAGCGTGGCAACGAGCTCCTTCAGTCCTTCGGAGCCGTCCTCCTCGACCAGCACCGAGTGCTCGCCCTCGAGCGTCTCGGGGCGAAGCGAGCTGCCGAGCGTGGCCAGCGTGTACCGTCCGCCGGTGACGAACCCGAGGAGGTCGTCGAGCTCGCGCCGGATCGGGTCGACGACCTGGCGCACCGCTCGCGCGCGGATCTCGTCCATCGACGCCTTCAACAAGGCGATGCCCGCCGCGCGGCGCTTCAGCTCCACGACCCGCTCGGACTCGGCCTCGAGCATGCGGTCGACCTCCGCGAACGCCGAGTAGACGCCGCGCGACGCGAGATCCTCGAGCGTCTCCTTCCATTGCGCGAGCCTCGCCGCCTCGCGGTGCGCGATCTCGGCCCGCCGATCGAACTCGGCCTTCGCGGCCTCTCGCTCCTGGCGCGCGCTCCGGCGCAGCGCGTCGAGTGCGTCCCGCGCCGTCCGTTCCGCGCCGCGCGACGCGTCGCGTTCGGCCGCGGTCTCCGTCGCGTGAATGGAGACCTGTTCGGTCGAGCCATGCCGCTCTCGGTGCCGGTCGAGCTCGGTCGCCGCGGTCCGCTCGGCCGCCTCGGCCACCGTGAGCGCGCGGCTCGCGTCGCCGTGCTCCGCGCGGGCGCGTTCGAGCGCCTCGCTCGCGGCGCGGATCTCGTCGCGGCGTCGCGTCAGATCCTGGCGCGCCCGCGTCAGTTCGCGCTCGACCGCATCGAACGCGCCGCGCGCGACCGCGACGTCCTCGACGTCCAGGATCGTCGAGCCGGAGGGGTCGGACGCGAGCCGCCGCCACTGCGTCCGCAGCTCGTCCACCTCCGCGCGCATCACCTCCGTCGGCCGCTCGTCGATCGCCTGTCGCTCCGCCTCGAGGGCCGTCCGCGAGCGGAGCGCGATCTCGCGGCGCTCGGTCATTTCGCGGAGCTCCTCCGGATCGGCGGCTCCGTGCGGCGCGATCAGCTCGCGGATCCGCACGTCCGCCCGCGCGACGCGTGCGGCCAGGCTCGCCGCGTCCTCGCTGCCGCTCTCGACGACGATCCGGCCGCCGCCCCGCGGACGGATCACGACCCGGTGCGACGCGTGCGCCGACGTCGCCTCGGTCGGCTGACCGTCGATTTCGATCTCGGCGTCGACCGCACCTTCCTTCGTCACGGCGAGCGCGGAACGGAGGTAGGCGCGCCGGTTCGCTTCGGCGTCCGCCGCGAGTCGATCGACCTCGCGCACCAGCTCGCGGCTCGGACCCTCGCCGGCGACAGGCGACGGCTCGCTCAGCCGGAGGTCGACCTCCTCCGCTCGGGTCAGGCGCCGTTCCGCCTCGTCGAGTCGGTCGCGCGCCTCCGCCTCGCGCAGCGTCCGCGACGCCTTGCGCTCGGCGGCGCGGATCTCCTCGACCTGCTGCTCGAGTCCGAGCAGCTCGCGACGACCCTCCTCGAACCGGTCGTAGGCCCGCTTCTGCCGCTCGTCGGCGCGGGCGTGCTCGTCCACCGCCTGCTTCGTCGCGGTGCGTGCGGCGCCGGCGTCGTTCTCGCGGCGCCGGCGCTCGTCCTGGACCTGCATCGCCTGACGAGATTCCACGTCGGCTCGGCGCAGCCGTTCCTGCGCGGCGCGATGCGCGCTCTCGGCCGACGACAGCTCGCCCACCTTCTCGTCGAGCCGGTCGAGCTCTCGCTTCGCGCCCGCCGCCGCCGCGTCGAGCTCGGGCTGCCTCGCCAGCGCGTCGTCGTACCGGCGGCGCAGGCGCTCCGCCTCCTCGTAAGCCTCCTCGGCCTCCTCGCGCCGCGCGCGCAGATCTCCGACCTCCCACTCCGCCTCGTGGAGCGCGGACGACTTCGCCACCAGGCCGGTCCGCGTGAAGACGCGGGAGTGCTCCTCGTCGACCCGGGCGTGCACGAGGTCGAAATGCTCGCTGACGCCGGCCGACTCGAGCCCGAGATGCGAGACCGCATCGTCCTCGGGCGCGGGGAGGCGGCGTGACTCCTGCGACACGAACAGCCACTGGAACGCCCCCCACGTCGACGGCCGCGTCGCGTCGGCGCGGCCGAGGACCTCGGCGCCGAGCCGCCGCAGGAGCTCCTCCTCGGCGGGTTCCTTGCGGGCGAGCTCGATCCACTCGTCGCCGCCCTTCTGCTCGGAGAGGGTGCAGTCGCCGCGCGGGCCGAACGCCTTCTCGACGCGCATCACTCGGCCGCCGTGCTCGAACTCGAGGCGCACCCACGGCTCGGCGCCCTCGAGCCCGGCCGGCTGGACGCGCTTGACCCACTTCGCCTGGGTGCGGGCGCGGTCGAACAGGGCGCGGCGGATCGCCTCGAACAGCGTCGACTTGCCGGCCTCGTTCGGCCCGACGAGACGCGTCGCGCGCTCGTCGAACGCGACGCGATACGGACCGCCGCGGAAGCTCCGAAAGCTCCTCAGCTCGAGCGCGATCAACCTCAAGGTGCAGTCTCCTCCGCGTACCGCGCGAGGAGAGCGAGCGCTTCGCGCGCCGCGACGACCGGCTCGTCGTCGCCGCTCGCCGCCACGTCGAGGAGACGGCGCCGGACCAGCACGATGCCAGCGTCCGTCGTCGCGAGCTCGGGCGGCGACTCGGTCCGCCAGGACAGCGCGTCGTCGCGGACGCGCAGGTGGACGAGGCGCGTCCGCGCGTCCTCGAGCGCGGCGCGATAGTCGGCGAACAGCGTCACGCCAAGCTCGCCCTCGACGTCGACGCGCGCGAGGTCCGCGTCGAGCCCGCCGAGAATCCGGCGGAACCGCTCCACCGTCTTGTCCCCCGCGAAACGGAACCGCTCGTTCCTCCAGCGCAGCGAACCGGAACGGAGCTTCTCGATCACCGGCCCGGCGCCCTTCTCCGTGATCGTCACCACGAGAACGTTGCCCGCGTCCTGCTCCTCGAACGCGGTCGCCTCGTGCGTTCCCGCGTACGCCACGCGGACCTTCCCGTCCCTTCCTTTCTCGAGCCGCGTCGAGTGCCAATGACCGAGCGCGAGGAAGTCGAGCCCGGTCCGCTCGACGTGCGCGGGGTCGATCGGCAGGCGGACGTCGTCCTCGTGCGCGCCGAACGTGATCGTGGTGAGGTGGCCGTGGGCGAGCGCGACGTGGACGCCGGGAAGGTCGCGCAGGTCGCCGAGCGCGTCGAGCGGGTCGACGTTCGCGTAGCGGCTCGTCACCGGGAACGGATGGAGCGTCACCGTGCCGTCCGGCGTCGTCCACGGCGTCGCATCGAGGTGGAGGCGCAGGTTCGGCACCGAGCGCCAGACCGCGCGGTTCCAGACCGAGTCCGGCCCGGGCAGGTCGTGGTTGCCCGGGATCGCGTGGACGCGGACGTCCGGATGGGACGCGATCCGCCGGGCCACCTCGGCGATCAGCGCGGCGTCGACGCGGTTGTCCTCGAACAGGTCGCCGCACGCGACGACGAAGCCGACCTCGTGCTCCCGCGCGATCTCGAGCACGCGATCGATCGCCCGCAGCCGGCGCTCCGCGACGACCGCGCCCGCCGCGCCGAGCCCGCCGCCCTTCATGCCGATCTGCCAGTCGGAGGTGTGGAGGAATCTGACCATCGTGCCTAGGGCCTGGATCCCTAGACGAGGCATTCTAGGCACGGAGGCTGGATCGATCCGCCGCCATTCAATAGAGGTAGTCGACGGGATCGGTCTTCTTGCGAAGCAAGAGCTTCACGCTGGCCTTGCCGAACAGGGCCTCGGCGGCCTTCGAGAGATGCTCGGCCGCATGGTAGAAGTCCAGGATCTTGGTTGCGCTTCGGTATTCGGGATGTTCTCGGCGGCGCGCCAGATCGATTCTTTCCCGTCGCAGATGAGTGCAAGCTCACGAAACGTGCGAGTGGCCAAGAGCTCCCGGACAGCCTCGGTCTGTTGCTCGAGCAGGGTCTTCATGCCCGGCTCCGGCATCTTGAAGACAGCTACAGGGGGGGGACACGAGGAAGGTCCGGCTCAGGCGCAGACCGCAAGACGCGTCCATGTCAAGTCAACGGGCCGCCTGGTCGACCCATTCGAAGAACTCTTGGCCAGCAACCTGGTAGTAGGCGCGCAGCGGCGGCTCGCTCAGTAAATCGAATAGCGTCTGGTAGTTGCGCGCCGCATGCTGGACCTCCTTGCCGACTTTGGTGGTCCCACGCGCGAAGGCCGGAAGCAAGACATCGTAGGCCGCGTAGAGCTCGGTCAACCGCATCGTGAATGCCTGAAAAGTCATCCCCTCAGGCATCGCAAACGTCCCGATCTCGGAATCCGGAACCTCTCGTAAACCCAGGTCGGTGGGACTGACCGGGCGCAACTCATCACGAGTGCCACTCTCGGCACGGAGCGTCAACAAGTACTTCGGCGCCTCGAGCCGCACGGGCTGTTGCGGCCGAGCCAGGGCCGGACAGAAAAAGAACTTCAGGCACATGCCGTCGGGCGTCCTGCTTGGAATCGGCAACGATTGCCGAAACTCATCTGCTACCGCTTCGGCCGCGCTCACGCGAGCCATCTTCACGAGATCCTCGGTCTTCTTGAGTGTTCTAGAAAGGGGCGACATCACTTCCTCGCTCAGTGTTCTCTCTCTATCAGATGTCGCGGCCGTTGACCATGGTGCTGGCGCCTCGGCTCGTTGCCCGCCACATGACAACACCACCGCACACAACAGCAGCACTTCACCATTCCAACGCGTCACCGGATCACCAGATTGGGTTCGCCGTAACATTCAGCTGCGAGCTGGGATGGGCCGCCGTCGCCTGATCGAATTGACTCGCAGGCACACGTTGCCCGCACTGTCCGGTGCCGGTGTCGTTGATGATGACGGCTAAGCGATTTCCGGCGTCGTCGTATTCGACGCCTGTGACGGTCACTGCGTGCAGCGACCCAGGAGGGGTCGGCGGGCCCCAGAGCGCCGCGGCGTCGAGACTCACAATTGTGCCTTGCCCACGCGACATAGCAAGGCCGAGGTTGTCAGGAGAGGTCTGCACCACAGTCGAGGGCACACCATTATTCGCCAGAATCGCTTGCCGTCCAGCTGCGTTGGTCCCTCCGTTCGCAAGGGTCAATGAAGCCCCAGGGGTCCCGGAAGCGGACCCAGAGCTTATCGCGCTGCTTAGCAGCCCGTCTTCCGACAGACTTGCACCAGTCGCTTGATTGATAATCTGGCGGGAAGACTCGACGCCGCAGTTATTGTAGCTCTGCTGCGTTGCTCCGCTTGCCCTGCCGGCCGCGGCAGCCTGACAAGCCTGAGTCCCAACCAAGACGTTTCCAGCAGTTCCGGCAAGACCGATGAGTACGGTTGGACAGCCTGGCGCCATGATCACCGAGCCGGGGTGTGTCCCAGGGTCTGTTATGCGAGCAGCGGGAGATCCGCCAATCGGTACGGGGAACGCTCCTTTCGCGATTGAATTAGGCGCGGGTGCCGGAGCCAAACAGATGCTCCGATCACCCATACGGGCCGCGGGTTTGCCCCCAATTAACACCGTCGTTTCGCCGGGGTGCACGATCGGCAGACCTGGTGGTGGTGCGTGTGGCAAAGCCGCAGGCGTCGTTTGAGGAACCGGACACGCGATGCTGTCAGTGACTCGAGCCGCCGGCCTTCCGCCCATTGATCAGTTTCCTTGCTCTTGATACCAAACGACCCATCCGACACACCTCTGGCTAAGAACATACTCAGCACCGGACATAACGCACCTATTACACGCGCTTTCAGATGTATCGCCTAGCAGTTGATCTTCACCATCGGCGCCTTGATCTCGATCAGCCCCGGCGTCAACGTGATCGTGCTCGCACCGCAACTTAGGACGATCTTCGTATCACCGGTGATCTGAACCTCTTGTGCCGATTCCTCGGACTTGCCCGACACGCTGACGGTCAGGTCGGAGCCGACGGTCACGCTCTTCTTCCCGCCGACGACCTCGGCGCTGTAGGCGCCGACCTCGCTCGCGCGCGCGCCCGCCACCGTTTCGTTCATGATCGCGCCCACGCTGACCTGGTAGCCGGCACCAATCGACAACGCCTTCGCGGCTCCGACCGACTCCGCGGCCATCCCCCCGACCGTGACGGTCCGGTTCGCGCCAACCGTCAACGTATCGTTCGCGCCAATGGTATGGGTCCGATTCGCGCCGATCGTCAGTTGCTCGTCGACGCCGACCGTCTCCGTGCGGTCGTTCCCGATCGTGATCGACTCGTCGTTCCCCACCGTCTCCGTCCGGTCGTTCCCGATGTCGATCGTCTCGTCGTTCCCCACCGTGTCGGTCCGGTCGTTCCCGACCTCGTGGATCTCGTCGTACTGAGCCTTGATGTAGAGCGACTCGTTGCCGCTCGTGTCGTCCATCGTGATCTCGTTGTAGCCGCCCGTCTGCTCGAGGCTGTTCGACCGCAGGGTCGTGCGCTGGCTCGCTTCGGGGGTCTGGGTCGGGCTCTGCTCCTTGCGGCCCGCGTTCGACACCGGCGGCAGGTTCGAACCGTTGTAGACGCAGCCCATCACGAGCGGCTGGTCGGGGTCGCCCTCGAGGAAGTGGATCAGGACCTCGTGGCCGATGCGCGGAATCGCCACGGTACCCCACCCCTTGCCGGCCGTCGGCTGGGCGACGCGCATCCAACAGGAGCTCTGCTCGTCCCGGTTCCCGTAGCGGTCCCAGTGGAACTGGACCTTGATGCGCGCGTACTCGTCGGTGTAGATCTCCTGGCCGGACGGCCCGACCACGACCGCCGTCTGCGCCCCGCGCACCGCCGGCTTGCGCGTCACGAGCGGCGGCCGAAACGTGACCGGCTCGGGGATGCACTCGAACTCGTTCTCGTACTCGCGATCGCCGTGGCTGCCGCCGGACACGAACTCGGCCGGCTGCGTCAACCGATGGTGGATGCGCGTGATCACGTACACCTTCTCGGACTCCACGGACGCGTGGTGACGCGTCAGCTTGAAGCGGCCTCCGGCCTTGAACGTGCGGCACTTGCTCGTCGCGAAGACGCGATCGTGCGCCTGCTCCCGTTCCTCCATGCGCATCCGGACGAACTGTTCCGTGTCGTCGCGATTCGTGCCGACGATCGGGAAGTCGAACACCTCGTACTGCGAGACCGCGTCGAGGTCGACCATCGTCGGCGTCTTCGCCCCCAGGTCGTCCTGGGGCGTCTTGAAGTTGTAGGTCGTGTGCGAGAAGCGACCGGTCGTGTACTCGTAGCCATGCCGCCAGCTCGTGATGTGGTCGGACAGGTCGTGCGACGCTTCGTTCGTGCGGCACTCGACCTCGTACTCGTGGCACGCCTCGAACACGTCGTTGGTGTCGGCGAGCACCATGACGTGCTTGCCCGGCTCGTGCCGGAAGTGGTAGTGGATCCCCTCCTCCTCCATGAGCCGCGACACGAAGTCCAGGTCGCTCTCCCGGTACTGCACGCAGTACTCGCGCGGCGGGTGATGCCCGGTCACCATCGAGGTGTCGTACTCGGCGATCGAACGCGTCGCGAAGACCTCCTCGATGATCTGGATCACGGTCCTGCCCTGGAAGATCCGGCAGTCGGCGTTCAACGACAGGAACCACGCCCACGGCACGAGCGTCGCCTCGTACAGGCTCAGGCGGTCGCCTCTTCCCTTGAAGTAGAAGCGGTTGACGAAGCCGTGGAAATGCCGCTGCCCACCGTCGACGAGCTCGACCGTGATCGACGCGGGCTTGCCGACGATCTCGCGCGCCGGGATCGCGTCGTTCTCGGACAGGACCTCGAGGCGGAGCGCGAACAGCTCGGAGATTCCCTCGGTCCCGTCGATGCTCGTGAGGAGGAGATCGTCCGTGCCGAGGGCGGTGTCGATCCGGATCTTGCGGTCGAGCTGAGTGTATTCCGACTGCGCGTATTCGCTCATCCTCGCCTCGCAACCGATGCTAACCGATGCCAACCGAGCCTACCGGGGCTCGTGGGACGGCTGGGCCCGTTCGGGTGAATCGGACGGTCCGATTCTCGACCTGGATCGGAGCCAGGACTCCCCGACTCCGTTGTCGAGCCGAACCCCGCCACGTTGCCTGGAAACGCAGAAAAAAGGTGGCTCGCGCGAACGTTGCGGTTCATGCGACCACCTCGTACACGAACCCGTCGCCGCTCGCGCCCACCGCGACGTGCCGGACGGCGTCCGACTGCGCGAGGCGAGCGAGCAGGTGGGTGGAAAGCTCGGGAAGGAGCGTCCGGGTCAAGATGTGGTCGATGTTCCGAGCGCCGGTGTCGACCTCGGAGCAGCGGTCGACGATCGCGTCGACGAGGGCGTCGTCCCACGCGCAGGTCGCCCCATAGTTGTCGCGCACCCGCCCGGCGATCCGCTCGAGCTGCATCCGCGTGATCGTCTTCAGCACGTTCGGCGGGAGCGGAAGGTACGGTACCAACGTCAGCCGCCCGAGGAACGCAGGCTTGAACGTCTCGAGCAGCTTCGGCCGGAGCGCCTCGACGAGGCCGTCCGCGTCCGGTGCGGTCTCGGGGTCGGCGCAGAGCTTGTGGACGAGGTCGGAGCCCGCGTTCGACGTCATGATGACCACGGTGTTCTTGAAGTCGATGTCGCGGCCTTCGCCGTCGCGCAGCGTCCCCTTGTCGAACACCTGATAGAAGAGGTCCTGGACGCCCGGATGCGCCTTCTCCATCTCGTCGAGGAGCACGACGCTGTACGGACGCCGCCGCACCGCCTCGGTGAGGACGCCGCCCTCGCCGTACCCGACGTAGCCGGGCGGCGAACCCATCAGGAGCGAGACCTTGTGCTCCTCCTTGAACTCCGACATGTTGATGACCGTCATGCTCTCGACGCCGCCGTAGAGGATCTCGGCCAGGCTGATCGCGGTCTCTGTCTTGCCGACGCCGCTCGGGCCGACCATCAGGAAGACGCCGATCGGGCGGCGCGGATCGGACATGCGGGCGCGTGACGTCCGGATGCGGCGCGCGACCTCCTCGAGCGCGTGCGGCTGCCCGACCACGCGCTCCTCCAGCCGATCCTTCAGCGCGAGGACCGACGCGACCTCGTCCTTCACCATGCGTCCGACCGGGATGCCCGTCCAGCCCGAGATCACGTCGGCCACCGCTGCCCCGCCGACGCAGGCGTGGACCAGTGGATCGTCGCCTTGCACCTCGGCGAGCTCGCCGGCGAGCCGGCGCAGGTCGTCACGCCGCGCGGCCGCGTCCACCGCGCCGCGCCGGGCCGGCGCACCTTCGATCTCGCCGTCCCCGTCGCCGGTCAGTGCCGCGTGGTGTTCGCGCATGCGCCCGACGAGCTCGAGCTCGCGCTTCCACCGCGCCTCGATCTCCTCGAGCCGGCCGATCTCCCGCTCCTTCTCCGCCGCCAGAGTGGCGAGCGCCGCGCGGTGATCGACGCCGGTCTCTTGCTCGCGTTGGAGGATCCCGCTCGTGACCTCGATGTCCTGGAGCCGCCGCCGCACGTCCTCGACCGCGGCCGGCGTCGCGTGCTGGCTCATTCCAACCCGCGCGCAGGCGGTGTCGAGCACGCCGATGCACTTGTCCGGCAGATGGCGCCCGCTGATGTAACGCTTCGACAGCTTGACCGCGTCGATGAGCGCATCATCGAGGATCGTCACGCCGTGATGCCGCTCGAACGTCCGCGCGACGGCGCGCATCATGCGGACCGCGTTCTCGTCGTCCGGCTCGTCGACCTGGACGACCTGGAAGCGCCGCGCGAGAGCCGCGTCCTTCTCGAAGTACTTCTTGTACTCCGCCCACGTCGTCGCGGCGATCGTGCGCAGCTCGCCGCGGGCGAGCGCCGGCTTCAGCAGGTTCGCCGCGTCCGACTGCCCGGCCGCGCCGCCCGCGCCGATCATGGTGTGGGCCTCATCGATGAACAGAATGATCGGCCGCGGCGACGCCTTCACCTCATCGATGACGCTCTTCAGTCGGCTCTCGAACTCGCCCTTGATCCCGGCCCCGGCCTGCAGGAGCCCGAGGTCGAGCGTCCGGATCGAGACGTCCTTCAGCGCGTCGGGGACGTCGCCCGCGACGATCCGCAGCGCGAACCCCTCGACCACCGCCGTCTTCCCGACCCCCGCCTCGCCGGTGAGGATCGGGTTGTTCTGCCGCCGGCGCGTCAGGATGTCGATCGTTTGGCGGATCTCCCGATCGCGCCCGACGATCGGATCGATGCGGCCCGCCTTGGCCTGTCCGGTGAGGTCGATCGTGTACTGCGCGAGGGCCGACTCGCCGGCGAGCGAGGGCGGCGCATCGGGGCCGGCCGGAGCCCCCTCTTCGTCGGCGCCGGCCGGCGCGCGCGCCACGATCTCGCGCGTGTCGCCGCAGACCGCGCGGAAGTCGCGACGCACCGCGTCGGCCGTCACCTTCTGGAACTCGTCGCTCGCCTCGAGGAGGATCCGTGCGAGCTCATCGTCGGCGAGCAGCGCCACCAGGAGATGCGCGCTGCGGATCGCGCGTGCGCCGAACTCGATCGACGCGACCATCCACGCGGCGCGGAGCATCTTGACGACGTCCTCGGAGATCGTCGGCGAGCGCGTCGCGCCGCGCCGGAGCCGGTCGATCGCGCGGACCAGGTCCCGCGTCACGAGGTTGCGATCGATCTCGTAGAAGCGGCAGAGCGCCTCGATGTCCGTGCTCGGCACGTCGAGCAGTTTCAGCAGGCAGTGCTCGACCTCGATCGAATAGTTGCGACGCGAGACGCAGAAGCCGGCCGCCTCCTCGAGCGACTTCTTGATCGGTTCGGACAGCCGCGCGATCAGCGGCTTGAGCTGCGTCAGGTCCATGTCTACGCCTTTCCGTTGCGGCTTCGTGGGCTCATCCCGCGAACTCCGCCTCGCTGAAGTCTCGATCGGGCGCCTCGGCGCCGCGCAACCACGTCGTTCGACCCAGCTCGAGCGGTCGGGCCCCTTCCGCCATCTCCGCCTCGGGGACGTCGGATGCACACAGGACCGGGCGCACCGTCACCTCGTACTCGAGCCCCACGTACGCGCGCGTCAGGTCGACGAGCGCGGCGATGCCGCCACGGGGGGGTACGAACTCGACCCAGTCCTCGTACGACAGCGGCCCGACGCGGACGCAGAAGCGACTCTGCACGTCGAGCACACGCGCGCCGACGAGGGTGTCGATCCCGCAGCGCATGTTCACCCCGTTCGGGTGGACCTCGTCGGGCATGCGCGACTGATCGGCCGAATCGAGCTCGATCCACTCGCCGCGGAACGGCTCGATCTCGACCGGCGACCCGAAGTAGTCGCCGAGCATCCCTTCCAGGCCGGCGGCCGACCGCGAGAACGGAAGGAACAGCCCCGCGTAGTAGAGGAGCGCGTCGTCCGGAACCGAGAGCCGCTCGCGGAGCGCGGGAAGCGTCAGCCCGACGAGCGACCGCAGAGTCTCGCTGAAGTCATCCGGTTCCTCGGCGGGGCGCCGGCGATGGCGCTCGAATCCGAGCAACGCGCGGTACTTCCGCGACGCGCGGTAGAAGTGCGAGGTGGCGCGGTGATTGAAGAGGTCGAGGAACGCTCGCAGCGCGCGCCCCTCCTTCCCTTCCCGTTCACGCTCGAGGATCCAGCGGGTGTACTGGCCGGGCAGGACGCCGTGTGGACCGAACAGGCCGAACGCGGCGACCGTCACGTCGTACGGCGGGCCGCCGCGCGCGTCGCCGCCGTGCGGCGCGACGCCCACGACCGGCGCGTCGGGGCGCGCGAGCGACGCGTGCGTGCGAAAGCGGACGGCCTCCTCGGTCGGACGCGCGTCGTCGCCGACCGCTTCGGCCGCCGCGGCGAACTCGTCGTCGGCGGCGAACAGCTCGACGAGGCGGACGAGCTGCAGAAACTCGAACTCGCCCGGGCGCTCGAGGATGCAACCCAGGATCCCGATCGAAGACGCCGCGCCGCTCCCCGGCCGATCGGCGGGGTCCGGCGTCGATGCTTCGAGCTCGCTCTCGTGTCTCTCGTCGCTCACAGGAGGGGATGCTGCCCGGTCCGGGGCGGCCAACGGTGGAGGGTCTCCTGCTCGGGGCCGAGCAGCGTCAACCGCGTGAACGAGTTCACGGAGCAGTAGAGACCCAGGAATCGATCCAGCACGGAGGCGAACAGGAACGACTCGCCCGGCACGAACGGCGCGGGGTCGATGACGACGTCGACGTCGTGCCCGCGGCAGACCCCGACTTCACCGTCGCGCCAGACGCGGGCCGTAGCGCGCCTCGACGTGACGGAACGAACTGCCGCGATCCGTGCCACGCCGTCGTCGTGCCCCGAGTGATCGTACAGCGTGAGGATCTGGCGCAGGACGTCGGGCGAGCCGTCGGCCTCGGTCAGCGGCACGTGGTTCGTGACGAGGTGGGAAAGCACGGCCCACGCCGCTCCCGGGCCGCGGGCGGGGCGAAGCGGCCGCGTCGGCGGATACGCGCAGTCGACGTGCAAGTCACGGTCGCCGTCGCGCAGGACGAAGCCGGAACCCGCCGGCAGGCGCGCGGGCAGGTCGCGGTTGGTGCAGGTCGTCTCGACGTGGACCTTGTGGACCACGCGCGACGACGGATCGAGATCGAGATCGGCGAACGTCAACTCCTGATCGGTGGCGCCGTCGTCGGCCTCGACGCGGCGGGCAAGGTAGTACGTGCGGACGTCGGCCGGCGCCAGTCGATGGTGGACCGCGTAGAGCGGGTGGTATTCCGACTCGTGATCGCCGTCGATCGCCACCACGCGATCGATCGAGTAGACCTCGAGCGTGCCTTTGCCGCGCGCGTCCGGCTCGAGGCGGTAGGACGTGCGCCGGTGATCCAGCGTGATCTGCGCCCCGCCGAGCTTCGGCCGGAACAGGTTCACGACGGCGACGCAGCCGAGCCGGAACGTGCCGGCGTTCACCGCGGCCTCGAGGTCGCGCGACGTGCCGGCGACGTCGATCTCGATCACGAGCGAGCGCCCCATCGTCTCGATCGTCTCGCGCGGGAGGACGACGTCGACGAACAGGAACTTCTGGGGGAACGCGAAGTACTCCGCCAGCAGCCGGTAGCCCGGGAAGCTCCGCGCCGAGTATGGCAACAGGCACTCGTCCGGGCCGAAGCCGGCCGCCTCGAGGCACTCGCGCGGCTCGAAGGTCGGCCCGCCGCGCTCGTCGTCGCGCGACGCGTCCGATCGGCTCGACGTGAACCGAACGCGGAGCGCGTTCCGCAGGAGCGCCTCGTAGAGCGCGAGGCAATTCGCCTCGCTCTCGTCGGCGAGGTAGAAACGCAGTCGCTCCACGCCGAGGTCGCGGAGCGAGGCGCCCTCGCTCCGGCTCGACACCTGGATCGTCACCCGCGACTCGGGCCGTAGCCTGCGGCTCGACCCCGAGCTCGACGCGAACGACGCGCGATCGACGGCGATCGGCCAGACGGCGACGTCGGAGCAGGTTCGGTACTCGCACTGGACGCCGTCGACTTCCTGGCGCGTGCGGAGCGGCGTCTCGCGGGGGACCCGCTTCGGCCCCGTGCTCCCCTTCGCCTGCGCGTCGACAAGCGCCAGGCCCACGATCGCCATCGACGGGATCGGACGCTGATAGTGCGGATAGAGGACATCGAGGAGCGCGTCGGTGATCTCGGGAAGCTCGTCGTCGAGCTTGCGCCGCGTCCGCGCGTTCAGGTGCGCGAAGGCGCGCATCAGGATCTCGACGTGCGGATCGTTGATCCGATTGTCGCCGAGTCCGAGCCGGTGTGCCACCGCGGGGTGCTCGTCGGCGAAGACGGGGTGCGACCGCTGGATGTAGGCGAGCTCGCGCTGGTAGTACGCCTTCAGTTCCTCGCTCATGACGTCCCTCGCCGGAGCTCGATCTGAGCGGTCAGGGGCTCGAAGCGCGAATCGAAGATGACGTGCGAACCGTCGACGCGCACCCGCGCGGAGATCTTGAAACGGAGCGTGCGATCGCCTTCGCCCTGCTCGGGAAGGAGGGCGACGCCGACGTTCGTCAGTCTGGGCTCGAAGCTGCCGATCGCCGCCTCGACCTCCTTCAGGAACTGGGCCCGTTCCGGACCGCTCGCCAGCCGCTGCCCGGTCGGATCGGGAAGCCCGAGGTTCAGGAGCGAGTCCTGCAGCTCGAGCTCCGCCCACCGGTGCAGACACGAGCGTCGCGTGTTCAGCAGGCTCTCCAGGTCGCGGCGGATCGATTCCTGCATCCGGTGGAGGCGCCGGGCCGCGCTCTCCGGCACGGCCCGTCCTCGCGGCTCCTCGTCCGACGTCAATCGGTCGAGGAGCGAGCCGTCCCAGATCGGGTCGCGTTCGTCACGCGCCGGCATCGGACACCCCCTCTGCGTCGGTCTCCTCACCCGCACGTTCGAGCCGTTCGAGCTCGTGGATCGTCCGCGCCGCGTCGCCCGCCATGAACATCTTCAGCCCGACGCCGCGCACCGGCGAGCCGTCGCCGCCGCGCCATTCGGTCGCGCGCCCGAGTCGAAGCGCCGTCTCGGCCTCCTCGTGGGTTCCGGGGTAGAGCGCGGGCAGGAAGACGTTCGCGGTGGCTCCATTCCGGAACGTCAGCGTCGCGGGCCGGAACACCTGGTCGCGGACGCTACCGGCGTGTGGAAGCACGACGCGGTCGACCGTGTCGAGCGGTATCCAGAAGTAGCGGCCGTCCGCGCTGAGCACCTCGAGGACCGGTCCGAAGCGGTCGTCCATGTCGCGCACGTCCGCGACCTCGTGTCCGTTCCATCGGGCGCGGATCGGCGGTTCCTGGCCGTCGAGCGCGGCGAGCACGTCGGCCGCGGCCTTCATCTCGCCGGCCCGCAGAAGAACGCCGGAGCGCAGCCGTTCCTTCACCGACGGGCTCGGCTCCCCCACCGGCCCGGTCAGCTCGGGGAGGCGGCCCTCGGCGAAGCAGTCGCGGCGGGCCTGCTCCGCGCGCAGCAGGCGGCGGAAGAGCACGAACCCGAGCGCCGACGCCGGCTCGAGCCCCTCGAGCGCCGCGAGCTGGCGGTCAATCCGCTCGAGGTCGCCCTCGAAGCAGAGGAGCTGGCACAGCTCGACGCGCGCGTCGACGGACGCCGGTTGCTTCCTCACGCGGGCGGTCGCGTCCTCGATCGCTCCGGCGAGGTCGCCGGCGCGGAACCGTTCGAGCGTGGTCGTCATCGGCGGAGCCTCTCTCGTGCGATCAACGTCGTTCTCAGGGTCACACCCGCCTCCAGGTCCTCCGCCTGCGAGTGCGGGAGGAGTTGGATGACGCAGTAGTACGTGCCGGAGTCGGCGCCGCGCGAGCTGATCTCGACGTCGGCGGCGCGCAGCGGGAACTTCGCGACGTCGTCGTCGCTGGCGTTCTCGCTGACGTAGGTCGCGATCCACGCCTTCAGTCGAGCCTCGATCTCGACCGGACCGACCGCGGCGCCGGTGAGGTCTCGAGCCATCACCTTCAAGTAATGCGCGAACCGCGAGGTGCAGAGCACGTACTGGAGCATCGCCGAGATCCGCGCGTTCCTCGTCACCACGGGCTTGTCGTACTTCGCCGGGATCTGGATGGATGGCGTCCCGAAGAACGCCAGGAACGACGTGTCCTGCAGGTCGCAAAGCGGGATGAACCCGAACTCCGAGATCTCCCGCTCCTGCGCGTCGGTCAGGCGCACCTCGGTCTTCATGCGCGTGACGACGCCGGGACGATCCGTCCCGATCCCGTCGTGTGGAAGACCTTCGACGAGGCCGCAGCGCGCGTCGAGCCGCGTCCTCTCCTCGCCCGGCCGCTTCGTCAGGCGGACGCCGCGGATGTCCGCGAGCCAGCCCGACGCCAGGAACGAACGCGCGACCACCGCCGCGAACGGGAACGCCGCGTTGCCGAAGAGCGCGGTCGGCTCCCCCGGCTCGAACCGCTCCTCGAAGTAGAAGGCGGCGTCGTAGGGGTCGACGTCGTAGAGGCCGGTGCGATCGCCGACGAGCCGCGCGTTGCACTCCGGCGACCCGCAGCGCGTGTCGTCCGGCGCGTTTCCCTGGAACCCACACGAGGGACAGTCCCACTTCCCGGTGTGCAGGAGGCGACCGCACCAGCAACGATCCTCTCGATCCGGATGGACGAGCGATCGACACTGCGCGTCGCGACAGATCCAGCCGTGCGCCGATGCGACTCCTGCGCGATACGGCAGACGGAAGCACACCTTCGGCAGCGTCAGCCCGACGAAGCGCGCGTCGTCCATCGAACGCAGCGTCGACCAGCCGCCCGGACGCGAAAACGCCGCGCCGATGCGCAACGTCCCGAGTCGATCGATCTCCCGGTACTCGCGCAGGCCGAAGAGGTGGGGCGACGCGGCGGCGACGAACGGCGAGAACGCGGCGGCGGCGACCTGCGCGACGTCGCCGAGCAGGTCGATCGATTGGAGCGGCGCGAGCCGCCCGCCCGGCGAGCCTACGCCTCCGTTCTCGATCAACGACGGATCACGACCGAACTCGTAGTCGCCGATCAACAACCCGAACGGGAACGCCCCGGGTTGGTCCATGCGCTCGCTGTAGATCTTGCCGAAGAACTCGCTTCGATCGAAGTCGGACGCTCGATCGATGTCCTTCTCGAGCTCGACCATCGTGACGTCGAGGACCTCGACGAACACCTCGGACCGTCCGTCCGCCTCGAGGATCCGATCGCGTTCGGTCTGGTCGATGAGGTAGCGCAGCCCACGCCAGGTTGCCTCCAACGTACGGAACCGGGGGTGGTGGAGGATCGCGTTCACCTGGCGCGAGATCGCGGCGTCGATGTCCGCGACGTCGCTCGCGACGCGCCGGCGCCACGCCCCCGACGACGGCGAAAGTGGAGGCCCGTCGGCGAGGAACGCCGCGAGCGCGGTGACGGAGGGGTCGCGCTCGCGCCAATTCGTCGCCATGACTCGCACCTCCACTTCGTCCCGTCACTTCTTCTTCGGGATGCGCGCGACCATGCGCACCGAGGTGTTCAGCTCCTCCATGTGGAGCCACGGCTGGAGGTACGCAATGGCGCTGTAGCTGCCCGGGTTGCGCGGATCCTCCTTCACCTCGATCTGCGCCGCCTTCAGCGGGAACCTCGCCTTCTGCGACGGGCTCGGTCTCTCGTCCTGTAGGACGTACTGCGCGATCCACTGCTTCAGGAACTTCTCGACGTCGCCCGCCTCGAGGAGCGAGCCGACCTTGTCGCGCCCGATCACCTTCAGGTAGTGGGCGAAGCGCGACGAGGCCATGACGTACGGCAAACGCGCGCAGATCTCCGCGTTCGCGGTCGCGTTGTCGTTGTCGTAGTGCTGCGGCTTCTGCGTCGTCTGCGCGCCGAAGAAGACCGAGTAGTCGGTGTTCTTGTAGTGCGAGAGCGGCAGGAACCCCGAGTCGGACAGCTCCTTCTCGCGGCGGTCGGTGATCGCGATCTCGGTCGGACAGTTGAGATCGAGGTCGCCGTCATCGGTGAGGAAGTGGTGGACCGGCAGGTCCTCGACCTTGCCGCCGCCCTCCTTGCCGCGGATCTGAGTGCAGAAGCCGGTCTTGGCGAAGGCGTCGGTCATCTTCGTGGCGAGAACGTACGCGGCGTTCATCCAGCAGTAGGTGTCGTGCGGCACCTCCGTCAACTGCGCCTTCTTGGGGTCGAACGGCGCCTCCTCGAACTCGAACTCGTCGACCGACTTCGTGTTCTTGCCGTACGGAAGACGCGCGAGCACGCGCGGCATCGTCAAGACCACGAACCGAGAGTCGTCGGACTCGCGGAACGAGCGCCAGGCCGTGTGCACGGCAGACTTGAAGATCCCCTTCAGGTCGCGCGGTCCCGGCAGCTCGGTGAACGACTTGAAGCCGAAGAGCTGGGGCGACGCCGCCGACAAGAACGGGCAGAACGCGGCCGACGCGATGCCCGAGAGGTTCTTCAAGAGCTCGACGTCCTCGGGGTGCGCGCTGAAGTCGTAGTCCCCGATCAGCGCCGCGTAGGGCTCGCCGCCCGGCATGCCGAACTCGCTCTCGTAGATCTTCTTGAACAGCTCGCTCTGGTCGAAGTCGGACGCCTTCTCGAGGTCCTTCTGCACCTCGCGCTTCTTGATGTTGAGGACGTCGACGTACATGTTCGAGTCGGAGCCGAGCTCGCTGTTCGCGATCAGGTACTTGAGTCCGCGCCAGCTTCCCTCGAGCCTCTGGAACTTCTCGTGATGCATGACCGCGGCGAGCTGCCGCGAGAGCTGCTCATCGATCGCGGCGATCGCCTCCTTGAGCGTCTGCGTGACGTTCCTCTTCCAGACGATCGTCGACGACTCGGAGAGCGCCTCGTCGATCAGCGTGTCGATCAGGCTGCGCGCCTGCTTCTTCTCGACGCCTCGCTTCACCGTCTCCCCGATCATCTGCTCGAGGAGCGCCGCTCCCGATGCGGTCTTGGTCTCGGACGCCGCCGCCCGTTCTCTCTCCGCGCTCATGCTTCACCTCCCGCCTCGGCGTCGTCCGCGGGCTCCGATGCGCGGCTGTCCGAGAGCTTCTTCAGCGTGTCCTTGTCCTGGAGGATCTGCTCGAGCATCGACTCGAGACGATCGGAGCGGTCGACCTGGCTCGCCAGGTCCTGGAGTTGGTTGCGCTTGTCGAGCAGCCTCCTCAGCGGCTCGATCCGGCGCGCGACGTTCGCCGGCTCGAAGTCGTCGAGCGACTCGAACGTCAGCTCCACCGAGAGCTGGGTGTCGCCGCCGTCGAGCGTGTTCTCGACCTTGAACGCGAGCCGCGGCTCGATCCGGCGCATCACCTCGTCGAAGTTGTCCTTGTCGATCCGGATGAAGTTGCGGTCCTTGAGCGGCCTCAACTCGTCCGAAGGGCGATCGCCCGAGAAGTCGCCCATCACGCCGATCACGAAGGGGAGCTCGACCTTCTTGATCCCGTCCTCGGTCTCGACGTCCATCGTGATGTGAACGCGCGGCTTCCGGTTCCGGGCCAGCCACTGCTGTCTCGATTCCGCCATGTGGTACTCCTTGTCCGTCCCGTCTGCGGCCACGGGACCCCGGCCTTGATCCAGAAACAACGCTTGCCTCGCACCCGCGAGGCATCGAACGGAACTGACTACGACTTCTTCTTCGCGTCCTCGCGGAACTTGGCGATCGCGGCTGCGGTGGTCTTCTGGCCGCTCTCCTCGTCGGGCTTGGTCTCGGCGGTCGTCGTGGCCGCCGCGGACCCGCTCTGTCGGGGCAGCGGGGGTTGCAAGGGCGGCGAGCTCGGGCGTGCCCGCTCCGGGCTGATGAGTCGGCTGAACCAATCCATGCCGTTCGGCTGCGCCGAGAACTCGGTGATGAGCTGGGGGAGCGGGGTCTGCCCCCACCGGATCACCTCGGGCATCACGTACGACACGGGGTTGTGCGGCTCGGCTCGGCGAAAGAACTCGGCGACCTCGCGCATCCGCTCGAACGCCTGTTCGCGTGAACGAATCGGCCCGCCGCCGCTCGTCGACGGCCCGGCCGCGAGCGAAGCGTCGGTCGCGGGCGGAACGCCGGCGGGCCCGAGCGTGGACGGCGCCGGACGGGCCGGCGGCGTCGGTTCGTCGAGCCGTTCGCCGACCAGGCCGCGCACGGTTCGCGCGACATCGTCGAACACGTCGGTGAGATTGCCGAAGGTCCCGAGTTGGACGCCGCGGCACTTCGGCTCGAGCGCCGCCGCGAGGGCCTCCACCTCCGCGCGGCACCCGTCGAGCTCCTCGAGCAGGCACCGGAAGTGCCGGACGTCGGTGGCCACGACCGACTGGCGGATCTCGCCGAGGTCGTGCGCCCGCTGACCGCGCATGCGCCGGCGTTGCTCCTGCGAGTATCCCTCCATCTTCCGCGCGAGCCGGACCTGCGCGAGGCTCACCGGCCCCGGAGGCGCAACGCCGATGACGACGTCGTCGAGCGACAGGCCGACCGGACGCGCATCGGTCGGCTCGGCGAGCTCGAGCAGGCCGCGAATCCGGGTCTCGACCCCGTCCTCGTCCGGCGCCGGATGGAGGTCATCGAAGTACGCCTCGACGAGCCCGCGCGCGATCGCGAAGCCGGCTCGGACTCCGGCCACGCCGTCGGTCCGGGCCAGGCCCTCGATCAGCCACGCGACGAGCTGGAGGTCCTTCGACTCCTCGGCCAACGCGCGCAGGATCGCCTCGTTCAGGCCGCGCCAGTCCGGGCGCCCTGGGCCTCCTCGGTCCCCGTCGCTCCAAACCTCTTCGCGCTCGAGCCGCTTCGCCTGTTTGTAGAGGTCCTTCAGCTCGTAGAAGCGCACGCCGCCGTTCTGCCGTCTCAGGTCGACGCCGCACGCGGACGCGGACGTTCCAGGGATCGGTGCCACGACTCGTTCGACGTCGATCGCGATCATTCAGCGCTCTCCGGTCCCGTCGTTCCCATGAGTCGGAGCGCGAGCCGCCGCAGCGTCTTCGCATGCAAGCGGCTTCCCCAGAACTTGCTCACGCCGATGCGCGCGCTCGCCGCGGTCAACGTCAATCCCTCGAAGTACATGCCGCGAAGCAGGCGCCCCGGGTCATCGGGCAGCTCCTCGATCAGTTGGACGAGTCGCTCGCAGGTCTCGCGGTTCACGAGCCGCTGCAGCGGACTGCCCGTCCCGTACACCTCGCCGTCGTCGAGTTTGTCGCCGTCCGCGATCGACATCGCGACCGCGAGCCCGGTCGATACGTCCTTCAGCCACCGAAGCCCGTCGTCGACGCTGTCCGAGTCGACCTGCGCTTCGTCCTCCTCGCGTGCCTCCAGGAACGCCGAAGCAGCGTGCTCGTACTTCGAGCCATGGAAGTCGCGGTCGCTGTACCAGGGCATCTTGCGGAGGCAGTCGAAGATGGCGCCCCGGATCCGATAGTGCGCGTACGTCGAGAATCGCAGGCCGCGCTCGGGCTCGAACGCGCGTGCCGCCTCGACGAGTCCGCGGTTGCCCTCACCGATGAGTTCCTCGACGTCGACGTGCGGCGGAAGCTTCTTGCGGATACGCCACGCGAGGTTCTTCACCATGCCTTGACAGCTCAGCACGCGCTGCCGCACGTCGGCCTCGACGTCGGCCGCCGCGGGCTTCGCGACGTCCGGCGACGGGGCGCGACCGGCGCCGAGCGACGGGGCGCGACCGGCGCCGAGCGACGGAGCTCTTGCGTGACCTAGTCCGCGTCGCACAGCCGGCTCCACAGTCGTTCCAGCCGCACGCGAGCGAACTCGTCCTCGAGCAGGGTCTCCGCAACGCGGCGCGCGACCGGCTCGGCCGCGTCCTCGCCGACGCCGAGCAACGGGCCGAGGAAGGCGGCGACGAGGCGCGTCGCCACGGGATCGATCGCGAGCGGCTCACCGGCGTGCGCGTCGACGATCCGATCGACCGCGGCGCGCTCGCTCGCCGAGAGCTCGGCGGGCGCGAGCGACTCGATGAGGGAGCGCCGCACCGCTTCGTTCACCGCTTCGTTCACCGCTTCGTTCATGGGGTCCCGCGAAGCCACCGTCCTCACTCTCCGGCGCCGGATGCCCGACCCACGCCGGCGTCGAGCGCGCGCCGAAAGCGCGCGTCCCCGTCGGTCACGTGCGGCCAGAAGTACGTGGTGTGCAGCTCCTGCTCGGTGAGCCGGCGAATCTGGCCCAGCTTCGCCCGTGTCTCCCGGATCAGGTTGCCGCGTCGCATCGAGTCGAGGATGCCGCCGTCCGCTTGGAGGAGCTCGTCCGCCTTGATGTATTCGACGACGTCGAGCAGCCCTTTCTGGACCGCGTACTGATAGGCCCGAAGCAGGCGTAGGGCGAGGAAGCGGCTCGCGTTCAGGTACTGCTTCGCCTCGTCCTGGACGTCGACGTCGTTTCCCTCGGCCCACTGGCGGAGGATCGCCCGGACGCGACCTTCGCCGGTGCGTCGTCCGCCCCGCGTCTCCGCCGCCTCCTTCACCTCGTCCAGCGTCGTGGGAATCGCCTCCACGAACTCGATCAACGACGAGCAGAGCTCCGTGACCACGTCGAGCTGGTCGAGACGCTCGGCCGGAATCGCTTTCGAATCGACCCCGGCCACGCCGAGGAGCTTCGCGACCTGCCCGCGCAGGCGCTCGAGCTGGTCCTCGAGCTGCATCTTCTCGGACCGCGTGTCCGGCGGGACGTACGGGAACCTCTCGCGCAGGTAGGCGGAGAACGCACGCTCCTCGTCGTTGCCGTCGAGCGCGGCGAGCCCCTGCGTCAGGTTGTGGTTCAGCTCCTCGAGCCGCCGGACGCGGTCGAAGTAGATGCTCCCCTCGCTCTGCAGGATCCGATCGGCCGTGTCCTCGGCGCAACGAACCACGTGCGCGTGCGCGCGTTCGGAGAGGCCCTCGAGGATGTCGACGTCCTCGATCGACTCGTCTCCCACGATCTCGTCGAGAACGGCGTGGATCTCGCGGCCGAGGTTCTGCAGCCCGAACAGCCGCGTGTGGATCTTGTCGCAGATCCGCTTCACGTCGTCGCGGACGCGCTCGATCTTCTCCTCGGGTCGTTCCGGGTCGAAGTCGGAGTTGTCGCGGCAGTAGCTGAAGCCGTCCACGTTCGTGATGAGCCGGAGGGCGACCACGAGGCAGTCGTGGAACAGGTCCGACGGGATGCCTCGCGCGGCTTCTCCGAGCCCGGGGTCGGGCTGATAGAACACGTTCTCTCGCGCGCACCAAGGCGGCCGGAGGTCGCGGCGCTCCACTTCGGTGAGCGCGTTCCACTCCTCCTCCTCCTTCACGAGCCAGCGCTTCACCTCGCGCACGGCGTCGCCGTGCTTGACCTTCGCCTCGTGCTCGCGCAGAGCCCACTGCTCGAACTTCCTGGCGAACAGCAGCGCCTCGCGCCGCACCTCGACGATGCTCTGTCCGCGCCGCACTTTGGTGCCGTCGCGCTTCTCCGCCTCCACGACCCGGGTCTCGAGCAGCGTCTGCAGCAGCAGGATCCCCAGGCTGAACAGGTCGCAGGGGACGTGGAAGCACTTGTACGAGTAGAAGTCGATGTCGGTGATCGGAGAGCGCCGAGCGATCAGCTCGTCGAGCGCCTTGAGCTGGTCCTTGCCGAGCTGAATCGGCGTCCCCGTCAGCTTCAGTCGATTGATCCGATCCCCCGTGTCATGCTCGCACCGGAATCGGAGCGACAGGTTGTCGAGACCCGGATGGTTGACCTTGAGCTTCAGCGAGATCGCGTCCTTGTCGCTGTAGTTCGCCGCGTCGAGTTCGCCGCCGTGGAGGATCGCGTGGATCCTCACCGCCCCCGATCCGTCGGCCAGCGACTCGCGGGACCGGATCACGAGGTTCGCCTTGCGATTGAAGCCGAAGCTCTTGTGATCGGAGATCACGGGGCTCGTGTAGACGTCGTTGTAGTTGAACGGCGGCTCGAAGATGAGCTGGTCCTCGGCGACGCCGTCGTGGAAGTACGGCTTGGCCGAGGCGAGGTCGATGACGTAGGTGTCCATGCTCCAGAGCGCGGGCAGCTCGGATCGGCGCGGCGCCACCTTCACCATGATGTTCTCGGGCTTCAGGTCGAGGTGCGGGCCGCACTTCCCATGCACCGCGGCGACCCCTTCGCAGAGGTCGCGGAAGAGCGACAGCTTGATCTTCAGGATCTCGAGGCTGTGCTGCTCGCGATCCGAGCCGTAGATCAACTGGCGCCCCCGCGTGAAGACGGGCTCGATCGTGTCGAGCACGTGGACGTGGGCCGACGTCTGCCCCAGCGTTCGGCTCAGCGATTGGCGCAGATCCCTGAACTGCCGGCCGCCCGCAAGCTGCAGTGCGTAGTTGTACTGCAGGTGGAGGCAGTCGAGCGGCATCGCGTAGAAGTCGTAGAACGACAGTGGATACAGGTAGCGGCAGACCGGCTTCGCCGACCCCTTGCCCGCGCCGTGGCACTCCTCCCGGTGCTGGCAGCCCTTGCACGGCATCTCGTCCGTGACGTACTCCTTCTCCAGGACGGGCCCGTACTCCTGGAACAGGTCGTAGCGATCCTTGACGATCCCCGCGTAGTCGCGCGACGTCAACCCCTCCTTGTACGAGCGAACGTAGAGCCGCACGCGCTTGTAGTCCTCGCCGGCCGCGTCGGCGCAACGCACGCAGTAGAGAGCCCGACGAGTCGACGCGTGGTAGAGGCCGACGTCGCCCTGCTTCCCCGCCGCCTTGATCTCCGTGTTCACGGACTGGAGCAGCTTGTCATCCTTGCAGTCGCGCAGGATCGCCCCGCACTGCGGGCACGGCGGATGGAAGTACTGCTTCGTCCGGCGGCAGTACAGGACCGGGGGGAACGGCTTGGGGCTCTCGTTCGGCGCCGGGCGCTCGAACAGGTCGAGCATCTCGACGACGCTCGCGTGCTCGCCGAAGAACTTGCTGAGGCTCCGATACTCGCGGCGCCACAGGTCGTGGATCGCCTCGTTCGACAGCGCCCGGCCCATCGTCGCCGCGCCGTAGTCCTCGAACGGCTGCTCGCCGTACTCGTCCTTCTGGATCTTCAGCGCGACGTCGCGCACGACCGACCCGCCGCCCGAGACCACGCGTCCCAGGATCACGCGGGAGTAGCGCCCGGCGTCGCTCAGCACCGCGAACGGCTTCGAGAACAGATCCTCCGCGTCCTCGGGCGATCGGTTCGGCACCAGCTCGAAGCGCATCCCGCGCGTCGCATTGGTGATCAGCGACGCGGACGAGATCGGCGCGTCGTCGATCGAGGCGGGATCGGCCGGCGGGAGGGGGGCCGAGCTCGACGGCAGTTCATCGTCGTGGACGAGCGATCCTCGATCGCTGGGATCGGGCTCCGAACCCTCCAGCCGTCGATCGCGAATCCGAACGTGGGGTCCTTCCTCCTTGTTGTTCTCCATCTCCGGCTGCGGACCGCCCCGACCACTCGGACCGGTCGGGCCGCCCCGATCGCCCGGACTCTCCGGCTCGCGCTCGACGCCAGCGTTTGCATCTTCCAGCAATTGGAACTCCCCTCGGGCGCTTCCGAGACATCGGAGCGACCAAGTGATCACGAGGCTTCCATGACCGAACAAGATGCAGAACGGTGCCCGCGGCTCGGCTCCGCCAATCGATTTCTCTTTTCTGGAGAGCACTGTCGCCGCGCCGGCCCGCGACGTGACTCGTTTTCGAACGTATGGACGAAAGCGTGGCGGAGAAGCGGCCTCGACCACGTTCGACGGGGAAGAACGAACGCGCGCACGGACCGGTCACCGGTCCACCGCGACGTGTCCCGTCCCTGGAGATCTTCGAGGAACCGAGATGAAGCGTTGCGCATTGATTGTGTCCGTCGTCGCCGCCGCCGCGCTGACCGCCTGCCGCACCTACGTCGACGTCGAGATCGACCCCAGCCTGAACGACGCACAACGACGGGCGATCAAGGGGGGAAACGCCCTGCTCGTCGACGTCATTCCGCTCGGCGACAAGTACTACAACAACGACGCGATCAAGAGCATGAGCGCGGACGCGTGGTTCAGCGGACATGAGCGAGACGACGTGATCAGCGATTCCGCCAAGGTCCGCACGTATCAGATCGTCGACGGCGACGTGGCCGACATCGTCGACAACGTCGCGCGGGCCGAGCGCGGCCCCCTCGAGCTCGAGCATACCTGTCCCGAGGACGACGGCTTCCACGGGGTCGTCATCTTCGCCAACTATGACGCGACGGAGACATCCGAGGAGAGTCGCAGGCTCTTCATCACGCCGGAGGCCCTCGAACGAAACCGCAAGATGATCATCGACGTCAAGCAAAGCTCCATCGTGCCGCGCAGTCATTGATCACGGATCGAAGCATGAACCTGCCCGAGTCCGCCGTTCATTGGTACGAGGGGATGTTCCTCCGCCCGCAGCATATGCAGGCGTTCTCTCGTTACCTCGAGTTCCGCATCAGCGACGTCGACCGCCGTGCCGGGCCGTATCACTGGGGAGTGATCGACCTCGACGTCGACTGCGGATCCCTCAAGAACCACCAATTCCGCATCCTGTCCGCCGACTTGATCTGCCGGGGCGGGACTCGAGTCCGCATCCCCGACACGGCGATCGTGGAGGCGCGTACGTTCGAGAAGGAACTCGAGCTGGGGCGAGGAAAGGTGGACGTCTTCGTCGGCGTGCCGCTCCACGACCCGAACCGCGGCGCGCTCGCGTCGCCCGAGCATCCGAATCGACCCTACGTGCTGGACAACGATCGAGGCCGGATCCGCGTGCCGGACGAGAACACCGGCCAACGCCCGGAGGAAGTGCTGCGCCGGCTCCTGAACACGCGCATCTTCCTCGGCGACGAGTCGAAGGGCGGCTACGACTTCGTGAAGGTGGCGCAGATCGTCCGCACCAGCGCGGCGAACCCCGAGCCGACCCTGTCGCCTCGGTTCATCCCCGCCTTGCTGCGCGTGCAGGGCCACGAGCCGTTGCTCGGGCGGCTGAAGGAGATCTGCGACGAGCTGCGATCGACCAACGACGCGCTCGCGCGCGACATCTCACGACGCATGGTGACGTGGGCGATGAGGAAGGGCGCCGACGCGCTCCTTCGGCTTCACACGACGAACGCGCACGTGGCCACGCTCGAGCAGGCGTGTCTCGCCGAAGGCGTGCACCCGTACCAAGCGTACCTGCACCTCTGCCACCTCGCCGGCAGCCTCGCGATCTTCGCGTCGGAACGGGCGTGCCCGCCGATCCGGTTGTACGAGCACGAGGACCTCGGCGAGTGCTTCCACTCGGTCTGCGACCACGTCCGGCGCCTCCTTCACGCGGTCTGGTCGACGACCTGGGACTCGCGCCCGTTCGAGCCGGACCCGGCGAAGGTCGGACACCTGCACGCCGACCTGCCCAAGGAGTGGCTCGAGCCCAAGTGGTCGCTCTACCTGGGGATCGACTTCTCGCGGTCGCGTGACCGCACGAAGGAGCAGGTCCTGAAACGGGCTCGAGGCAACGTCAAGCTCGCCGCCACCCACGACATGGTGCGCGTGCTCGAGACGGTGATCCCGGGGATCAAGCTCTCGTCCCTGGAGTCGACGCCGGACTCGCTGCCTCCGCTCGACGACACCTGCTACCTGCTGCTCGATGAGGAACAGTCGTCGGCGGACCGATGGAGCGAGCTCCGTCGCACCGAGACGATCACTCTCTGCTTCGCCGACAAGCCGCTCGACGACCTCTCGTTCTCTCTCGTTGCCGGCCTGAACGAAAGGGCCTGACCGATGCGAACCCCGCCGAGGCTTCCGGTCCTGTGCGAGGACTTCTTCCTCTTCCTCACGACGATCCGACGCAACGCGCTGCGGGTCGACGTGACCGCCGAGTGGGTGCGGGAGCGGATCCTGAAGCTCCTCCACGAGATCGACGTGAAGGCCGGCCAGATCGGCGGCAGCGTCTACGACCTGTGGAAGAAGGCGCGCTATCCGTTGATCGTCACCGCGGACGGGATCATCAAGACGTCGGGGTGGAAGGAGGCGTCGCGGTGGAACCTCCTCGAGGTCGAGCTCGAGGGGACGGCGGTCGGGGGCGAGCGCTTCTTCGATCTCGTCGAGGACCCTTCCTACTACGCCAACCACGATCTGGTCGAGATCCTCTACACGTGCCTCGCGATCGGCTTCAAGGGCGACCTCGTCGATCGCCCGGACGTGCTGAGGAAGACCCGGAGCGACCTCTTCTTCCGACTCGAGAGCGTCCCGCGCGAGCGGGGCGAGCGGTTGACCGATCAGGCGTACGGCCAGACCGAGAAGACCGCGATGCCGACCCTGCCCATCGTCCGGGCCCTCCGGCTGACCGCCTGCTTCGTGGGGGTGCTGCTGATCTTCTGGGGAGCCTCGTGGTGGGTGTATCGAACCAAGATCCGCGACTCGACCGAGGCCGCCGCCCGCATCGCAGAGAAGTACGAATCGCTGCCGATGGACGAGTCCCGTTGACGCGGCAAATGAAGACCGATCTCTAGGAGCCCTGGAGCTCCAGGAGGGGAACATGTCGTCGATCTATTCGTTCTTTCGCTGGATCTACTACTACGTCCAGCGCTTCCTCGGCTTCTTCCACCGCCTGGGTCCGACGCAGCGGCGGCTCGTGGTGATCGGGCTCGTGATCGCCGCCGCCGCCGCCGGGTTCTACTACGGGCAACGCTACCTCGGCCTCACGCTCTGGGTGGCGGCCGTCGTGCTCTTCGTGATCCTGCTGTTCGTGCTCATCAACGTCGCGGTGCGCCGGCGTTCGCAGCGCATGGACCGGAAGTTCGACGACGCGTTGATGAAGACGGAGGGCGTCCAGCAACTCCGCAAGGACTGGAACGCCGCGACGTCCGAGCTGCGCGATCACGACATCTCCCGCGAGTCGCTGCCGTTCTACATGCTGATCGGCGAGCCGCAGTCCGGGAAGAGCACGACGCTCAAGAAGTCGAAGCGCCTCGAGTTCCCGCTCGGCACGCACGCCATCTCGGGGCCGGCCGGCACGCGCAACTGCGACTGGTGGTTCACCGACCAGGCGATCTTGCTCGACACGGCGGGCCGCCTCCAGTTCCAGAAGGAGGAGGGCGACACCCAGGAGTGGCTCGAGTTCCTCGGACTCCTGCGTCGCTTCCGTCCCACCTGCCCGGTCAACGGCGTGATCGTCACGATTCCCTGCACGTCGCTGCTGAAGGACTCGCCCGACGACCTGCTGAACAAGGCCAAGACGCTGCGACGCGCGCTCGTCGACCTGGAGCGCGGGCTGCAGGTGCAGTTCCCCGTCTACGTGCTCATCACGAAGGCGGACAAGATCGCCGGCTTCTCCGACTTCTTCTCGACGCTCGACGACAAGACGCAGATCTGCGGGTGGTCCCGTCCGAAGGACGAGCGGAGCGCGCCGTTCTCGGAGGAGCAGCTCGAGCACGTGTTCGAGGAGCTGACGGACCGGCTGCGGCACTGGCGGCTGCGCGTCCTGGAGGATCCCCGAATCCAGGGCTCGAACGAGAAGATCGACCGCCTGTACGGCTTCCCCGCCGGGTTCGCCGCGCTGCGCGCCCCACTCGCCGTCTATCTGCGCGACTTGTTCCCGAAGGGCGAGATCCTCGATCGCCTCTTCTTTCGCGGCTTCTTCCTGACCTGCGGAGTCCAGGAGGGTACGCCGATCGGCAAGATCGCGTCCGAGATCCTGAAGGATCTGGGACAGGAACCGAACGAGGACGACCTGCAGAGCCTGTTCGGGGTCCAGGAACGCGCGATCTTCGTCGACGACTTCTACGTCGAGAAGTGCTTCCCCGAGCAGGGTCTGATCTTCCCGACCCGCGCCCGCGACAAACGCGTCCGGCGCACGCGGCGGGTCGGGTTCGGCCTGGCCGCCGCCGCGTTCGTGCTCGCGGCGGCCGGGGTCGGGCTGCTGTTCCAGCGGCTGACGCGGAACGTGATCGAGCCGACCGAGCGGATCGAGGCGATGTTGCGCGGGTGGGGGCTGTCGACGGACAAGGCCGCGAAAGCCTGGGACGTCGGCGATCAGAACGGGGGCGAGCCGTCCCAGGACCTCCACTCCCGCGCCGCACTGCTCTACGACGTCGCCCATGCATCGCATCCGGACGACGATCGCTTTCGGCCGCTGCCGATCGGCGACACCGGACGTCGCGGGTCCGGCTACTTGTTCGAGGTGACGTTCGGCGGTCGCTTCGCCCCGCCCGGCATCATGTCCTGGCTCGTGCCGGTCGCCGACCAGGAGGTGAACGGATGGGTTCGGGCCGCCGCGCGCGCCTACCGCGCGACATACCTCCATCACGTCCTGCGACCCGTCGAGAAGGCCGTCCGCAACAAGCTCGCGAACACGACCTTCGAGGATCTCCACCAAATCATCCCGGAGTCGAGATCGCGACGTCTCGACTCGAAGCAGGTGCGCGAGGTGACCGAGGCCCTGATCCACTACAAGCACGCGACATTGCCGGACGAGCAGAAACAACTGCGCGTCCAGGAGTTCCTCGACGTCATCTCCGAGTGTTCGGACGTCGAGGACGCCAGCGGCGCTGCCAGAGAAGGTGATCTCGCGACTCTGCTGCCTCGAATCGAGTCCGCCTACTTCGACGTCGCCGACCTCGAGCGCCGCCTCGGTGCGTCCGAGTTCTGGGACGGGAGCCGTCTCGCCACTATCTTCACGTCGAGCCGGCTGGCGTCCCTCACGCAGGCGCTGAACGCGGTGGCCGAAGCGTGGCGAACGCCACTCACTGGAAAGGACGGGTGGGAGCTTCCCGAGCCGCACCAGATCGACGCGGAGCCGATCGCGGCCGCGTGGTATCTCGCTCGGGTCGTCGTGTTGGCCCACGAGACTCGCGACGCCCTGAACGCCCTGAAGGGGGACGTCGGCTTGATCGCCATGGAGGGACGGAACCCCGATCGTTGGGATCAGATCGTCACCGACTGGCGGGAACGAGAGACGACGCTTCGCGGTTCCCTCGATCGGATCAAGGCGCTCATCAGGACCGAGTTCGGCAGCCCGATCTCGTTCCCGCACGAGTGGTGGACGGACGCCCTCGAGACCTATTTCGACGAGTGGGAGAAGCACGTCCGCGTTCCGTTGGGAACGCCGGCCGGCGCCGGACTTTTCACGCCATTGGAGGCTCGAACGGACGAGCTCGCGGCCCTCCGGCGGGAGCTGGAGCGCGACTGCACGGGTCTCTTTGGCGAAACGAAGACTACGAATCCAAACGCGGTGCTCACGATGACCCCGGTCGCGGGAATCGGGACCAACTCGGCACGCTACACGATCGAGTTCGGGCCGGAAGTCGAAGCGATCGGGAAGCAGGTCAACGCCGCGAAGACACGTTTGAAGGAGCTCGAGCAACCGTCACGGATCAGGACAGTCACGGATCTGCAAGACGCACCCGCGGGAGATGCGTCGACGACGAACGAGCTCGCGATTGCGGCGGTGGCGGCGCAAAAGATCCTCGATCGCGACGCCAACGCGATGCTCGACCTTCTCGCCAACCCCGACTATCTCGACGACTGCTCGCCCAAAGGAAGCCCACGACTCCATCCGCTTCGCTTCGCGATCGTGAACGGCGCGGCCGTAGTCCAGGTCCCCCCTCGTGTCTCGAAAGGTGCGCCGGCGGAGTTGCTGAGGTCCCAGTTCCAGGTCGCGCACGAGTGGTGGCCGAACCCTGGAGAAGTGGAGCCTCTCGACCTGACCCGGGAACGGCTGCAGTCCCGGGCGTTGGACCGCGCCGTGGCGTACTTGAAGGATTGGAGCGAGTACTGGAACGATACGTACCCGCAGCCTCTCGAGGAAGCGATGCGGATCGTCAACGATTCGCCGGACTGGAACGAGTATCGCACTCGCGCCAAGCAGACGTTTCCCCGGGACGCGACGAGCCAACTTGTCGAGTACCTGAATACCTGGATCGACTCCGTTCAATATGACTCGTCCTGGCCCCTCCTCGATCTCGCCCGCAAACAAGGAGTGGCCGTCGACCGAGGACACGACACGGCGCGCACGCTTTCCGACTCCCACCCAATCCGAGGAGCCTTGCCGGAGCGCCTTGGCGCATACTTCGAGGCGATCGGCGCGGACGACGTCGCATCGAAGCACCTCCAAGAGATCCTCGATGCGTTCACGAAAGATGCAGCAACGATCCGCGCAAGGACCGGCGGAAAGGTTCCTCTCTACGACGACTTCATCTTCACCCTCGGCCGGGCGTACGAACTTCGCTTGGAGGACGAAGAGCGGGAGAAGAAGGGGTGGTGGGCTGGGTACGCGGCGAAGTGGAACGAGCTCGCGGAAGTTGGACAGGGTCGCTTCCCCCTCGCCTGGCAGGCCGCGAGCGACCTTCCCGTGCCCGAGCTCAATGGATGGCTGGCGCGGTACGTGCGCGACTTCGGCGACCTCGAAGCGAGGTTGCTCCGGTCACGGCGCGAGAACACGCCCGACGCCGAGATCGACCGGTACGTGCCGAGATCCGTGCAGGAGTACTTGCTCTTCGTTCACGACCTGCGCGCGTTTCTGAGGTACAGCCCGGTGGGGCATAGCGTGGATACGTCCGGCATCAAGCCGATCACGTTCAAGGTCACCGCGGTCCGAGACGACGCCGATCCGTCCAACCTGACCGGCTACTGCAGCTTCATCGACACACAGCTCGGTCCGCGGAAGGAGAGGATCGTGGTGCTGCGGACTCAGAAGCAGGTCGACATCACGTGGAGCTACGAACCCGATGCCCGCGTTCGGTTCGATGCGGTCCCGGAGAACAAGGTCACGATCGACAGGGTGGCGCTCGAGGCCGGCCCGTTCGTCCTCCTCCGATTGGCGCGCACCAATCCGATCCCGACTCAGGATGAGCGAGTGTCGAGGCTCTACCTCGACGCCACGCACACCGACGGAACGCGCGGCCGCGTCATTCTCGAGGTCCACTTCGGCGACTCCTTGTACCCCGGCAAGCACCGACACCACAACCGTGACGGCATCCCGCGTTGGACGCGCTGAGGCGCTCCTACAACCGGAACTCCGCGAGCGCCTCGAACCGGCTCTCGCGCGCGAAGAGGAACTCCTCCATACGCTCGCGGAACCCGTTGAAGCCGTCGCGGTTCCGGGCGGGGTCGCCGTCGGGTTCGTAGGAAAGGAATCCACGTGGACGGAGGCAGAGCACGCCGTAGTCGCGCGGCCGCGGCGGGCGCGCGATGATCCAGAGGTCTCCGACGTGCCCTTCGGCCGGAAACGCGAACGTGACCGGCTCGCGGCGATCCGCGGCGATCAGGCCGGAGCCTTCGAGGAGCTTCAGCCAGACCCAGGCTTGAAGCGTCGTGGAGCAGCGGTCCAGGATCGGCACGCGGACGGCGGGACGAACTCCGAGCGGGACGCCGGGAGCGAACGCGGCCTCGACCGACTTCTTGAGCCGCCACAGGAGCTCGCCGAACGCGTCGATCGCCTCCCCCGCGGCCTCGGCGGCGAAGGCGTGCGCCTTCGCGAACTCGCGCAGCGTCGGACGAGACGCAGGGAGGTCGGAGCCCTTCTGTTTCAGCGGCTGCAGGTCGCGGGCGAACGACAGGAACGCCTCGACGTGATGCATTGCTTCCACGCGCTCGGTAAGTCGATCCGTCGCGTCCCAGGTCGGTCGCAGCTCGACCACCTGCGCGGCCGGCGAGGGCGGCACTCCCTTCGCTCGACACGAGACATAGGACGTGAACGGAAACGGGCGCACGCCATCCTTGTCGCAACTGTCCTTGAGGGACGCCACGACCGCGGACCGGCGATCCTCGGGGAAGAACATGAGCCGGCGCGGATACCCCAGCTCCGACGGCTCGGCGTCGTCGCGCGCCGCGGTCGCGAACCCCTCCTCCAACCACTCGCGGTACGCGCCGGCGTTGCCGTTGAAGCAGCGGTGACGGAGGTAGTCCTCGTAGAACGGCAGCTTGCCGAAGAGCGAGACCTCTTTGCGACTCGTGAGCAACATCGTGGTGCCGATTCAGGCCGCGGCGCCTGACATGGGTCGATCCGAAAACGCCTCAACGCCGGAAGTCTCGGAAGCATGCGCTTCCAAGACCCCGGCGCTCGACTCCGGTTTCGCCCCGGACGATCAGGCGTGTCCCTGCGCCGGGTTGTAGCGTCCGGCGACGTTGCCGGTCGGCTGCCCATTGTCCGGATTGATGACCACGTACGTCCACTCGACGTCGGTGAAGCCGAACGTCACCGTCTCGGACGGGATCGGATCGCCGTTGGCGACGCCGTGGAAGCCGTAGCTCGTCACGATGACGTTGCTCATCTTGTACTTCAGGTACGGCTGCTGCTTGTTGCCGACCGTGACGCAGAAGTGCACCTCGACCTCGGGATAGAAGGTCCCGTTCGCGCACGCCTCCGCGAGCTTCGGAGTCGACTTGTCCATCTGGCGGACGATCTCGATGTCGCCGAGCGTCGTGTCTCCGCGTGCGCGCTGCTGGTCCTTCGCCCCCTCCGGGATCGACCGGTAGATCGGCGAAGACATGGAGTCGAGCAGGATCCAACCATTGTGGTCCTGGTCGGTCGCCTCGCCCTGGATGTCACCGAGCTTCAAGAATGCAGGCATTTCTTTACCTCGTGTCTCGCGTAAGGTTCGCTCTGGACGAGCCTTCGTGGCCCTTCTTCGTGAGCGCCGTGGCCTTGGCCTCGACACCCTGAGTTTCGGAGGCGGGCCGATGCGGTTGCGGGGATTCCCGGGAATCGATCGATCGCGCGCCGGGCCCCGGGGGGGCGATCAGTGGAGCTGGTACATCCGCGACGGGCCGAGGAGCACGAGTCGTCCCTGGCCGTCCACGTCGGCCGGCACGAACCGGAACCGAGAGTCGCGAACCTCGCCCTCGACCGCGCCGTCCTGCGCGGCGACCGCGACGATGCCTCCACCGGTGGCGAGGTAGTCGAACGCGCCGATCCGCGTGACGAAGCGTTCTGCATCGGCACGATACCGAACGCGGCCGGACTGCTCGTCCACGGCGGCCACGCGGCCGCCGACCGAGACGAAGACGGTGTCGGGCGCCCGGGAAAGCCCGCCGTCACGGCGGCCCGAGAGCGACGGCGCCGACCAGGCGACGGCGCCCGTCGCCGCGTCGAGGCGAACGACCCCCGCCTCCGGCCCGTGCACGAACACGGCGTCGGTCGTGCCGAGGAGAGCCGCGTCCTGCACCTTGATCGTCGCCGTCCAGAGCGGACGCGGCGGGACGTCGTAGTCCGCGTCGAGCGCGGGGACCGCGATGATGCGTCCGTCGTCGGTCGCGACCACGACGCACCGCTCCCCGAAGCGACCGCAGAGGACCGGAGCGGCGCGAATCGACGCGCCCGTCGCGCACGACCAGCCGGGACGAGCGTCCAGCACGACCATCGCGCGCAGCCCGTCGCCGTCGCCCCGGTGACCGAAGTAGAGCGAGCTCGAAGTCAGCGCCCCATCGGACGTGACGACGTCGCGGAGTTCCGCTCCGACGATCGGGCGTCCGTTTCCCCGCTCGAAGACGGCAACGTGGTCCTGCGACAGGACCGCGATCAGCGCGTCATCCACGACGATCGGACGGTTGGGACGGCGATCCAGGTCGCGCTGCCATCGGTACGCACCCGACCCGAGATCGATCGCATGGAGCGTCGGCGTCGAGTCGATCATGAAGAGCGTGTCGCCGTGGACGGCCGCGACCTCGACCGTGGCGGTCGACGCGAGCTGCAGCCGGCGCGGCGGATGCGACTGCTCGCTCACGGGGAGGGTGGAGAGGAGACTCGCCACCTCAGGACCGGGGCGAACCGTCGGATCGATCGCATCCGGTTCGCTCGCGCAGGCCCACCAGGACATCGCCGCCACGGCGACGAAGACGTGTCGCAGGACCGCGCCGTTTGCGTGTCGCGTGCTCATCTCGAGGACTCCCCGACCAGGACGTCCGGTGATCCTACCGGACGCCCCCAGCGGAAACATGACCCGCGCCGGCCGCCTCGTGTCGAACGCCGATAGACTCGTGCCTCGTGCGCATCCCCGATACCCGAATCGAAGTCGACGACTTCCGCCAAGAGGACGCGTCGCTCCACGTCCTGACCCACTACCACGCCGACCACCGGCAGGGCCTTCGACCGGGCGACTCGCGTCCGATCCTCTGCTCGTCGTTGACGGCCAAGCTCCTCACCGCGCTGCACGGGGTGCCGATCTCGGCGATCCGCCGCATCGATCCCGGCGAACGCCGCGAGCTCGCGGGCGGAACGACCGTCTCGGCGTTCGAGGCGAACCACTGTCCAGGCGCGATCATGCTGCGGTTCGACGTGGCGGGACGTCGTCACCTCCACACCGGTGACTTCCGCTACGCGCCGGCGCACGACCGACATCCCGAGCTCTTCGACGCCATCGACACGCTGTTCGTCGACGCGACCTACGAATCGGGCGAAGCGGGCGAGGCCGCGCACGAACACCCGACGCAGGAGGCCGCGATCGATCGCGTCGTCGAGCTGATCGAGTCCCATCCGCACCACGTCGTCGATCTCGGCGTCTACCTGATCGGCAAGAACCGCGTCGTCGCCGCCATCCACGAACGGCTCGGCGTGCCCGTCTACATGCCCAGCCGCTACCGGCGCATCTATCAACTGCTCGGCCTCGGCGCGTGCGTCACGCGCTCTCGACGCCACACCCGCGTCCACGGGATCCCGATGGGTTCCCTGCGCCGCTGGCACCACTTGCCCGGTCGCTCACCCGGCGAGGCGCGCCTCGTGATCGTGCCGACCGGCTGGAAGCGCGGCCGCGGCCGCGGCGACGCGTTCCACTACGTGCCGTACTCCGAGCACTCGAGCACCTCGGAGCTCGCCGCGTTCATCGCGAAGGTCGGAGCGCGCCGCGTGGTGCGGCTGAAGTCGTCGTTCCCATGAGCGCGCTCGCGGCCGCTTCGACCCTGCGGGCGGAGGCGAGACCCGCGTGACCGACCTAAAGCCCGCTCCTGCCGCTGATTGCCGCCCCCCGTGCCGCGTGATAACCTTCTCGGCATGAGAATCCCCTTCCTCGCTTTCGGGCTCGCGACGGCGCTGTCCGGCACCGCGCCCGCCCAGTCGAGCATCACGGTGGAAGACCCGGCCGCGTATCGGCGCGCGCTCGCGCGCCGGGCCCACGCGCCCCGCCCGCCGTCGACGCAGGCGATCGGCGTCTGCGACTACACGCTCACCCAGCTCGACCTGCCGCCGTCCTACACCGGCACCGGGTACTCCGAGCGGATCAAGATCATGACTCCGTGCGGCTACGTCGCGAACGGGCCCGACGTGCCGCTCATCGTGCTCTGGAACGGATGGGCGATCTCGGCCGGCGCCATCTACGAGGGAATGTCCGCGATTCCGGACGAAGCGAATCTGCGCGGTTGGCTGATGGTGTCGGTCACGGGCGTCGACGACAAGGGGTTCGGCGCGCCGAAGCCGCAGCAGAACGTCGCCGCCGCCGTCCGCTACATGACCGAGAACTACACGGTGGACGAGAATCGGATCTACGCGTTCGGCTGGTCCGCCGGAGGCGGCGCCGCGGCCACCCTGGCCGCGCGGAACCTGAATCCCGAGCGACCGATGTTCGCGGCCCTCGTCACCAACGCCGGGGCGTACGACCTCGTCGGCACGTACCATCAGGATCCGAGCAGCCTCGCCTCCATGCTGATGGAGCATCCGGCGCTCTTCGAAGGTCCGCCGGTGCCGCCGTTCCTCTGGAACTACCTGCGGTCCGAGACCGTCGACACGCTGGCTGGCATCACGGCGGACGCGAAGTCGTCGCAGATGCGCAACCTGGTGAACGTGCCGATCTACCACGTCTACTCGACCGACGACCCGCTCCAGTACCTCGTGGCTCAGAACCAGACGTTCGCCGCGCATCTGAGCTCCCTCGGGGCGAACATCACGACGACCACGTTCACCGGCCTCGTCGATCCCCACGACTGGAGCCTCGTCGACGCGAAGGCGACGCTCGATTGGTGCCAGGCGTTCACCGTCGTGCGGGAACCGCCGTCCTTCCAGGTGAACGCGGATCGCGACGATCGCTTCTACTGGGCCGACGTGGACCAGCGCGTCGGGGGGACGTTCTCGTCGCTGCACGCGCGAGTCGCGGACCCGGAGAACGGCCTCGAGCTGCTCGACGTCTCGAACGTCGAACGGCTCCGATTGACTCCACCCGCCGGGTCGTTCGATCCGAACTCGCACTTCACGCTGTTCGTCGAGTCGAACGACCCGGCCGGGCTCGACGTCGTGATCGCCGGCGTGACGGCGCCCCCGACCTACGTGCTGCTCGGCGACGACCTCTTCGTGGACTACGTCCACGACGCCGGAGCGAAGGAGCTGACCTTGAAACCGCCGGACGGCGCGTCCGACGTGGAGGTCCGGTTCGACGGCTACGCGGCGACGCTGGCCGGTCCAGCCAGCGCGGCGATCGGCACGTTCGTCGACTTGAAGCTCGCCGCCTCGACGCCGCATCAGCCGTTCGTGCTGCTCCTCGGCTTCGACGCGGGGGTGTTCCCGATCGCGACCATCGATCCGAACGACGACCGCTACCTCCTCCTGGACCTCGCGAAACCGTTCGTCGCGTTTCCGTCCCAGCTCGGGCCGTCGGGCTCGTTCTCGACCTGCGCTCTGATCCCGAACGACGTCGCGTTGATCGGCGCCCGGCTCCACGCCCAGTTCGTGACGCTCCCCGGTTCGGCGACGCTCGTCGACGAGATCTCGCCCCGCCTCGACGTCGACGTCGTCGCCTTCCATTGATCGATCATGTGAACGATCGGGTGAACGATCGGGAGCCGCGCCGGCGATGGGCCCCCGGCCGCGCGCTGGTTCGCGTGGCGCCGGTGCTCGTGCTGATCGTGATCTACAACGTCGTCGTCGGCGCCGGAATCGACTTCGGCGGCCACTGGGACGAGCCGCAGATGATGCAGAACGTCCGCGCCGCGATCGCGACGGAGACGCTGCTCCCCCACTGGTACAACTACCCGTCGGTGACGTTCTGGCTCTCGATCGCGGCGCTCGTCCCCGAGCTCGGCTCGACGGATGTCGATGCGCCGCGCGACTACCCGGTCCTCGCCGGGCGCCTCGCCGAGGCGACCGAGACGCCCGAGTTCTCGCGGCGCGTACGGCGGATCTTCCTCGCCGCCGGCAGCCTCACGATGCTCTGGGTCTACTTGAGCGTGCTGCTCTGGCGGCGGCGTTGGTTCGAGGCGCTCTTCGCCGCCGCGGTCGTCGCCGGATCGTTCGAGCTCTCGTATCACGCGCGCTGGATCGCGCCGGACGTGATCCTCACGCAGTTCACGGGCCTCACCGTGCTCGCGCTGGTCGCATGGCACCGAACTCGTTCGCCGTGGGCGCTCGGCTTCGCCGCGGTAGCGGCCGGACTCGCGTGCGGCACGAAGTACACGGGCGGCATCCTCCTCGTCCCCGTCCTCGCCGCCGCGGTGCTCCATGCCCGCGCGCACGGACGCGCCGTTCTCGGCGTCGTCGCCGGCGCGCTCGTCACGTTCGCGGCGACCTACCTCGCCTCCACACCGGGTACGATCCTGAACCCGCTGTCGTTCCTCTTCGACCTGCGCTTCGAGATCCGGCACTACCGCGAGCTCGGTCACTACGGATACACGATCGTCGACCGCACCGATCACGTACGACTCGCCCTCGCGTACGTTTGGAACGACCTCGCGTCCGGGGTCCGGCCGGTCTCCTGGGCGATCATCGTCCTTGCCGCGGCCGGCCTCGTCGCGCTCCTGCGCGAGCGAGGCGCTGCGCTCCGGCTCATCGTGCTCGTCCCGCTCCTCTACGTGCCGTACATGTGCGGAGGCCAGATCGTGCTGTTCGTCCGCAACTACATGCTGCTCGTCCCGTTCCTCGCGCTGCTGGCCGCGCGGGGCGCGGCCGCGGCGGTCTCGGCGATCGGTCCGCGTCCGGCGCGGCTCGCCGTCGCGGCCGGGCTCGCCGCGCTTCCGCTCGTGGCGATGATCGACGTGGCTCGCGCGTCCTGGTCGGTCGAGAACCGGGACCGCGCGTCCTACGTCCGCGAGCTCGACCGATGGCTCGCCGATCACCCCAACGAGCGCGTCGTGTTGTCGCCGCGGGTCTTGCAGGAGTGGAACGCGGCGTCGCTCGCGCCGCGCGCGAACGCGTTGGCTCGGGTCGAGGACGGCGCCGGGGCGGTCGCCTTCTACCCGGAGGAGACGCAGAACCTGCGCAAGATGGCGTCGAACGTGCCCGACGCGGTGATCGCCGCCTTCGGGCCGCGCGACCGCAACTTCGCGTACTACACGAGCTGGCCCGAGCCGCGGCTCGCGATCACGCGGCTCGAGTTCGCGCGCGCCGAGGGCTTGAAGGTCGCCGGCGACGTGATCGCGGAGGAGCAACGATGACGGCCCGCGCGCCGCTCGTCGCGGCGTTCGCCGTCGTCGTCGCGATCACGCTCGCCGCGTGCGGCTCCCGCCGCCCCGACCCGCCGTCGCTGTTGCGGCTGGTCGACCTCGGCGCGAGCGCGCGCGTCACGTCGTCGATCGACGTTTCCGTCCGGCCGAACGGCCACGGAGACGACGCGGACGTGATCCTCGAGCAGCCCTTCGCCGACGCCGCGGCGACCGATCTCGATGACGCGGCCGTCCGAGCGCTCGTCGGCGGGGCCGCGCGCGCGCGCGTCGCCACGACCTCGATCACGGGCCGGCCCGTCCTGATCGTCGAGTCCCGAACCGCGGAAGCGGCGGGAGAGGCGCCGCCCGTCGTCGTCGTCCCGCTCCTCGCCCCGCGCGACGGAGAGACGCTCGAGGGCCGCGTGGCGGCGCGCGTCGCGTTCGCGCGCCGGCTGGCGGCCGCCGGCGACGGAGGCGGCGACCACACGATCACGCGGCGGGCGGTGGTCGAGCTGGACGCGCGGGCGGGAGAAATCGCGGTGCTCGCCCCCGACGACGAACGCGGCCGAGCGACGAGCATCCGGGTCGTTCGCCTCGCCGAGCGTGACGGATGGATCCGGCGGGCGCGGCCGATCGCGGGTTCGCCGTTCCTGCGGGAGGTCAAGGTCGACGACGAGACCCGCGAGTCGTTCGTCATCGGCGCGCCGGGATCGATCGCGATCGATGTCACGATCCCGCGGCTTGCGCCTCGCCTCGAGCTGCACGGAGCACGGCTCTTCGGCGACGACGTCCCGGTCACGATCGCCGTCGAGGTCAGCGCGCGCGGCCGGCGCGAACGGGTCGAGCTCGAACTGCCGCGGGGCGGCGTCTTCGTTCCGCTCTCCCATGACCTCGGCGAGCTCGCCGGGTTGGACGCGGAGATCCTCATCACGGCGGCGACGGTGGGCGCCGCCACGGATCCGCCGCTCGTCGTGATCGGCTCGCCCACGATCGAGGGCGAATCGAACGATCCGCGCCCGGACGTGATCCTGGTCTCGCTCGATACCGTCCGCGCAGACCGGCTCTCCACGTACGGCGCCGCGCGTGAGACGAGCCCGGCCCTCACCCGCCTCGCGCGCGACGCGGTCGTCTTCGAACACGCCATCGCGCCGGCGCCATGGACGCTCCCGTCGCACGCCACGATGCTCTCCGGCGTCCTGCCCGATCGCCACGGGACTCATCGAAAGACCAGCCGAGTTCACCCGGGACTGCCCTGGCTCCCCGAGGAGCTGCGTGCGGCCGGGTACCGCACGCGCGCGTTCACGGGCGGCGGGTACGTCGACGCCGAGTTCGGGTTCGCTCGAGGGTTCGAGTGCTACGCGGCGACCGACCCGGCCGGACCGGCCGAGGACTGGGCGAGCACGCGCAAGGAGCCGCTGCGCGCGTCGATGATCCGCTCGGCGCGCCGATCGATCGCGGCCCGACGCGGCCTGGTCGACGCGTTGCGAGCGCCGCGCCGTCACCCTCGCTTCTTCTTCATCCACACGTACGCGGCGCACGAGTATCGAGCGCCGCTCTCGACGTTCGAGCGCTTCGGCGTCCGACCCGGCGGGATCGCCGACGTGTTCGACGAGCTCGGCGCGACGTCGGCCACGTTCGACTTCGACGCTCTCCCCGACGACGAGCGCGAGGCGCTCCGGGCTCGCCTGCGCGACCTCTACGACGTCTCGGTGCACGTCGCCGATACGTTGGTCGAGGACGTGCTCGACGCGCTCGCGGCGGCGAACCGCCTCGAGAACACCATCCTGATCGTCACGTCGGATCACGGCGAGGAACTGTTCGACCGCGGCGAGTTCGGCCACGAGCGGTCCCTCTACGAGGAGCTGATCCGCGTCCCTCTCGTGATCCGCACGCCGGAGCGATCCGACGGAATCCGGGTGCCCGACGTCGTGTCGATCGCCGACGTCGCCCCGACGGTTCGCGATCTCCTTCATCTCGACGGACGGGCCGGGCTCGTCGACGGCCGCTCCGTCTCTCGCGCGTTGGGAGGCGCGCCGCTGGATCGACGCCCCGCGCTGGCCCGCGGCGACCGCGCGGGGCGCGTGCTCCGGACGCTGCGAGGCTCGACGCTCAAGCTGCTCGTCGACGGCGACGACGCGCGGCTCTTCGACGTGATCGAGGACCCGCTCGAGACCCGCGACGTCGGCCAAAGACGCCCCCTCGATCTCGACGCCCTCCGTTCGCGGCTGGCCGAGCAGGTCGAGCGGTTGGAGTCGAGCCCGATGGCCGCGTCCGACGCGGGCATCTCTCCGGCCCTCCTCCAGCACCTCCAGGAGCTCGGCTACCTCGGGCGATGACGAGGGCGCCGCGGGCCGCGGGAACGAATAGAACGTCAGGGAACGCGTAGGTGCGGCTGTCGCGAACGGAGGAATCCAATGGATCGAACTCGGATCGCCCCGCTGTGGCTCGGGGTTCTGATGGCGGCGTCGTCGGCCCGCGCGGAGCCTCCTGCCGTGTTCGACCTTCGCGCCGGCGGCGAGGTGATCGGCGACGAGACGATCGTCGCGACCGCTTCCGGCTGGTCCTTCGCCGGACGGCGGACGTACGCCGGCGGGGCGTGGTGGAACTACGAAGGGACGGTGTCGCGGTCCGAGACGGGCGGATGGTCGTGGCGCGTCGACTCCTCGACCCGTGAAGGCGGCACCTGGGTCACGGCCACCGCGGCGGACGGAACGCTCGAGACCAGCCTCGCCGGCGCGCCGATCGAGCTGCCGCGCGACCGCTTCACCTTCCCGTTCGATCGCCGCGCGATCTACGGGTTCGTGATCCTGGCGCGGGAGCTGACCGATCGGTTCATGCGGGAATCGTTCACGGTCGGGGAGCGATGCACGGCTGCGCTCGCGCTCCCTCCCGAAGGAGCGTCGGTCGAGCTGATCGCCGCCGCGTCGTTCCGACACGAGCGAGAGGCTCGAGTCGAGGCGATCCGGAGGTTCACGGTCGAGTTCGAAGGCGGCGAGGCCGGGCTGCTCTGCTCGAAGGACGGAGATCTACTCGGAGTCGATGCGCCGTTCCTGGGGTTGTTCGCGACCCGACGGGGCTTCGACGACGCGCCGCTCCCGCTCGTCCGTTCGACGCGCATCGATGACGGTCCGTGGCGTCGGGCTCTCTCCCCGGCCCGATTCCGGATCCTCGAGGAGAAGAACCAGCGGGTCGCGATGCGAGACGGCGTGCACCTCGCGACCGACGTCTACCGGCCGCAGGCCACGGGCCGCTTCCCGACGATCCTCGTTCGGACGCCCTACTTCCGCCTCACCGAGGGTCCGGTGCGGTCGCCCGTGTTCGTGCCGCGCGGCTACGCGGTGGTCGTGCAGGACGTGCGCGGCCGCGGGGCGAGCGAGGGATCGTTCGAACCGCTCGTCCGCGAGGAGGAAGACGGCTCCGACACGCTCGACTGGATCGCCGCGCAGCCGTGGTCGGACGGCGTGGTCGGCATGATCGGGGCGAGCTACGTCGGTTGGACGCAGATGTATGCGGCGAAGAGCGGAAACCTCCACCTTCGCGCGATGGTGCCGATCGTCTGCCCGCCGGACCCTGACGAGAACTTCCCGTACGAGGGCGGCGTCCCGATGCTGCTCGTCGGCTGGTGGGCGGCGGTGATGGACGCGATGGACGAGGACGGGATCCTCGCGGGGATCCCGCCGCTCGATTGGGACGAGGCGCTCGCCGTGCTGCCGATCGGCGACGTCGACGACGCGCTCGAGACGAGCCACGCGTTCGTCGACGAGTGGTTCCGCCACGGCCCCGACCACCCGTATTGGGACCCGATTCGCTTCCACCCCTCGTTCGACGCGTTCGACGTTCCCGCGCTCCACGTCTCAGGCTGGTTCGACGGCGACCAGCCCGGCGCGCTGCTGAACTTCGCGGCCCTGAGGCGCCGCTCGCGCACCGCCGAGGCCCGCCACGGCCAGTACCTCATGATGGGGCCCTGGGGGCACGGCGTGAACCTGTCCCGAAGGCTCGGTCGCCACGATCTCGGCGACGAGGCGATCATCGATCTCGACGCCGTCTGCCTGCGCTTCTTCGACCGCTACCTGAAAGGGATCCCGAACGGCATCGACGAGGAGGACCCGGTCATGCTGTTCACCCTTGGCGAGAACCGCTGGCGGCGGACGAGCGAGTGGCCGCCGCCGGACGTCGCCTCGGTCCCGGTCTACCTGTCGAGCCGCGGCGGCGCGAACCGCCGGGACGGCGACGGAAGGCTCGACAGCACCGCCCGGCCCGATGACGGCTCCGCCGACACGTACCGCTACGACCCCCTCGATCCGCGCCCGCTCGAGGTCGACTTCGCCGACATGATCGGGAGCTCCGCGCTCATCGATCAGAGCGCGCTGCCGGACCGGGACGACGTCCTGGACTACCGCTCCTCTCCTCTCGCCGGAACGGTGACCATCACGGGGCCGATCTCCGTGCGTCTGTTCGTCGCGACCGACGCGCTGGACACCGACTTCGCGGTCGAGCTGTTTCGCGTGACGCCGTCCGGCGAGATGATCCAGATCGCGGGCGGGATCCAACGCCTCCGCTACCGCACGGGTCGCGACGAGCCCGTCCCGCCCGGCACCGTCGTCGAGGTCGTGATCGACGCGTGGGCGACGAGCATCCGCCTCGCGCAGGGGGAGCGGCTGCATCTCCAGGTCTCATCGAGCCAGTTTCCCGTCTACGCCCGCAACCTCAATACGCTCGAGCCGCCGGTCGCGGCGCGAGACGCCGTCGTCGCGACGAACCAGGTGTTCCACTCCCACGTGCGACCGAGCCGAGTCGTGCTGCCGGTCGTGGGCGGCGCCGACGCGCTCCGCTTCGAGGCGCTCACGGGACGCTGACGTCGGCGGAGAGGGTCGAGACGAGCTCGCCGAGTCCGCCTACGCGGCGTCCGCATGCGCGAGCCTCGCGTCGATACAGACCGTCGCGCCCGCTGCCGGCGAGCACGACGGCGTCGACCGCGTTGTAGATCGAGCCGCGACGCGACGCGAACACGGGCGTCGCGTCGATGAGGAGGTCGGGAAGGTCCGCGTCGCGCCGGCCCACCGCACGCAGGATGCGCGCCAGCACCGCGGTCGCGTTCTCGACCACGTCGCGCGTGGGAGGCTCGATGCGAAGCACGAGCGTGGTCGGGTCGTCGCGGGAGAATCGTTCCAGGTACTCGCGCACGACCACCTGCCAAGAGTCGTCGACGGGCTCCGCGAAGCAGAGCAGGCGCCGATCCCGCGCGCCGGCCAGCGTGAGGGGCGCCACGCCGCAGAACGCCGTCGACGGATCGAGCGGAACGAAGTCGCGCGCCGCGTCGAACGGCCGCGCGAGCGCGAGCCGCGCGGCGGGGTACGGCTGGTCCATCGGCTGGTCGAAGTCGTACTTGTGCCGAAACCACGCCCAGTTCTCGCGCATGAGCTTCGAGTAGTCGATCGCCGCGGCCCGCCAGGTCGCGCTTCCGTGGTGATGCACGAAGACGTCGTCGGCGATGGCGGCCCGCCACCCGCGGCGCGCCGCGCGCAGGCAGAGGTCGTCGTCCTCGAAGTTGCCGAGCCAGAAGCAGGGGTCGAAGCCGCCGACGTCGTCCACCACGCAGCGCCGGAGCAGCACGCAGAGCCCGACGATGCGCGCCGCGAACCGGAGCGCTCCGTCGTGGCGGCGCGAATAGGCCTCGGCGAACCCGTCGAGCTCGGTGAGGTTGCGGTAGCCCACGTGCGCCACGCGCTGGGGGCCCGACGCGCGATTGGTGCGGGGCCCCACGAGACCGACGTCGGGCGCGCGCTCCGCCGCGCCTCGGAGGAGGTCGAGCCATCGAGGCGTCACGATCACGTCGTTGTTCAACAGCACGATCCACTCGCCGCGCGCGGCCCTCATCCCCTGATTGGACGCGTGGCCGAAGCCCTCGTTCTCGTCGTTCCGGAGGTAGGTGACGTTGCCGTGGATCGCGTCGAACTCGCGCGCGAGACCGGCCACGTCCTCGACCGAGCCGTTGTCGACGAGGATCACCTCGAACGGGGTCGAGGTGTGGCGGCAGACGGCCTCGAGGCAGGTGCGGGTCACCTCGAGACCATCCATCACCGGAATGACGATGCTGGTTCGTTCGTCGCTCACGACGTTCGCCTCGCGTTCGTTCTCGTCGCGGTCACGACGAAGAGAGCGCGAGCTCCTGAGGCTGTCGCACCTGGCTCAGGAGCTGGAACCACGACGCGGCCTGCTGCGGTGCCGTCCGCTCCGTGAACACGGCGCTCCACGCCCGCTCCGCGATGTCGCGCCGGAGATCCGGGCACTTCAGGAGCTGCTCGATCGTGTCGGCCCAGACCTGGGGATCGTCTCCGACCACGATACCGGTGTGCCCCTGGATGATGCTCGACTGGAACGGCCCGCGCGCGCCGAAGACCCCGGGAATCCGGCACGCGGCCAGCTCGAGCCAGATCGAGTCGGAGAGCGTCGCGAAGTAGAGATCGTTGGACGTCGGGACCACCGCGAGATCGATCGGGTGACCCTGGAGTCGCGTCGCGTACTCCCGGTAGATCGGCGACGCGCAGCCGACGCTCGGCGAACGAGAGAGGTCGCTCTGCTCCGCGAATGGAGACCACGTCAAGAGCTGCACCTGTCCCGGGTACTGCGTGAGGAGCGGCGTGATCGCGCCCGCGACCCGCTTGACCTCCGCCGGATGCGCCCAGTCGGTGACGAGCGCGACGCATAGGCGACGCCCCACCGCCGACGCCGAAGGTCGGGCGCTCGACCACTGCTCCGGGTCGAGCGACGATTCGACCACCACGATCTTCTCGCCGGCGCCGGGCGCGAGCTCCGCGAGAACCTCGCCCGCGCGCTCCGTCGCCACGATCACCGTGTGCGCGACATCGAGCATCCACGCGTAGTCGTCGCGCAGGGCGAGCGCCTTCCGGTCTCCGTCGAGGGCCATTCTCTCGTAGGGAAGGTCGTCCGTCTCGAAGAGGATCGGGACGCCCCGCTCGCTCGCGCGCGCGACGATCGGCTCCGCCACGCTTCGATCGGCGAACCGGCGGTGGATGAGCACGACGTCGGCCTCGTCGATCGCGTCCGGGCGCGTCGTTCCGTCGCTCCACAGGGTCCGGGTCAGCGCCGCGCGCTCCATGGCGCGGAGCGGAGCGGCGAGTCGTGACTGGATCCGCGCGCCGGACAGCCGGTCGCGCGTGTAGACCGCGATCGTCAACGGCCGCTTGGCGTCGTCAGGCGAGTCGAAACGCGGGGTCACCATCGAGACCTCGAGCGCGTCGCGGAGCGGAGCGAAGTCGACGTCCGGGAACCGCTCGCCGGCGTTCCTCACCACGGTCAGTGCGTCGCACGTGCGGCCCGCGCGGACCAACATGTCCGCGATCTGAACCGCCTCTTCCGGACCGTGCTCGGCCGCGACGAGTCCGGCCAGGCGCTCGCCGATCCGTGCGGCTTGATGCGTGGAGCGCAGGTGTTCGACGTGCTCGGCTCCGAGATCCTGGTCGGCCGGATGCATCTTCGCCGCCGCCCGCAGCGCGGTGTCGGCGCGCAGGACGTCGCCAAGCCCACGGTGCAGACGCGCGAGCCAGAGGTGTCCCTCGGGCCGTTCCGGCGCCAGGCGGGTGGCCGCGTTCAGGAGCTTCTCGCCGGCCGCGTAGCGACCGACGCGCGAGAACTTGACGGCGGCCGAGACGACCTCGTCGTAGCGCCCCTTGTCGAGGCGCAGACTGCTCTCCAGACTCTCCACCGCGTCCTCGTACCGGCCGAGCCGCGCCTGCTGGCGCCCCTGGAAGGCGAAGAGCAGCGCCGCGGCCTGCTCGGCGGCCGCGTCGCCCTCGACGCCTCGCCTCTCGCGTGGTCCCGTCGCCACGAACGATCGGTAGAGATCGTCCCAATGCATCGCGGCGACGTCGACGCAGTAGGTCGAGCGAACGGTGTCGAACGCGTTCCGCGCGATCTCCGCGCGCAGGTCAGGCCTCGCGATCATGAGTTCGATCGCGTCGACCCACGACGCCGTGTCGTTGTCGACGATCAGTCCGGTTTGTCCGTGGATGATGCTGTCGGTGTACGGGTCGACGCGGGAGTAGATGCCGGGGATCCCGCAGATCGAGTACTCGAGCCACTTCAGGTCGCTCTTCGCTCGATTGAACGAGTGGTTCGTGAGGGGCGCGATCGCGACGTCGATGCGCGCGCTGCGGACGCCCGCCGCGTGTTCGACCACGTTCGCCTGGGGACCGCGCACGAGCTGGACCCCGTCGATTCCGGCGAGGTCGGCCGGCAGGTAGCCCCAGAAGTGGAAGCGGATCCTCCCCTCGTACTTCCGGGCGAGATAGACGATCGCCTCCTTCACGATCGCCAAGTCCTCTTGGTGCGTCGCCGATCCGAACCAACCGACGACGAGCGGCCCTCCCGATTGGGCCTGACGGTCGATGAACCCGTCGCCCCAGATCCGCGTGTCGACGACGTTGCGGCAGACGTACGCCTTCTCGGTGATGGTCGGCTCCTCGCGAGCGAGCTCCTCGATGAGCGGGTACGTCGACGCCGTCACGAAGTCGGAGTGACGCACCGCGTCCACCATGTCCGGAGCGATCTTGGTGCAGTACGCCCACAACGGGTTGCTGCGCGGGAGGTTGACGAGCAGGTCGTCGATCTCGAACACGATCGTCTTGCCGAGCAGGCGAGCCGCGTCGACGATCCCGTGGCTCAGCTCCTGGTCGGCGAACTCGCGCTGGATCACCCAGACGTCGGCGTCGAGCAGCTTCTCGATCGGCACCGCGTCGTCGTAGACCGACACGAACGTCACCTGCATGCGCCCCTGCTCCTCGAGCGCTCGCAGCGGATCGAGGACGCGGAGTCGAACGACCGCCCACTCCTCCCGCTCGCGCGAGAAGACGGCCACGCGCAGTCGCTCGTGGATCTTGCGGAATCGAGTCGCCTGCGGCGTCAGGTACGTCGGGTTGTCCCGCAGGACGGGGTAGAACCCGTTCCGCGCGAACAGCTCCCGCCAGTACTCCGGCTGCTGCACGTTGAAATGAGTCGGCTCGGCGTAGTCGGCCGACGTCGACGAGAAGACGATCTCGTCCGCGTGACGGCAGAGGTTCTGGATGACCTGCTCGGCCTGGTCCTCCGGCATGTGCTCGACGACCTCGATGCAGGTGATCAAGTCGTACCGTTCTCCGAAGGGCTCGGCGGCCGACCCGATCCGGCAGTAGGGACGGACGTCCTCACGCACCTGCGAAATCGCGTACTCGGACACGTCGATGCCGTACGCCTCGACGCCGAGGTCGCGGAGCTGCTCGACGAGGAAGCCTTTCGCGCAGCCGACGTCGAGCGTCCGCCGCGGCGCGAACTGTTCGACGATGCTGCGCGCGGCGACGCTGAAGTGGTTCTGCCACGCCGCCCGCCCCCGCTCGTAGGGAACGGGGCCGCAGTGGTGGGCGTAGTAGTCGTGATCGAAGAGCTCGTTTGGATCGTGCTTGCTCATGACCGGGCCTTTTTCTTGTCCGAGATGGTTCAACGCACCAGTCCGTGGGCGGCGAGCTCGGCGGCCGCGTCCTCGAACGTGTCGACGGCGGTCTCCTGCTTCACCCAGTCGACGAGCTCGTCGAGCCCGTCCTCGAGCTCGACGTGAGCGGTGAAGCCGAGCCGGTCGCGGAGCTTGGAGACGTCTGCGTAGCAGTGACGGATGTCACCCTCGCGGAACTGATGATTGATGGCCACCGGCACGTCGACGCCGAGCTTCTCCTGATACAGGTCGCTCACCTCGCGGATCGACGTGGAGCGGCCGGTGCCGACGTTGAAGACCTCGTAGTTCGCAGCGTCGCTCTTCATCGCGAGCACGTTGGCGCGCACGATGTCGGAGACGTGGACGAAGTCGCGGCTCTGCGCGCCGTCCTCGTAGATGACCGGTGCGTTGCCCGCCAGGAGCCGCCCGCCGAAGATCGCGAGCACGCCCGTGTAGGGGTTCGAGAGGGCCTGGCGCGACCCGTAGATGTTGAAGTAGCGCAGCGCGACGGTCGGGAGCTTGTACGCGCGTCCGAAGGCGAGGAACATCTCCTCGTGGTCGCGCTTCGTCACCGCGTAGATCGACGTTGGCTGCAGCGGCTTCGTCTCTGGAGTCGGGATGGAAGCCACGGAAGTGGCGCAGGTGGGGCACTTGAGCTCCCAGTCGTGCGCCGCGAGCTGCTCGGTCGTGCGAAGCTGCGGGGAGACGGTGCCGTGCTCGGCGCAGCGGTAGGCGCCCTCGCCGTAGATCGACATCGACGAGGCGACGATCACCTTCGTCACGGAGTGCCGTTCGTTCGCGAGCACGTCGAGCAGCGTCGCGCCGCCCACCGAGTTCCCATCGACGTAGCGGCGGATCTCGTACATCGACTGGCCGACGCCGACGAACGCGGCTTGATGGAACACTACGTCGATCCCATCGATCGCCGACTTCAAGCGATCGCGATCGCGCACGTCGCCGTGGATGAGCTCGATCTCCTCCGATAGGTAGGACGGCACGCGCCCGCCCGGGTGCACCTGGCGGTCGAGCACGTCGTACACTCGAACCTGATGACCTTCTTCGAGCAGGGAGTCGACGAGGTGGGAACCGACGAAGCCCGCACCGCCCGTGACCAGGATCCGCATCGGGAGATTCTCCTTCTTCCAACGACCGCGGCGGACGAGCCGTCGTGGCTCCTCGGCGGGGTCGAGAACGGATGTGTCCGAGGATCCCGAAGGCAACGAGGATGCCAGTCTCTTCTCCGCTTCGTGCGTCTCCGCTAAGAGCTTTCCGGCACGGCGATTCGAGCCGGCGACGGGAGCGGGCGGCACGCGCCGCGTGGTGCGGCCGCGCGAACGATTTTCCGATCGCGCGGCGGCGTGGAGGAAAACTGTTCCGGCCGGCGCGCCGTGCGGCTCAGCCCGGTACGACCACGGCGGCGCCGACCAGCCGGCCCGCGCGCAGGTCGTCGAGCGCCGCCTGTGCCCGCTCGAGCGGGTAGACGGAGACCTCGGTCTCGATCGGGACTCCGGGCGCGATCGCGAAGAACTCCTCGCCGTCGCGGCGCGTGAGGTTCGCGACCGAGCGGATCTGACGCTCGCCCCAGAGGATCTCGTAGGGGAACGACGGGATGTCGCTCATGTGGATGCCGGCGCACACGACACGGCCTCCCTTCGCGACCGCGCGCAACGCGAGCGGGACGAGCTCGCCGGCGGGAGCGAACAGGATCGCGGCGTCGAGCCGGACGGGGGACGGCTCGCTCGATCCCCCCGCCCACGCGGCGCCGAGGCGACGCGCGAACTCCTGCGCGGGTCGATCGCCGTCCCTCGTGAACGCGAAGACCTCGCGCCCCTGGTGTCGCGCGACCTGGATCAGGATGTGCGCCGCGGCGCCGAACCCGTAGAACCCGAGCCGCACCGCGTCGTCCCCCGCCGCGCGCAGCGCCCGGTATCCGATGAGCCCCGCGCACAGCAACGGTGCGGCATGGGCGTCATCGAATCCGGAGGGAATCGGAAAGCAGAAGTCCGCCCGAGCGGCGCATCGATCCGCGAATCCACCGTCCAACTGGTAGCCGGTGTACCGCGCGTGGTCGCAGAGGTTCTCCCGCCGGCTCGCGCAGAAGCGGCACCCGCCGCAGCTCGAGCCGAGCCACGGAACGCCGACGCGGTCACCCACCGCGAACCGGGTCACTCCCGCGCCCAGCTCGACGACGCGCCCCACCACCTGGTGCCCCGGCACGACCGGAAGGCGCGGCTCCGCGAGGTCGCCGTCGACGACGTGGAGGTCGGTGCGACAGACCCCGCACGCGAGGACGTCGACGACGACGTCGCCGGGATCGGCGCCGGGCGCCTCGCGTGTCTCGAGGCGCAGGTTCCGGCCGGGGCCGTCGAAGACCATTGCGCGCACGTTTCCTCCATCCCAAGGACGAAATGGCCGATGACGGTTCATACAATCCGACGCGAGATGAACGGTGCCACTTCTTCACCCAATGGGCAAGCGCTTCGCGGAGCTCGGCCCGCATGACGCTGCGCAGGCGCCAGAAGCTCGGCAAATACAAGATCGTCCGTCGGCTCGCGTCCGGGCCCTACGCGAACGTGTACGTGGCGCAGGACACGATCGAGGGAGTCCGCGTCGCGCTCAAGATCCCGCACGCGACCGAGGTGACGCCCGACATGCTCGAGGACTTCCGCAAGGAGGTCCGCATCACGGCGAAGCTGGCGCATCCGAACATCCTCACGATCAAGAACGCGGACTTCATCGGCGACCGGTTCGTCATCGCGAGCCCGCTCGGCGCGGAATCGCTGGCGGACCGCCTGAAGCGCCGCATGGCGCTGTCGCGGGCGTTCGAGCTTTCGGAGCAGATCCTCTCCGCCGTGGCCTATGCCCACGATCGACACGTCATCCACTGCGACATCAAGCCGGAGAACCTGATCCTCTTCCCGGACGATCGCATCTGCTTGACCGACTTCGGGATCTCGCGGGTCGCCCACCGCACGCTCAGCGCGTCCGGATCCGGAACCGTCGGGTACGTCGCGCCGGAACAGGCGCTCGGTCAGCCGCGCTTCGAGTCCGACGTCTTCTCGACCGCCGTGGTGCTGTATCAGATGGTCACGCGTGAGCGACCGACGTGGCCGTTCCGGTGGCCTCTGCCGGGGTACCAGACGTTGCGCCGCAACGCTCCCCCCGCGTTCATCCGCTATCTCCAGCGCTGCCTCGAGGTCGATCATCGCTTGCGCTATCGCGACGGCCGGCAGAGCCAGCAGGCGTTTCTGCGCATCCGTCCGGAGATCGAGAAGTTCCTCGCGCGCAAGCGGAAGACGCGAGTCCGGAGCCGACGATGAGCGCGAGCGACGTCGCGATCCGCCTCTTCGTGAACACGGCGGTGGAGGAGCCCGTCGAAGTTCCCTGCCCGGAGGGAAACGCGATCGCCTTCACCGCGCCGAGCCCGGATCGGGGCGACGAACCGAACCAGGACTCGGCGCTGGTGGCGCGCCTGGAGAACGGCGCGGTCGTGCTCTGCGTGGCGGACGGCGCCGGCGGCATGCGGAGCGGCGACGTCGCGTCACGCGTCGCGATCGAGACCATGGCCGAAGCGCTTCGGTCCGATGAAGCCGAACCGGACGTCACCGACCGCGTGATGCGCGGCTTCGAACGCGCCCACCATCGCATCGCCGACCGCGGCATCGGGGCGGCCACCACGCTCGCGGGCGTGATCATCCGTCCGAAGCTCGGGCTGCGCTCGTTCCACGCCGGCGACTCGATGGCCGTCGTCACCGGCCAACGCGGACGTCGCAAGCTCGTCACGTCGCCTCACTCGCCGGTCGGATACGCGGTCGAGGCGGGGCTGATCGACGAACAGGAGGCGATCCTCCACGAACGCCTCCACATCGTCTCGAACCTCGTCGGCGTGGGCGACGCACGCATCGAGTTCTCGTCGGCCATCCGCCTCGCGCGCCGCGACACGGTGCTCGTTGCGAGCGACGGCCTGTTCGACAACCTGCTCATCGACGAGGTGATCGAGCGCGTTCGCGTCGGCAACCTCAGAGCCGCCGTCGACGGGCTGATTCGCGACGCACGCGAGCGGATGACCGTCGCCCGTCCCGATCGCCCGGGCAAACCGGATGACCTGACGATCCTCGCGTACCGCCCCGGCGCGTGACGCGGGGCGCGTGACGCGTTCACTCCCCGAGCGCGGCGTACCGGACGAGGATCGTTGCGGTGTTCGTGCCGCGGGCCCGGCCAAGGTCCGCGATCACGCGATCGACACCGACCGGGACGTCGTCCCGCACCCGTTGGTGCGTCGGGTGCGTCGCGCACGGCAACCGAGGATCCAGGTTCCCGCGAACGCGCTCATCGAAGGTCGCCCTGATCGATGAGCTCCATGCCGTTCTCCATGAGGTGACGAGCCGCCGAGTTCGGCTCCTCGACGTGAAGCACGAAAATCGTCCGCCCTTCGCGCGGCTCCGCGAGCGAGTAGAGGTAGTGGATGTTGAGCTCGGCCGCGATCACCGCGGTGAGAAGGCGGCGGATCCCCGTCCCCGGCGCCAGCGCCACGCCGAGCACGTCGGTCTCGACCGGCGTCAGCCCCGCCGTCTTCAGGATCTCGGCGGCCAGCGTCGGCTGATCGACGATCAATCGGATCACCGCGTGATCCGACGCGTCGAGTATCGAGATCCCCCGCACCTGGAGCTTGGTCGCCTCCAGCGTCCGGTTGACCGAGAGGAGGGCTCCCAGCCGGTTCGGCAAAAAGATCGAAAGCTGTCGAATGCGGTTGGAGATCTGGTCCTCGGCGATGCTCGCCATCTCGTGCGCTCCGGCCCGTCGTGTCGATTCGGTCCTTCAACATACGGATCGCCGGGCCCGGCGACGAGCCGGGCTCGGCCGGCCGCCGCGGCGCCGGTGAACCAGAAACCGCCGCCGGTCACGTCGACCACGCTGTACTGATCCGCGTTCGCGTAGACGGAAGAGCCGAAGCCGCCCGAGCTCGCCGCGACGCTCGAGTCGAAGATCTCGGGGGCAGCGCTCGACTCGCCGGCGCTCCGCGGATCCGACGCGACCGGCCGGGGCGGCGGCGGCGGGAATCGGCGGGTCAGGGGCCGGGCCCCGCACTCGCCGGCGCCGCCGCGACTCGCGGCCGGCGCATCACGAGGAGCCCTCCAGCCAGGAGCGCGGCGCCCCCGAGGATCGTCCCGTGTTTCAGGGTCTCGTCGAGCAGCAACACGCCGGCGATCCCGATGATGAACGGCTGCAGGAAGACGAAGAAGGCGGTGGTCGAGGCGGCCACGCGCGCGAGCGCGAACGTGTTCAAGAGGTAGGCGAGCACCGTCGGGAAGATCAGGATCAGCGCCAGCGCCCACGCCGCCCGCGGCGGAACGTCCGGAAGGAGCTCGGCCCGAACCGCGAACCAGGGGACGAACGGCAGCGAGAGGAGGTAGACCCACGCGATCACGACCAGCGGCGGCATCCTTGCCGTGAGCGGGCGCGACAGGACCAAGTAGAAGGAGTAGCAGAGGCCGTTCGTCGTGACGAGCGCGGTCCCGACCGCGTCCTCGGCGAAGACCGCGGCGCCGGTGCCATCGAGGAGGAGCGGCAGGAGCCCCGCCGCCGCCACCCCGATGCCCGCGAGCCGCCGGGCCGACAACCGCTCCTGCCGCACCGCCACCGCGACGAGGTACGTGAAGACCGGGATCATGCAGATCAGGACCCCGGTCTTGATCGCCTGGGTCCGCGCCAACCCCTCGAGGTAGAGCCCTTGATTCAGGACCACTCCGAGCACAGCGCAGAGGAGCAGACGCGGCACGTCGCGGCGCGCCGGCCAGAACCGCGAGCGGGCGAAACACCACGCGCACGTACCGAGCGCCGCCGCCCCGACCGTGATCCGCCAAGTCGCCACCGCGGCCGGGGCGAACGCGCCGCCCGCGTACGCCCACTTCCCGAGGATCGGGAACATTCCGAAGAAAAGCTGGACGAGGAGGAGCGCGACAAGGCCGGCCGCGCCGTCGCGGTCCGGGCCGGGGGCTCGGCTGGCTGCGGTCATGGACGCCTCTTCTACGCCGCCGGGGCGGCGGAAGCCAGGTCGGCAGCCGCGACCGACGGAGCCCCAGGGCCTCGCTCGGCGTCCGACGGTTCGTTTCATGGACGCAGCCCGGCGAGACGGAATGTACTGGCGCCGCCCAACGTTTTCTTGAAATGAGACGGGGTACGTCCCTACAACTAGTGTGCTGACCCAGAGGCCCCGTCCCGGGGGACGTGCGTGTTCTCACTCCAGCGTTCGCGCCGGTTCGTTCGATACGGACCTTAAGCGCGGCGGCGTGCGTTACCCGCGGTCGACGCCGACGGAAGCACACGGCCCAGCCGATTCGTTGGGCCGAATGGAATCCATCTCGCCGCTCCCGGCGCGAACCGGGACGGCGGGGTCCTGGCCCGGGAGCACGATGAACGACCAGTGCCCCACGAACGGCGTTCGAACGTCGCCGCCGCGATCCAGAGGGCCGCGGCTGGTTGCGTGCGGCGCACTGCTCGGCGGCGTCGTCGCGGTCGTCGCGACGTCACTGCACGACGCGCGGATGCAACGGCGCGAGCTCGACGAGTCCTCGGATCGTTGGCACGCGGTCGAGACCGAGCTGCGTCAGCGGATCGCCGCCATCGAAGGTGACTCGGGCCGCCGAGAGGACTCGCTGCGCACGCGGCTCGACGCCATCACCGCACGGTTCGACGACATCGATCTCGCGGCCCCTCTGCGTCCGATCGCGCGCGCGGCGCAGAGTTCGATCTTCTTGCTCCGATGCAGCTACGTCTTCCGCGAGCGCGGCCCCGCGGATGAATGGTCGGAGCGGCGCGGAAGCACATGGGGAACCGCGTTCTGCGTGACGTCGGAGGGTCACCTCGTCACGAGCAAGCACCTGGTCGAGCCGTGGAAGTTCGACGCGGAGCTCTGCGCCCTCGTCGCGTTGGGCGAGGTGGAGGTCGACGGGAGCCGCGCCGAGGTCGTCGCGTGGCGAGCGGGCACTCGGTTCCTCGACGAGGACGGTGCCGTCGATCCGAACCGCGGCTACTCGAGCGTCCCCGCCGAAGGGGGCGGGCGGCTGACGATCTGGTCGAGAGCTCCCGATGCGTTCGAGGAGCAGACCACGAGCATCGGCGGAATGCCGATCCGCCACCGCATTCACCGACCGGACCGCAACGACCTCGCCGTCCTCAAGCTCGAAGGCGGCCCGTTCGCGCCGCTCGACTGCGCACCCGATTCATCATCGGCTTCGGTCGGGATGCTCGACCCGGTGGTCACGCTCGGCTTCCCCCGCGGCCGCCGCGGAATCGAGGACGCCGAGGTCCGCCCGTCCTGCGCGATCGGGATCGTGCGGCGCGCGGGTGAGACGATCCACACCACGACACCGATGGTCTCGGGCAACTCCGGAGGCCCGCTCCTGAACGAAGCGGGACGTGTCATCGGCGTCGCCACCAGCGTCTACAGCGAGACCCAGAGCATTTGCGTTCGCATCGGCTCCGCGCTCGAGCTCCTCGCGGCGCCTGCGTCCGCGCCGGCGGCGTTGACGGCGAGCACGACCACCGGAACCGCGGTCTCGGCCCGGTAGGGCTTCGACCGACGAGGGACCGCCGCCGATCCAGAATGACGAGGCCGTTTCGGCGCGCGAACGGGACTTTCTACAAACGCACCCCCTTCGTGACGCTCTCCCGGTCAGTCTGACACGGTTCCCCCCGCCGCCCGCCCCCGCGGGTCCCCCGATCCATGGGCACGCGTATTGCATGAGGTCCTCTCGCCGCGTTTCGAACCGTCATCGGTGGCGTCACTGATCGGACGCGGCGACAGTTCGAAGAGTACGAAGCGTACTAAGGACGAGACCATGCGCCTTCCCATCACACTTTTTGTCGTCGCGGCGAGCGTCTTCTGTCTCCCGTCGCTCTCCGCGCAGACCGGGACCGAGAAAGCAGACAAGCACAAGTACGGCTCGCGCGAACATGACACCGACAAAATGAGTCGAGCGTCACTCTGCGTGACCGCATCGAAGCTCCTGTCTCACGACGTCACGAACCGCGAGGACGAGGACAAGGGGCAGATCGAGGAGCTCGCGCTGGACGCCGACTCGGGACGAATCCTGTTCGCTCTCGTGGCGTGCGAAGACCACGACGAGAAGCTCTTCGCCGTTCCACTGCGGCAGCTCGAGATCGCGAACGACGCCGACGACAAGGATGAGCTCGTCGTGCGCTGGACGCCGACCGAGACGGACTTGGCCATGGTCCCCTCGATCCCCAAGGACGATTGGACCCGTGCGACGAGCCCGACGTTCGCCCACACGGTGCGCACGCACTTCGACGACGACATGGACACCCCGCAGGCGGTGGGTGACGTCGACATCGATCGTCCTCGCGTCATGCAGATCCTCCGCGTCTCCGAACTCGTCGGCTCCGACGTCAAGGGGCTGGTGTCGGACGAGGAGGTCGGGGAAGTGAAGGACCTCGTGATCGACTCGTCGAGTGGATGCGTTCACTTCGTGGTGGTCGACACGGACACGGGCCTCCTGGACACCGGCGACACGCGCGCGGTTCCGCTCGCCGTCCTGCAGCACCGCGCCAAGACCTCGGACGCGGACGCTCACTGCATCATCACCGCGTCCAAGGAGTCCCTCGAGACCGCACCGAAGTTCGACGAGAAGGACCTTCGCTCATCGAACTCCACGGCGTTCGTCTCGGAGGTGTACCGCCACTTCGGCGTCCCGATGCCGGAGAAGAAGGATGACGCAACCCAGAAGGACGGATCCCGGGACGACGACACCAGCGGCACGTCGAACCGGAAGCCGGTGAGGCAGGGCAGCGGCGGCTGAGCGCGGGCTTCCCCGCATCGACGCCTCGATCGCCCTAGACTTCACACAGGCCCGCGGAGCCCAGTCGGTTCCCGGGCCTGTTCCTTTGCAGCGATCGTTCTACAAATGTCCGGACGGACTGCGCAGAATCCTCCCGACCTTCGGCCCCTCGCGCCCGTCCGATTCGCCACCGGCCGACCTCGAATCGCCGGGACTCGGAGGATGACGGGAATATCGAGGCGAGAACGATCGCCTTGGAACGCCGTTTTGGCCGCTCGGCGTTCAACCAAGCCGATCCAAGTTCATCCGAGTTCCTCCAAGTTCATTGGTCTCGGAGTTGCTTGGACCCTGGACGAACCTCTCGCACCGTGCTCCGCACCCGAGATGAACACAAAAGAGGTTCTCGATCGGCCGCCGCCGTCCCCTGACGACACCCCGTGCCGAGATTCGATTCAGCGACTGTTGGAGATGCGGTCGTTCCTCGTCGAGTCTCTCCGGCGGCGAGCCGATCTTTTTTTTGCTCGGTCGTACCGGGGCACCGACCATGCGCCGCCGCGAAAGGCGATGCCAGAAGAGGCCCGTATGACCCGATTCAAACGGCCTCGCGCCGAGAAGAAGAAACGAAGGGCGCGAGCTGCTTCCGTTTCCTCCGAATCCGGCGGCGAGTCCGGCGCCGCGGGCGAGGGACCGCGGTCGACGAACGACGCGCTCGAGGGATCGAAGGGGGAGCGGCGGGCGCTGACCGAGAAGCTGGTCGCCGTCACCAACCAGCTCGAGGGGAAGGTCCAGCAGCTCCAGGCGACGAACGACGACCTCCGGAATCTCCTCTCGAGCACCGAGATCGCGACCATCTTCCTCGGGCTGGACTTGCGGATCCGTGTCCTCACCCCGGGCACCCGCGGGTTCCTGAACGTGATCGAGTCGGACGTCGGCCGTCCGATCAGCGACCTCGCCACGCGGTGGAACGATCCGCATCTCCTGGCGGATGCTCGTGCGGTCTTGGACGACTTCCAGCCCCGCGAGCGAGAGGTCGGCGTCGCCGACGGCCGGACGTTCCGGCGCCGGGTCCTTCCCTATCGCGCGGGGAACGATCGGATCGATGGCGTCGTCGTCACGATCGACGACGTGACCGCGCTCGAGACCGCGTTGAAGCGCGGCGAGACCCGCGAACGACAGCAAGCCCTCGTCGCCGAGCTCGGACGCAACGCGCTTTGCATGACGTCGATTCAGGAGCTCCTCGACCAGGCGGTCGACAGGGTCTCGGTGGGGCTCGACGTCGAGTTCGCCAAGCTCCTGGAGCTGACGAGCGACGGCGACGAGCTCCTGCTCAGGTCGGGGATCGGCTGGAAGCCTGGGCTGGTCGGAACGACGCGACTCAGCGTGGCGTCGAACTCGCAGGCCGGCTTCACGCTGCGCTCGAACGCACCGGTGGTCGTCGAGGACCTGGCCGAGGAACACCGCTTCGGGGGACCTGCCCTGCTGCTCGAGCACGAGGTCTCGAGCGGGATGAGCGTCATCGTGGGAACGCTCGACCATCCGTGGGGAGTCCTCGGCGCGCACACGGCGACCCGACGATCGTTCTCGGTCGACGACATCCATTTCCTCGAAGCGATCGCGAACGTCATCGCCGACGCGATCACCCGCGCCGAGTTCGAGGAGGAACTCCGCCGGCGGGCGCACGAGATGAGCCTCCTGTTCCGGGCGACGACGTCGGCCTCGAAGTCGCTCGATGAGGCGCTGCAGTCCAGCATCGACGCCGTGTGCGAGATCACCGGCTGGCCGGTCGGACACGCGTTCGTGCGTGCTCCCAACGGACGCACGATGAACTCCTCGCGAATCTGGCACACCGACGATCCCGCGCGCACCGCGGAGCTGCGCGCTCGGTCGGAACAGTCGTCGTTCGATCGAGGAGTCGGTTTCGTCGGGACGATCTGGCGCCGGCGTAGGCCCGTCGGCATCGAGGACATGAGCCGCGATCTCGCGAGCGCGGACGCGCGGCTCCGCGGCTCGTTCGACATCCGCGGCGCGTTCGGTTTCCCCGTCATCGTCTCGGGAGAGGTCGCCGCGATCCTCGAGTTCTTCTCCGAGGAGCCGATCCGCAAGGAGACTCTGCCCCTCGACATCGTCCGCACGCTCGGCGATCAGGTCGGCCGCGTCTACGAGCGCAACCGCCACGCGCAGTCGCTGCTCGAGAGCGCGCAGCGACTGTCGTTGGCCCTCGAGGCGGGCGGGCTCGCCACGTGGGACTGGGACATGGAGAGCGACGCCACGACGTGGAACGAGGAGCACTATCGGATGCTCGGCCACGAGCCCGGCAGCGTCACGCCGGGCTGGGAGGCGTGGCACGAGCGCCTCCATCCGGACGACCGCGACCGCGTGATCGCCACGTACCACGATGCGCGGCTCCAACGGACCTCGTACCGATGCGAGTATCGAATCGTACGACCCAACGGCGACGTGGTCTGGGTGGAGGCTCGCGGGCGCTTCAGCTACGACGCCGGCGGCGCGCCGCACCGCCTGTACGGCGTCATCATGGACGTCACCGAGCGCCGCGAGATGGAGGAGCGACTCGTCGAGGCGGACCGCCGGAAGGACACGTTCCTCACCACGCTCGGCCACGAGCTCCGCAACCCCCTCGCCGCGTTGGTGAACGGGATCCGGGTGGTTCGAACGCGCGACAAAGGAGAGGACGTCGGCGAAGTCTGCTCCATGATGGCGCGACAGGCCCGGCAGATGACCCGCCTGCTGGATGATCTCCTCGACGTCGGACGGATCTTGCGCGGAAACGTCGAGCTCCACCCGCGCCGCGTGGACCTGGCCGAAGCGATCGAACGAGCCGTCGAGACGGTCCGCGGGGAGATCACGGAGCAGGGGCACGAAGTGTCGATCTCGACCATGCCGGCCGACGTCTCCGTCGTCGCCGATCCGATCCGGCTCGAGCAGATCCTCATCAACCTCCTCAGCAACGCGACTCGATACGCGACCGGTCCGGGGAAGATCACGATCCAGGGTCACGCGACCTCCGGCGGCGTTCGCCTGAGCGTCCGCGACACGGGGATCGGACTTACCGAGCAGGAGAAGTACGACATCTTCGAGCCGTTCTTCCAGGCCAGGAAGGGCTCGGGCGGGCTCGGGATCGGCTTGAACGTCGTGCGCGACCTGATGGAGCTCCACGGTGGAGGCGTGGAGGTCCAGAGCGACGGCCCGGGGCGCGGAAGCACGTTCATCCTCACGTTTCCCGACGGCGTCCCGCCGGTGATCGAGACCTTCGAGCCGGCGGACGACCTGGCGAACGTCGACCTGAGCCGGCTCCGCGTCCTCGCAGTCGACGACCACGCGGACTCGCTGACCGTCCTGCGGGTCCTCCTCTCCGATCAGTGCGAAGTGGCGACGGCATCGACCGGGGCGGCCGCGGTCGAGACGGCGCGACGGTTCCGCCCGCACGTGATCCTCCTCGACCTCAGCCTCCCCGACATGAGCGGTTTCGAGGTCGCGGCGAAGCTGGATGACAACGTCGAGCTCCGCGACACGTATCGCGTCGCGCTCACCGGGTTCGGAGATCCGGAGACCGAAGTGCAGGTCCAGAAGGCCGGTTTCTCCAAACATCTCTTGAAGCCGATCGATTTCGACGCGCTCCTCCGCCTGCTCCAGCAGATCGCACGCAAGCTCGCGGCATGACCTTTGCACGACCATTCGGTCGGTCGCGTCTCTGGCGAGAGCCGCGCGCTGGCGCCGCGCGGTCTCGGGTGATCGTCCAAGCGAGGTGCCGTCGTGAACTCACACCCAAGACCGCCGTTCGCCGAACAGGAGATGTCTCCCCCGCCGGGGCTCGAGTCCGAGCTGGACCCGGCGCCGCGGTTCCTCGCGGAGGAATACATGGCCCGGGCCGCGCTCTCCCCACCTTCCTCCCGGCGGCGCGATCATCAACACCGGGTCGGTCACCGGACTCGAAGGGAGCAAGGAGCTCCTCGACTATTCCGCGACGAAGGGGGCGATCCACACGTTCACGAAGTCGTTGGCGAGAAACCTGGTCGACCGCCGGATCCGCGTCAACTGCGTCTCCCCCGGTCCGGTCTGGACGCCGCTCAATCCGGCCGAGCGCGCGCCCGAGGAGATCGTCGACTTCGGAGCCGACGTCCCGATGGGACGTCCCGCGCAGCCCGAGGAGATCGCGCCCGCGTACGTGTTCTTCGCGTCGACCATCGACTCGTCCTACGTGACGGGGGAGATCCTGACGTTGCTCGGCGGCGAGACGACCGGGTAGCGACGGAGCAACGCGAGGCGACCGCCGCGCCGCGGATCCGCGGCGGCCGCGCGGCGACTTGCCGACCGGAGCGTGATCAGCGCGAGCCGTTGGGGTCGCCCGCGGTCTCCGGGCTCGCCCCCTCCTCCGCCGGTCGAGCGCCGGGGCGCGGCGCCGAGCCCTTGACGTGCTCGTCGAACCAGTCGAACGACTCCGCAAGCACGTGGAGCACCGATTCGCGCGCGCGATAGCCGTGCGACTCGTTCGGTAGAAGGACGTAGCGAACCGTCCCGCCGAGCCCGGAAAGGGCGTGGAACAGCCGCTTCGACTGAAGGGGGAAGGTACCCGAGTTGTCGTCGACCTCGCCGTGGATCAAGAGGATCGGCTCGTCGATCTTGTCGGCCTGGAAGAACGGCGACACCTTCACGTACGTCTCGGTCGCCTCCCACACCGTGCGGCGCTCGCTCTGGAACCCGAACGGCGTCAGCGAACGGTTGTACGCGCCCGAGCGAGCGATTCCCGCCCGGAAGAGATCCGAGTGCGCGAGGAGGTTCGCGGTCATGAACGCGCCGTACGAGTGCCCGCCGACGCCGACGCGCCCGCCGTCGGCCACCCCGCGGGCGACGCACGCGTCGATCCCCGCCTTCGCCGCGGCCACGATCTGCTCGCAGAACGTGTCGTTCATCGTCTCGGGATCGCCGATCACCGGCATCGCGGCGCCGTCCAGTACGGCGTAGCCGTTCAACAGGAACATCAGCGGCGACAGACTCGAGATCCACGTGAAGCGGTTCGCCGTCTGCCGCACCTGGCCAGCCGTCGCGGCGTCGTTGTATTCGATCGGATACGCCCACATCACGAGCGGCAGCCGCGTGCCTTCCACGTATCCGGGCGGGAGGTACAGCGTGCCCGAGAGCGGGACGCCGTCGCCGCGCTCGTAGCGGAGGATCTCCTTCTGCACCCGCGCCAGCGCGGGATACGGGTGCGGGAATTCGGTGATACGCCGTTCGACGCCGCTCGCGTGGACCACGTAGTTGGGCGGATCGTCGGGAGACTCGGTGCGCAGCAGGAGGGAGCGCGCCTCGCCCCGTCCCGACGTGAACCCGACGAACGACGTGTAGCGGTCGGCCGGCGACCGGAACAGATCGGTCGAGACCAGGGTCGCCAAATCGAGGCGGCGCAAGAACGGTCGTTCGCCCTCCGCGCTCGCGCCGCCGCCGGCGAGGCAGATCGTGCCGTTCTCGACCTCGACCACCGACGAGCCGTTCGGCAACGTCTTCTTCACCGGACGTCCTGGGTCGCCGTAGCGATCGTGCTGTGATCGATCGTCGACGACGACCGGCTCGCCGCCGTTCGCGAAGTCGACGAGCTTCATCGTCAGCCAGCGTCGATCGCGGTCGTACTCGCTGATCAGCGCCCGATCCGAATCGGACAGCCAGTCCGCGCCGCGGTAGCGATGCGTCGTGCGATGGATCTCGCGGGACTCCGTGAACGGCGCGGCGGCGCACAGGACGCGATCACGGTTCGGGACCTTCTTCTTGGGGTCGCCGTCGTCCTGCGCCTCGACGAAGACGAGCGTCGATCCCTCCTTCGGATGCCACTTCACGCCACGCGGACCGGTACGGACGCCGCCGATCGGGACCTCGTCGGCAATCCCGATGTCCGCCACGACGTGGACGCGACGCCCGGTCGCGTCCCACACCTCGATCGTGTGGGGGAAGCTCGACGCGGGCACCGCGTACGAGTACGGCCAGTGGACGCGCTCGACGAGGAGGTGCATTCCGTCCGGCGACACCTCCGCGCCGAGGAAGATCCCCTCTCGCCCGATCGGTCGCACCGTGCCGTCGAGGTCGACGCGGGCGAGCTGCGCGGTGCAGTAGTGCTCGAAGAGGGCCTCGTCGTACGGGTTCTGCAGCAGATCCTGATACGTGCGGTTCGTCTTCGAGCGTCCCACCGACTCCTGGACGAGCGGGCCGCCCGGCACGAGAGGAGGCGCGGGCGCGGCGCCGCGCCCGGGCGGGACCAGGTGGATCAGGAGCTGCTCCGATCCCGACCACCACGAGTACGCGTTCCGCATCGTGCCGTTCAGGCGCGGACCGACGAGACGCTTCGCGCTGGCCGTCGCGACGTCGGCGACCCAGAGCTCGATGCCGTCGTCCGTCTCGCGCGTGAACGCGAACCGCTCTCCGTTCGGTGCGAAGCTCGGCGGCGACAATCGCGAGCCGTCGTCCATGACGACGGGCCTCCGCTCGTTCGAGCCGAGATCGATGACCTCGAGCATCGTGACGAACCCCGTGGAGAACCGCGCGGTGCGCCCGGGGTGGATCCGCATTCCCGCGACGCGCACCATCGGCTCGGATACTTCGGCGATCGACGGGAGCGCGTCTCGGTGCGCGATCACGACGTGCGTCTCGGCCGGCGAGACGACCACGGATGGCGTCGGCGGCGCGTCGACGACCTCGACGACCTCGCGCGGCGGCCGCCGGTACCCGGCGCTCTCCTGGGCCGCCGCGACGGGCGCGAGGACCGCGATCGTCGCGACGGCGACGAGTCCGATTTCGGTGACGTTCGACATTCGAGCCCTCCCTGCGACGGCCGACGTGAGCTCGGATTGTAAGCCGCCCGCGGGGATTCCCCCGCCGCCCGCTTCCCGTAGAATCGCGCGCTCATCACGCATCGGAGCGCCTCATGTCGAACGAGCCGACCTGGCCCGCCCTCCTGGTCTCGTTTCTCGTCGCACCGTTCGTGTCGTCGCTCGCCGGCGCCGCCGAGCCGAACGGCTGGTCCGTCCGCTACTCGAGCAACGTCGGCGAGGTGCACGGTCATGCTTCCGCGGCGGCGTTGCTGGTCGGCGGATCGGAGACTCCGCATCCGGCGCTCCGGGCCCGGGGGTGGACGGCGACGTACGACGGGATCGTTGCTCTGCCGCGCGCGGGGAGCTACCGCTTTGGAATCGAGGTCGAGGGCGGCAGTGCCGAGATCCGCGTGACCGGCGACGCCGGCGCCGAGCGAGGGCGCGCCGCGGCCGCCTCCGACGGGACGAGCTACACCGCGTGGCTCGAGGCGGGACCTGGTCCGATCCGCGTCAACGTCGTCTACCGGCGCGGTGCGCGCGGCGACGGCCGCTTGCGGACGCTCTGGGAGGAGATCCCGACGCTCGAGGGCGGCTTCCGCTCCGAGCCGATCCCGACCGCCGCGGTCGTGGTGCCCGTCGATTCGGCGGAGCCCGTCGCGCGGAGCATCGACGAGCGAACCGGCCGGATGCTGCTCGAGCGCAAGGGCTGCACCAACTGCCACGTCCCCGACGCGATGACCGAGCACGGCGTCGGACGGCGACCCGCGCCGAACTTGAACGATCTCGGCGCCCGCGTCGGCGCCGACTGGACGAGGCGTTGGATCGCGTCGCCGCACGCGCTGCGACCGCGCTCCGACATGCCCGACCTGTTCGCGGGAGCGAACGCAGCCGACGAGCAGGAGCAGGAGGACATCCTCCACTTCTTGATGAGCGGGGCCGAGGCCCCGGCCCCGAGCGACGCGTCGCTCGACCTGCGATGGGACGGACGCACCAAGTTCCACACCCTCGGCTGCGTCGCGTGCCACGGACCGCTCGAGCCGGCGTCGGTCGTGTTCGCCGACCCGCTGCTGCCGAGCTCGATCGACGGCCACGCGCCGGTGGTCGCGTACGGCGACCTCGACGGAAAGTGGCACGGCACGGCGCTCGTCGAATTCCTGAAGGACCCGCGCGCGACCCGGCCCGACGGCGCGATGCCGTCGTTCGATCTCGGTGACTCCGAGGCGCGCGCGATCGCTTCCTACCTGACGTCGCGCTTCCCGGCGCCGACCGGCGGGTTCGCGGTCGACGCGGCGCGGGCGGGCCGCGGGCGCGAGGCGTTCGTGCGCCGATCGTGCCACGCGTGCCACGACGTCGACGGGATGCCGGAGCCCGTCCCGACCGCGAAGCCGCTGCACGCGCTCTCGCCGGAGGCGGGATGCATGGATCCCCACGACGGCGCGACGCCGCGCTACGACCTCTCCGACGACGAGCGGCGGCAGCTCGCGCGGGGGATCGAGTCGCTCGCGGGGCTGAACGGCACGCCCTCGCCGATCGATCGATCCCTGCGCACGTTCGAGCGCCTGAGCTGCAACGCCTGCCACCGGCTCGCCGGCCGCGGGGGAGTGCCGAGAGAGCTCGACCCGTTCTTCATCACCCTCGACGACCGCGTCGACCTCGGCGACGAAGGCCGGGTTCCGCCCGACCTCGCGGGAGTCGGGTTCAAGCTGACCACGCCGTGGTTCCGCCGCGTGCTCGTCGCGGCAGGCCGCGCGCGACCGTACATGGGCGCGCGGATGCCGCAGTTCGGCGACGAGCACGTCGGCGCGCTGCCGGTCGCGTTCGCGGCGCAAGACGGGATTCGTCCGGAACAGGACATGGATCCACCCCCGCCGCACGACTCGGCGGTGCTCGATGGACGCCGCCTGGTCGGGCGCGACGGCATGTCCTGCGTGACGTGCCATTCGTTCACGAGCTACCCGCCGGCCGGATCGCCCGGGCCCTCGATCGAGCAGTTCGCCGAGCGCCTCCGCTACGAGTGGTGGCGCGCGTACATCCAGGCGCCGGCTCGCTACAAGCCGGGCACCCGCATGCCGTCCTTCTCGCTCGGGAGGCGGAGCACCGTCGAGAACGTGGCTGGCGGCGACATCTACGCCCAGGCCGACGCCATGTGGGCGTACTTCGACCTCGGCGACGCGATGCCGGCGCCGGCCGGTCTCGAGGCGCCGGGCGCGTTCAAGATCGACGTCGACGACCGCCCGGTCATCCTGCGCACGTTCCTCGAGAACGCGGGCAGCCGCGGCATCGCGATCGGCTTCCCGGTGGGGATCCACTTCGGCTTCGACGCCGAGGCGTGTCGCCTCGCCGACGCGTGGAGCGGCGACTTCCTCGATGCGTCGGGGGCGTGGGCGGGGCGCGGCGGACAGGTGGCGGGCGGGCAGGGCAAGAACGTCTGGACCGCCGCGAAGGGCGCGCCGCTGGTGCTCGGCGAACGACCCGAACGCTGGCCCGAGTCGACCGGTCGCGAGGCGGGCTTCCGGTTCAAGGGGTATCGGCTCGACCGCGCGGGGGTCCCGACGCTCCTGTACGAGGTCGACGGCGTCCCGATCGGCGAGCGGATCGAGCCCAAGGCCTCGCCGTCGCCGCGCTTCGAACGACGCTTCGAGCTGTCGCGACTCTCGCGGCCGCTCTGGATCAACGCCGGCCGCTCGGGCGCGAGGATCACGGAGGCGTTCGGTTGTCGAACGACGCCGCGAGACGCGGGCGACGGCGTCGTCTGGTTCGAGATCGAACCCGAGCTCGGCGCGTCGTCGGTCCGTTTCGCGTTGGAGGTGAGCCTGTGAACCTTTCGATCCTCCTCGTCCTTCTCTCCGCTCCGCTCACCGGGCCCGAAGACGACCATCCGCCGCTCGTGATCGCCGGCCACGCGTACGAGAAGCTCGAGTCCCGACAGGCGACGCTCGACCGGATGATCGATCTCCTCACGCCCGAGAAAGGCACGTGGGGCGATTGGCACCTGCTGTCGCCGTTCCCGTACAAGGGGCACGGCCAGCGCGACCTCTACACGCGCCACGCGCCCGAGGACGAGCTCGATCGACTGCGCGCGAACGATCCGGGGCCGGATTTCTCCCGGTCGTACACCGGGAAGAACGGCGCGCCCGCCGCGTGGTCGCGCGTCGACGGTGTCCCCGGCCGCCGCGTCGACCTGCGCGTCCACGCCGATAACGCGCTCAACGACGACGCCGTGTGCTACCTCCATACCACGGTGACGACCGCCGAGGCGCGGACGGTCGAGGTCTGGATGGGAAGCGACGACGGCGTGCTCGTCTGGCTGAACGGTCGGCTCGTGCTGGAGCGCGACCTGCCGCGCGGGATGAATCCGTACGACGACCTGCTGCGCCTCGACCTCGAAGCCGGCACGAACCACGTCGTGTTCAAGGTCGACCAGGGGATGGGCGGCTGGGACTTCCAGATCGAGACGCGCGAGTCGTTGAGCTCCGCGGCCGACGCGCACCTGTACTACCAGCTCGACCGCGACTTTCCGCCGTCGCGCGAACGGCACCACTATCGCGTGCTGACGTTCCCCGTCCCCGAGGACAGCGTGCTCGAGGTCGGCGGCCTCGCGTTCTACGGCGACGACGCGCGCCCCGTCGTCTCCACGCGGCGCGGCGACGTCTTCCTGATGAACGGCGCGTACAGCGAGCCGCCGCTCGACGTCGAGTACGTGACGTTCGCGCGCGGCCTGCACGAGGCGCTCGGCGCCGGCGTGCGGAAGGACGCCGACGGCGAGGCGATCTACGTCACGCAACGCGGCGAGGTGACCCGTCTGCTGGACGACGACGGCGACGACCACGCCGACCGCTACGAGACGTTCAACGACGACTGGGGCGTCTCCGGCAACTACCACGAGTTCGCGTTCGGCCCCAAGTTCGATCGCGAGGGAAACGCGTGGGTCTCGCTGAACGTCGGGTTCTGCGGGTCGCTCGGCAAGGCGATCGTGCCGAACCGCGGCGCCGCGCTGAAGATCGATCGAAAAGGAAACGCCACGTGGATCTGCGACGGACTGCGCTCGCCGAACGGAATGGCCGAGTGGACCGACGGCACGATGTTCTACGTCGACAACCAGGGGGACTACGTCGCCACGAACCGCCTGTCCGAACTGAAGCAGGACGCGTGGCACGGCCACCCCGCGAGCCTGCGCTGGCGGACCGACCTGCGGACGCCGGACGAGCGACCGCCGCGCCAGCCCCCGACGATCTGGTTCCCGTACCAGAAGATGGGACAGTCGGCGGCCGACGTCGCGCTCGACGACACCGACGGGAAGTTCGGTCCGTTCGCGGGCCAGCTCTTCGTCGGCGACCAGCTCGCCGCGACGGTCATGCGCGTCGCGCTCGAGAAGGTCGACGGCCATTACCAAGGCGCCTGCTTCCCGTTCCTCTCGGGCCTCGGCTGCGGCGTGAACCGCGTCGCGTTCGCGCCGGACGGCTCGATGTTCGTCGGCGAGACCGACCGCGGCTGGGCGTCCGTCGGACGGAAGCGGTACGGCGTCGAGCGGATCGTCCACACCGGCGTCACTCCGTTCGAGATCCTCACGATGAACGCGACGAAGGACGGCTTCGCGCTGACCTTCACCGCGGACGTCGACCCGGCGGCCGCGGCGAGCCCGTCCTCGTATCGCATGACGAGCTACACGTACGAGTACCACTCGGACTACGGCGCGCCGGAGGACGACACGAAGCCCCTCGCGATCCGCAACGTGGTGGTGAGCGGCCCGCGGACGGTCCGCCTCGTCGTCGATCCACTGCGCGCGGGATACGTCCACGAGCTCCACGCCGACGGCGTGAGGAGCGCGGCCGGCGATCCGCTCCTCCACACGGCGGCGTACTACACCCTCGTCAGGATCCCGGGCCGCCGGGATGACGCGACGGCGCGCAAGAAGGTCCTCTTCGTCACCCACTCCGCGGGGTTCGTGCACGACGTCGTCCGGCGGCCGCGACCGCACGTCTACTCCCCGGCCGAGGAACGCCTCATCGAGGCGGCGCGCGATCGCTTCGACGTCACCGCCACGCAGAGCGTCGACGCGCTGGCGCGGGCGAACCTGGCCGAGCCGGACGCGATCGTCTTCTACACGACCGGCGAGCTGCCGTTCGACGACGGATCGCCGTCCGCCCTGCTCGAGTGGATTCGGCGAGGTGGAGCCTTCATCGGCGTCCACTCCGCGACCGACACGCTGTACGAGTCGCCCGAGTACCTCGACATGATCGGCGGCACGTTCGACGGCCACCCGTGGAACCAAGAGGTCGGAGTGATCGTCGAGGACCCGGCGCACCCCGCCGTCCGGCACCTCGGCGCGCGATTCGCGATCCACGACGAGATCTACCAGTTCCGCGACTTCCAGCGCCATCCGCTGCACGTGCTGCTGCGGCTCGACCCGACGTCGGTCGACGCAACCAAAGGCAAGCGCGCCGACCAGGACTATGCGATCTCGTGGTGCAAGGAGTACGGCGAGGGTCGGGTCTTCTACACGTCCCTCGGGCATCGGCTCGAGGTGTGGAAGGACGCTCGTTTCCAGCGGCACCTGCTCGACGGGATCGAGTGGGCGATCGACGGCCCCGACCATCCGGTCGCGCTGCCCGCCGGCGCGCGCGTGCTCTTCTCCGGCACCGACCTCCAGTCCTGGCAGGTCAGGGACGGCGGCGAGGCGACGTGGACGCTGGTCGACGGCGCGATGGAAGTCGCACGCGGCGCCGGAGACATCGTCACGCGCGAGACCTTCGGCGACTTCCTGCTCCATCTCGAGTTCCAGACCCCGCGTTCGCGGAAGGACGCGACGGGGCAGGCGCGCGGCAACAGCGGCGTCTACGTCCACGATCGCTACGAGGTGCAGGTGCTCGACTCGTACGGCGTCGATCCGCTCGGGCTCGGCGACTGCGGCGCGATCTACGGGAAGCGGCCGGCGGCCGCGAACGCGAGCCGTCCGCCCGAGCGCTGGCAGACCTATGACGTCCGCTTCCGCGCGCCTCGTTTCGACTCGACCGGCGCGAAGAACGAGAACGCGCGCATCAGCGTGTGGTGGAACGGCGTGACGGTCCAGGACGACGTCGAGATCGATGGGCCGACGGGAGGCGCGGCGGGAAGCGGCGAGGTCCCGCGCGGGCCGATCCGGCTGCAGGATCACGGCGATCCGGTCCGGTACAGGAACGTGTGGATCGTCGCGGAGGATCGGTCCACGTCGGTCGGGCGGCACGACGATCGGTAAGGGCGCCGCGTGACTTCCTAAACCTATGATGAAAACAAGGTTGAGAAGCTCTCTCCCGGCCCCGCCCAAGCCGGGCGCCTTCCTTGCGCTACGTCCATATATTTGACTGACCCCAATTTCGGGGTATATCTCGGTACGGCGCGGTTGGGTCCGACTGTCGACCGACGCACCGGGAAGGTTTCCACCCAGTCTCAATCCGTAGGTGTTGGCCATGGTCCATTCCACTCGGCCGCGGGCGGCGTCCGTCCGTCCGCGATCGTTCTCCGTTCGTCGCGCGGCGGCCGTCGCCGCGCTGGTCGGCGGGATCGCGTCGTTCCCCTCGACCCCGATTCTCGCCCAAGAGATCGCTTGCGCCCGGGGCGCGGGCGCCGACTCGAGCACGCTGCTCGGCGGCAGCGGGCAAGCGATGCTCCTCCTCGGCGTCGCGACCGACCTCGAGTTCGAGATGCCGGCCCAGTTCGTCGAGCGCGCGGACGGCACCGCGACGCTGACCGGCCGGCTCGCGAGCCTGTCGAAGCCGGCGCTCCGCTTCATTCTCGAGGTCGACTTCGGCGGTCGCATCGACTCCGGCGACGCCGCGAACCCGCCGCCCGGCAGCCCGAAGAAGGAACTCGTCCCGAGCAGCTATGCCGATCAGGGCGGTCCGATCGATCCGGCCGCGTGGGCCTACTACCTGACCACCAACGGGACGATGACCGGGCTCGGCGAAGCAGCCGGAGCGGTGATCCAGCTCGGACGGATGGGACCGGCGTTCCAGGTCGGCTTCGGCGCCAGCGGCCGCAACCTCCGCTACGGCGGCTCGGGCTGGGTCACCGGCGTCGTCCTGCACCAGCCGAACCAAGGGGTCAGCTATCCCCAGGAGGTCGGGGGCGACATGAACTTCGACCTCGACGAGGACTGCTCGGACTGCGCGGACCCGGCCGAGCTCGACGGCAGCGGCGCCGGCAGCGGCGGACACGCGATCTGGCTGCCGGGCATCGGCACCGACTTCGTCTTCGACGCGAGCGGCTCGTTCATCGAGCGCGTGGACGGCACCGCCCATCTATCCGGTGTCATCTCCCGCAAAAGCGACGACGACGACTGCTTCCTCGTCGACGTGGAGATGTCGAGCCGCAAGAGCCCCGGCGACGCGGGCTACGCCCCCGCCGGAAGCCCCAAGACCGAGCTCGGCGCGGCCGCGTACCTCGAGAACGGCGGAACCGTCGACACCGGCACGTGGCACTACTACGAAGTCGTGAACGGCACGCTGACCGGCTGCAAGGACTACGCCGGCGCGAAGCTCGACGTGACCCGAGCTGGTCCCGCGTTCCAGGTCGGCTTCGGCGCGAACGGCAAGAACGTGCGCTACGGCGGCTCCGGCTGGTTGAACGTCACCACGGTCAGCTCGCCGAAGCAGGGTCCGACCTTCCCGCAGACGCTCCAGGGAGACATCAACGTCGATCTCGGCGGCGACTGCGAGCGCTGCGTCGAGGAGGCGATCCCGTCGTCCGCGTCGAAGTACAGCGGCGGCCACGCGATCACGCTCGAGGGCATCGCGAGCGACCTCGTCGCCACGCTGCCGGGCGCGTTCATCGAGTACCCCGACGGCACCGCGCGCTACCTCGGCGTCGTCGCGCGGCAGAGCTCCCCGAGCAACGGCTTCCTGGTCGACATCGAGTTCACCGGCCGACTGCTGCCCGGCGAGGCCGGTTCGCCTCCGTCCGGCAGCCCGAAGCTGGAGCTGAAGGACTGGGCCTACGCCGACCAGGGCGGACCGATCGATCCGTCGGCGTGGCGCTACTACACGACGACCGACGGCCATCTCTGCGGGTTCGGCTCGTTCGCCGGGGTGGTCCTCCACGTCTGGCGGATGGGGCCCGCGTTCCAGGTCGGGTTCGGCGCGAGCGGCAAGAACATGGCGTTCGGCGCGTCGGGCTGGCTCCACGGCGAGGTGACGCAGCAGCAAAACGGTGGTTCGCTCCCGAGCACGTTCACCGGCGACATCAACGTCGACGTGCCGGACGACTGCATCCCCGACCAGGCGGTCACCACGTTCGGGCACGGGTGCCCGGGCAGCGCGGGGCGCGTCCCCGAGCTCTCGCTCTTCGGCGTCCCGGCCGCCCATGAGACGATCGTGCTGTCGATCCAGGGCGTGCTCGGTTCGGCACCGGTCTGGCTCGCCCTCAGCGGCAGCCGCGGCGACGCCACGCTCGGCACCGGCTGCTCGCTGCTGGTCGGTCTCCCGTTCCAGCTCGTCGGTCCGGTGCTCGCGACGTCCGGCGGCCCCGGCGACGGGATGCTGATGGTGAAGTCGAAGCTGCCCGCGCTGCTTCCCCCCGGCGCCCGCATCGTCCTCCAGGCGCTCGTCCTCGACCCTGGCGCAGCCGGCGGCGTGGCGGGCTCGGCGGGGCTCGACCTGCTGACCCAGTAGACGCCTCTTTCTCGCGGTCGACGTCGGGCCCTGGTCGGAGCGGATCTCCGATCAGGGCTCGCGTGCTTGGCCCCGGCGGCGACGCGGTCACCGCTTCGTGTAGATCAACTCCATGACCTGGTACTCGCTGCCGTCCTTCAGCGAGTCGTACATCGCGAAGACGCTGGTGCCATCGCCGCGATCCCACGTCGTCGATCGGAACGGACGACCTCCCGGGGTCATCACGTCGCGGACGGAGCCCTTCAGCTCGATGCGGCCGTCCGGACCTTCACGACCGCGCGACACCATGCATCCCGTGCCGAAGTTGTCGACCCAGACGGTCCAGTACTCCTTCGCGACGTTGTCGAATCCCATCAGCATCATTCCCTCGAACGGCATGCCGGCGAACTCGCTCTGGAACTCCTGGATGAGGAGGCGACCGTCCATCGCCATGCGCGTCTGCGCCGTCGCGCGCACCGGCTCGGGCGGTGCGCCGGGCGACGGCCATTGGCGTCCCGTCACTTCGAACGAACCGACGCCCTTCGCCAACTCGGCGTGCGGCGCGCCCGGTTGGGCCGCCGCCATCATTGCTTCCATGAACGCGGGGTTCGACATCGGATCGCTGCCGAAGTCCGTCCACTCGTGATCGTGGCGCATCCCCGAGCAGGCGGTGGCCGCCAGGATCAGGGCAATCGAGGCAATCGTGACTCTCATCGTGGGTCTCCCTTCGACGTATCGCGCAGCTGGCGAACCTACAGGTCGCGCAACCTACCGATCGCCGCCCGGCGGAATCCAGCCCGAGACTGCATCGGATTCGGTTCGGGGCCGCCGGCTTCTGCGAGGGGCGCGGTTCCGCGATGACGCACTTCACGCGTCGGGGCGACTGGGTCTCCTGCCGCTACGTTTGCGTTCCCTGGTGAGGACGGTTTCGAGCACTCTGTATGTACCCGGTCGTCCACCGGGAAACGAGGCGGGCGCTCCTACGACGCTTCCCGTACAACGATCCTGTACCGTTTCCTTGACGAGACCATCGTGATCGTCGCCTGCCTGCACGGCAGCGGGGATCCCAGACGCTCGCCCGGGGAGAAAGCGAACGCGCCCTGGCGCAGCCCGCCCCGCCGGTCGAGCCGCTGGCGGTGAAGCGCCAATCCGGAGACCATCATGACCCGCGTCGCAGCCGCACTCTGCGAACGAGGGCGTCCGTCTGGACGAGATCGAACGCCTCCGGATCGAAGTCGCTGGGGAGCAGTTCGCGCCAGCTCTCGTGTTCCTCGTGACTCGGATCGGCGATCGCCGCGCGGAACTCGGTGTAGCGCATCGGTCCGCCGCAGTCCTCTGGCGGACAGTTCCGGCGCCCCTTCAGACAGCGGGCGGCCTCGCACCGGCCGTCGATGACATCCTCGACGACGATGTCGTGGCGCCAGCCGTCTCCGAAGTCGTATTCGTACGTGACACGACTCCCCTTGCGGGGCGCGATGTCGTGGAGGGAGATGTCGCGCGAATCCTCGCCGACCGGGTCGAAATCGCCGGGCGGAGCGAAGGCACGGTCGCCAACCTGGAAGAGGTGGAGGTGACAGTCGTACCAGCCCATCGCCGCCTGCAGCACCTCGTGCAGCATCGGTAGCTTCAAGTCGGAGGGAACGATGAGTCGACGCCAGACCGGCGGACTCACGCCCCGAAGGGTGACCTTGATTCGGTAGGTCATCGGCTGCCGGCGCCGGGTGCTCCTCGGCCCACGGCGCGGCGCGGCCGGAATGAACTCGGGCGGGGCCGCGTCGTCGAGCTCCAGCAGCGCCCGCGCGAGGTCCCTGCCGATCGCCGGGTCGAGCTGGATGAGGCCGGGCGGGCTCCCGGCGGCGCCCTGGCCCAACGCCTCCGACAACGCCATCAGGATCTCGGCGAGAAGCACTCGGCAACGATCGCTCGACACCGCCACGAGGTGGCGGAACAACGCCGTTGTGTAGCGCGCGCCGTCCGCGTCCCTGACCCGGAGGACCGGCTGCGCCGCCCCCTCGACCTCGGCTCCGTACACGAGGGGGATCAACTCGTCATCGGTCCGTGCGATCTCTCGCAGCGCGGTGTGTGCGCGCGCGGACACGCGGACGACACGCCCCTCGGCGGGCGGGAACGGCTCGCGTCGCAGGTCGTCGCCCGATTCCTCCCAACCGGAGATCTGTCCACCGGCCGAGCACTCGGGGCACTGCCAGCCGACGCGGGGCGGCACATCGCTACGCCGGACCACGAGCAGCCCGCGGCACGGCTTGCGACCGGGGCGTTTGGGACATTGGATCGGCGTCTTGCGCAGGATCCCGGACTCGGCGAGCGACGCGAATCGCGCGAGATCGCCGTAGAGCGCACGTCGCTCGGCGATGCCCGGCGGCACGACGCCCGCCTCTCCGGCGAAGTGGGGTAGATGCACCGACTCGTAGCGCGTGACCATGCCGAGTCCTGTCCTTGTGTTCCCTCGTGAGATGACGCCAGCGCACCGCACTGCCATGCCCCGGCCAGCCACGTGAAACTAGAAGCTGGAGGACCGCACCACAAGGACCTGGGACGCCACCGGCACATCCCACGTCGAAACAGGAGTCGGCGGGGACATCGAGCGATCTACCGACTTCCGCGACCGCCTACTCGAAGTCGTTGGCCCGCGGACAGGATGCTTTCCTTGCGCGGCTCGACAAGACGGGAAGTCAACTCCGTTTCGGCACCTATCTCGGCGGTGACGGAACCGAGATTGCTCTCGGGGTCGACCTGGGTCCTCAAGGAACGACCACTGTCGTTGGCCTTAGGGCCCGCGCAAGAATAACGTCGCATCCACGCGCAGCAATCGTCGCCGAGGGCAAGGCGCGACGACGAAGCGTATTGGTGGATACGCTGAGGAGGAGCAACGCAGCCATCGGCGACGAGGGCAAGCGAGATGCGACGTTATTCTTGCGCGGGCCCTTACGTCGTCGTCCACCTTCCCGACGACGCCAGGAGCGTTCCAGTCGACCTTTGGAGCCGGGCTCGGCTCGGACGGCTTCGTCACCCAATTCGACAAGTCGGCGAGACGGCTCTTTCCGGATGGCTCGGACCTCCTCTACTCGACGACCTACGGTGGTAGTAATTGGGACGGGTATTCCACCACCATCGGGCTCGGCGTGGACGGGGCGGGCGCGGCGGTCCTCGGCGCCATCACGTTCTCCTCGGACATCCCGGTCACGCCCGGGACTTACGACACGACCTGGCACACGAACGGGAAGGCGATCGTCGCCAAGTTCGACATGCTCCCGACGGGCGTCACCCGATTTGGTTCGTCGACCGCCGGTTGTGACGGACCGCTCCCGTCGTCCGTGACGGCGATGCCGTACGCCGGGAACCCGCAGTTTGGTCTCATCTGTCTGGACGCGCCGGCGCTCACCGTCGGCTTCCTCGGCGTGTCGGTGGCGCCCCTGGCGACTCCGCTCCTGGCGTACGGCGCCGCCGTCTGGATCGACCCGACGAGTTGGATCCTCGTCCCGATCCTCAGCAGCGACGTGGGCGCGGTCTACGCCTCGACACCGTTGACCGCCCCGGTCGTCGCGCCGGGATTGGCTGCGTACACGCAGTTCTTCTGGCCGGATGGGTGCGCGCTTGGAGGGTGGTCGTCGTCGTATGCTCTCGAGATCGTGATCCAACCGTAAAAGAGTGATCACCGACTGGCGCCGCGGCAGAAGTGCTCATTCGACCCGGATCACCGACAATCGGACGCACGAGTTCGCGACTTGGGACGATCCGGCGCTGGCTTCGATCCTGGACGAGCTCCGCCGCGAGGACGCGTTCGAGGGCGTCGGCGACTCGATCTACGAATTCGATCCCGGCTTCGACGGACGGGCGGCGGCGACTACGACTATCCTCTTCCGGATGCGCACGCACTCCCGTTCGATCCTCGAGCAGATCGGCCACACTCCTCTCGTCGAGCTTTGCCGCGTCGCGGGAGACGTCCGCGTCCCGGTGCTCGGCAAGTGCGAGTTCCTGAACCCCGGCGGATCGTTGAAGGACCGCATCGCGATCGCGATCGTCGCGGCGGCCGAGCAGGACGGGCGGCTGCGATCCGGCGACACGATCGTCGAGGGGACCGGCGGCAACACCGGGGTCGGCCTCGCGATCGCCGCCGCGGTGAAGGGCTATCGTCTCGTCTGCGTCCTCCCGGAGAAGATGTCGGAAGACAAACGGTTCGCGCTGCGCGCGCTCGGCGCCGAAGTGATCATCACCAAGGACGCACCGCCCGACGACCCCGACAACTTCAACAACGTCGCGGAGCGCCTCGCCCGCGAGAACGGTTGGTTCCTGGCCGACCAGTTCCGGAACGCGGCGAACCCCGCGATCCACGAGCGAACCACTGCGCGCGAGCTGCTCGAGCAGATCGACGGCCCGATCGGTGCGTTCGTGGCCGGCTCCGGCACCGGCGGCACGATCACCGGCGTCGGCCGCGTCCTCAAGCGCGAGCGTCCCGAGACGCGCATGGTGCTCGTCGACCCCGTCGGCTCGAAGCTGTACGGCTGGATCAAGGAGGGCCGCCCGCCCGCCGAGGACAAGAAGTACGAGCTCGAAGGGATCGGAGGGAGCAAGGTCCCCGACACGCTCGACGTCTCGGTGATCGATGACGTCGAGGTGGTGTCGGACGACGACGCGTTCGCGATGACGCATCGGTTGATCCGGGAAGAGGGGCTGCTCGTCGGCGGTTCGTCTGGAGCCGCGGTCGTGGCCGGGATCCGGGTCGCGCGAAGGGCGCAAGTCGTCGGTCCGGTGGTGTGCGTGCTGGCGGACTCGTGGGATCGCTACTGGTCGAAGGCGTGGATGCGCGGGCGCGGATCGGTTTGACGAGCGCGGGCGAGGCCGGAGCGGAGATTTCCTGTCCGGAAGGCGGCTCGACGACGTTCTGGTCGGGGGTCGAGATCCACCCACCAGAAGAAGGAGTCCGCCATGGCATCGTCCGCACCGAATCGCCGTTTCCTATCTATCTAGCGCAGTGGTCGTCGTGCTGCTCGCAACGGTCGCCACGGCGACCGACGGCCCCGCCTGGGTCGTCGCCGGTCGCGACGGGACCACCGTGGAGTTCCGGCAGCACGCTCCGCCTGCGACCATCACCATCCAGGCACTCGTGAGTGACCCAGCCGGCGCGGCCGGAATCAGCGCGACGAACGGGGTGCAGCTCTCGATCCAGTGAACTGCCACGCCTTCCTGCGTGTCGCTCCGAACGCGGAGCGCGGAGCTCGACCTCGGAGTCGGCAAGGTCGGTTCGGCGGGCGCCAGGCGGCGAGAATCCAGTGATTCTCGTCCTTGCTTCGATCATCGTGCCCACGCTTGGCGCATCGCGCGCACCAACTTCAAGCTGATCCACCAGTCCCCATACCGCCGTCGCTCCCTTGGTTGGTGACATCGGACACGAGACGGGCCGGGTCATCCTCGTCCACCCAGTCGTGAAGGCTCCGCGGCAGAGGAAGGGTCTGGTTCTGGTTGTACGGTTGGAGCGCCTTCTCGTGTTTTCGCTCGCTCATGCGCCTTCGATCGCCTCCAGATTCGGCAACAATCTGAACACTCCTGACAGACCTTCCGAAACCTCGCGCGACACGCACCGACCATCCATGAGAGCGCGCAGCGCCACCCTCCCTCTCTTTCTTCTCGCCCCTTCGAGCCCGCGCACGCATCGTGGCGTCCCGGCGGGCGGAGCGGGTCGATCGGGCCGCGCCGAGCGAGTTCCGCAGCGAGCCGCCCACGCATCCCCCAACCAAAGCTCCCCAACGCAACCCCTTCGCCCGCACCCCGAGCGAGGACTGTTCGAGCGAACGCGGCCCGATCGACT
>CAZYQW010000107.1:0-5064 GCA_964649825.1 uncultured Phycisphaeraceae bacterium | reverse complement strand
GGGGTTGGGTCGGGGTGCTTTGGTCGCGGTAGGCGTGGGCGGCTCGCTGCGGAACTCGCTCGGCGCGGCCCGATCGACCCGCTCCGCCCGCCTGGGGGCCACGATGCGTGCGTGGGCTCAGGGGGTTGAGAAGAAGAGAGGAGAAAAACAAGGTGGCGCTGCGCGCTCTCATGAATCGTCGGGGCGTACCGCGCGAGCTTTCGCCAGTATTCCAGATTCGCGCCGAACCTGGAGACGACTCGATCGATCGAAGCGGCATGAGCGAGCGAAAGCACCAGAAGACGTTCCGACCGTACGACCAGAGCCAAAGTCTTCTTCTGCCGCCCAGCCTTCACGACTGGGTGGACGAGGATGACCCGGCTCGTTTCGTGTCGGATGAGGACGCGGAGCGCACCGACAAAGAGGAGGACCAGCGCTACGGTCGGAATCGAAAGGGCGAAGGATTGCCCGAAGAGCTCCGTCGGCGAGAAGATCGCCTCCGCACGATTCAGAAGGCGAAGGCGCGCTCGAAGCGCGGAGCCGAAAGCGCGACCTCGAGAGAAGCTGGAGAAGGACCAGGAGCGCCGCGAAAAGGGAGAGTCGGTGCCGAAGCGAAAGCACCCACCGGGAAAGCCCAAGCCCAAAGACCAGGTCAACTTCACCGATCCGGACTCGCGCATCATGAAGGCAGGTTCGAACTTCGTTCAGGGCTACAACGCGCAGGCGGCGGTGGACTTCCAAGCGCAGGTCATCGTGAGTCAGGACGTCACCAACCAAGGGAACGACGGCGGTTTGGCGACGGGAATGGTCGATCAGCTCGAGCAACGGTTGGGAACGTTCTCGTCTTGCTCGGAGCGCGGGATCTGCGCGCGACAGCCGAGTACTCGGACACACTCCTAGACCTCCTCCTCGAGGTCCGTCACGACGCCCTCGAGCACGGCCCATACGTTGTCGGCCACGCGCTCCTGACCGGCCTGGTTCGGATGGATGCCGTCGCGCTGGTTCATGGCGGTCTCGCCGCCGACGCCCTCGAGCAGGAACGGAACGAGCGCGGCCTGGTTTCGCTTGGCCACGCGCGGGAAGATGTCGCGGAACGGCTCGGTGAACGTCTTCCCCATGCTCGGCGGCGACTGCATTCCGGCGAGCACGATCCGAACGTCCGGATGCCGGGCGCGCGCCTTCGCGATCATGGCGTCGAGGTTCTGCTCCACGGTGGGCAGGTCGATCCCGCGCAGCCCGTCGTTCCCGCCGAGGGCGATGACGAGGACGTCGATCTTCCGCTTCAGCAGCCAGTCCAGCCGGCGCAGCCCGCTCGACGTCGTGTCGCCGCTCACGCCGGCCTGGATCGCTTCGTAGTCGAGCCCGCGCTCGTCGAGGCGAGCCTGGATGAGCATCGGATAGGCCAGCTCCGGATCGAGGCCGTACCCCGCGGTGAGGCTGTCGCCGAGGAAGAGGATCGCCCCCCGCTCCTCGCGCCGTTCTGCCGCCTCCTCCTGCGGCTCGGATGGCCGAGGAGCCCGCTCGTCCGAGCAGCTTGGGGCGAGAAGCAGGGCGGCAAGGTGGAAAGCGAGGGCCGCGCTGCATAGTCTCCTCGTTTTGCGCTGCCCGATACGGTCCTTCATGTCTGAATCCGTCTTGATCGTCGACCGGCTCACCCGATCGTACCGGAGTGGAAGCGGAGAGCTCACCGTCCTCGAAGGAGTCTCGTTCTCGATCGACGCGGGCGGCACCTGCGCGATCGTCGGCCCCTCCGGCAGCGGGAAGTCCACGCTGCTCGGGCTCTGCGCGGGTTTGGACCATCCGTCCTCCGGATCGGTCACGCTCTGCGGTCGCCCGCTGGCGACGCTCGACGAGGACGGGCGGGCCGAGCTGCGCGCGCGCGAGGTCGGCTTCGTGTTCCAGAGCTTCCGCCTCATCCCTACGCTTACCGCCCTCGAGAACGTGACGGTGCCGGCCGAGCTCGTCGGCGACACCGACGCGCTCGCGCGCGGCCGCGAGCTGCTCACCCGGGTCGGCCTCGCCGAGCGCGCCGACCACTACCCGGTCCAGCTCTCGGGCGGCGAGCAGCAGCGGGTGGCGCTGGCGCGGGCGTTCATCAATGAACCGCGCGTCCTGTTCGCGGACGAGCCGACCGGAAACCTCGACGGCCAGACCAGCGCCGCGATCTCCACGCTCCTGTTCGACCTGAACCGGGACGCGGGGACGACGCTCGTGCTGGTGACCCACGACCACGAGCTCGCGGCGCGGACCGATCGGATCGTGGCGCTCCGGGACGGCCGCGTCGTCGACGACCGCTCCCGCGCCGCGAAAGAGGTCGGGACCTGATGCGCTGGTTCCGCGCGCTCGCCGATCCGTGGGTCTGGAGGTTCGCGTTCCGGGACAGCCGCCGCGCGCGCGGGCGCCTCTTCATCTTCGTGCTCGCGATGACGGTCGGCGTGGCCGCCCTCGTCGCGATCGGGTCGTTCGCGGTGAACCTCGAGGTCGCCGTCGCCAACGAGTCGAGGTCGATGTTGGGCGCCGACCTGCGCGTCTCCGATCGCGACCCGTTCAGCGCGGAGACCGAGGCGCTGATCCGCGACCGGTTGATCGGCGAGCTCGGCGGAGTCGAGTCGCGCCAGCTCTCGTTCGCGTCGATGGCCTGGTTCGAGCGCGCCGGCCGCACGCGGCTCGTGCAGGTGAACGCGCTCGACGGCGACTATCCGTTCTACGGCGAGATCGAGACCGACCCGCCGAGCGCGGCGCGCGAGTTCCGGACGGGACGGTTCGCGGTGGTCGACGCCGCGTTGATGACGCAGTTCGACGTCGACGTCGGCGACCCGATCCGCGTCGGCTCGGTCGACTACGCGATCGCCGGCGCGCTGAAGCGGATCCCCGGCGAGTCGGCGACGGCCGCGCTGCTCGGCCCGCGCGTGTACGTCCCGCTCGACGGGCTCGACCCGGACCTGATGGACAAGGGGAGCCGGATCGGCTACTCGAGCTACTTCCGCCTTCCCGCGTCGGTCGACCCCGACCGCCTGCGGGAAGAGCTCGACGAGTTCGCCGACGAGCAGCGGCTCCGGATCGAGACGGTGGCGTCGCGCGAGGACCGTATGCAGGAGTCGGTCGACGACCTCGCCGGCTTCCTGAACCTCGTCGGGTTCATCGCGCTCCTCCTCGGCGGACTCGGCGTCGGCTCGGCGATGCACGTCCACGTCCGCCGCAAGGTCGACACCGTCGCCACGCTCCGCTGCCTCGGGGCCCGAGCGGAACGGACGTTCGCGATCTACCTCGCGCAGGCGATCGTCCTCGGCTCGGTCGGCGCGGTCCTCGGCGCCGCGCTCGGAGTCGCCGTCCAGCACGTGCTCCCCGTGGTCCTGAAGGACGTCCTGCCGATGGAGGTCGACGTCTTCCTCGCGCCGCTCCCGGTGATCGTCGGCATGGGGACGTCGCTCGTCGTCGCGATCGCGTTCGCGCTCCTTCCGCTCCTCCCGATCCGCCGCATCCCGCCGCTCGCGGCGATCCGCGCCGGCTACGAACGCGAGACCGCGCGTCGCGTCGACCCCGCGCGAGTGGTCGCGAGCATCCTGATCGTCCTCGGCGTGTTCCTGTTCGCGCTCGCCAAGAGCGGCGAGCTCGACGCGGCGGCCGGCTACACCGCGGGGCTGGCCGCGGCCTACGTCCTCCTCGTCGTGACGGCGCGACTCCTGCGCGCGGCCGCGCGACGCCTCTTCTCGCGCCGCTTCCCGTACGTGTGGCGCCAAGGCCTCGCGAACCTCGACCGGCCGCAGAACCAGACCGCGCTGCTCATGGTCTCGGTCGGGCTCGGGACGTTCCTCGTCCTGACGCTGTTCCAGACCCAGCGGCTCCTCCTCGGCCACCTCGGCTCGATCACGAGCGGCGAGCAGCCGAACCTCGTGCTGTTCGACATCCAGGACGACCAGCTCGACGCGATCCGTGCGACGGTAGAGCGCGAGGGTTTCCCGGTGATCGAGTCGGTGCCGATCGTCAACATGCGGGTGAAGGAGCTGCGCGGCCGCCCGGTCGACGGCTTCGGGGGCGACGACCGCCGCCGCGTGCGGCGCTGGGCGCTCCGCCGCGAGTACCGGTCGACGTACCGCGATCATCTGACCGAGCTCGAGACGATCGAGGAGGGTGAGTGGATCGGCACCGCCGGCGACCCCGGCTCCCCGGCCCCGATCTCGGTCGAGAGGCGCATCGCCGAGGACCTGGACCTCGCGCTCGGCGACTCGATCGTGTGGGACGTGCAGGGCGTGCCCGTCGAGACGGTGGTGGCCAGCGTCCGTGAGGTCGACTGGCGACGCATGCGTCCGAACTTCTTCTGCGTCTTCCCCACCGGAGTCCTCGAGGCCGCGCCGAAGTTCCACGTGCTCGTGACGCGCGGCGAGACGCCCGCGGCGATCGGTGGACTGCAGAAGGAGCTGGTGCAGGAGTTCCCGAATGTGTCAGCGATCGATGTCAGCCTCGTGCTCGAGGTCGCCGACGAGCTGCTCGCGCGCATCGGGTTCGTCATCCAGTTCATGGCGTTCTTCAGCATCGCGACCGGCCTGCTCGTCCTCGTCGCATCGATCCTGACCACGCGCTTCCAGCGGCTCGAGGAGAGCGCCCTGCTGCGCACCCTCGGCGCGACGCGGCGCCAGGTGAGCCACATCCTGAACGTCGAGTTCCTCTTGCTCGGCGCGTTGGCCACGCTGACCGGCCTCGCCCTCTCGATCGCCGGCACGTGGGCGCTCGTCCAGTACCGTTTCGACGTCCCGTTCACCGTCGCGTGGGGCCCGCTCGCGGCGGCGTTCGTCGTGGTGATGGGGTTGACGCTCGGACTGGGACGCCTGTCGAGCCGCGGGCTGAACGACGCGCCGCCGCTCGAGGTCCTGCGCGCGGAGGGTTGAACGCGGCGCGGGCCCTGGTCCCGGTTGGTCTCGCGTTGGTCCCCGTTGGTCTCGGGGGGCCTAGTGGTGTGATTCAGAGTTGTTGACGTTTCTCCGGGGCCCTCGTCATCGCTTGCTGCGTTGCTCCTCCTCGACGTATCTCGAATACGCGGTCGTCGTCGCGCCTTGCCAGCGACGACGATGACCTCCGGATAATCCA
>CAZYQW010000106.1:0-36119 GCA_964649825.1 uncultured Phycisphaeraceae bacterium | reverse complement strand
TGGCAAGGCGCGACGACGACCGCGTATTCGAGATACGTCGAGGAGGAGCAACGCAGCAAGCGATGACGAGGGCCCCGGAGAAACGTCAACAACTCTGAATCACACCACTAGCAGCCCGTGGTGAAAGTCATTCCGGCTGCGACGGGCCCTCGCGACCGACCTCTTCGTTGCAGGATCCTCGACGTACAGGCAGTACGCCTGGGGTCTGCGCCTCGATCTCGGTCGCGATGACCTCGCCTCGCCTTCGAAAGCACTTTCACCACGGGCTGCTGCCGGAACGGACTCGGATCGGCGGCGCCGAGCATCTTCCTTCGAGGTGGGGCTGGAAACCCCCGCTTTTCATCACTAAGCTGGCCGCCCCGCACATGATGCGATCCATTCGCGACACGCGGTGTGTCGGAGACGCGTCCGCGGGACGAGCGGCGCGCCGGTAGAGCTCGCCCACGGCCCCATGCCACTTGGAGAAGACCGCTTTGAGCGTTCGAGTCGAACTCAGGGATCGAGACAACGTCGAGACGGCGCTGCGACGCCTGCGCCGCCTCTGCACCCAGGCCGGCATCTATCGCGGCCGCCGCGCCAAGAACTTCTACGAGAAGCCGAGTGAACGGCGCCGGCGCGAGCGACGCGAGCGGCTGAAGACGATTCGCAAGGCCGAGCGCGAGCGGGCGATCGGTTGACGCCACCGCGCGGCTCCCACTCGCCGCGCGTCCGAAACCCTCCCTTCCCTCGACGACCGACACGCCGCCAGCCAAGCGACAGCGACGAGTCGGAGTCTTCGTTTCTCGGCCGCGCCGCTACGACGAGGTCGGGTCGTACCGCTCGAAGCGGAACGGTTCCCATCGGGATCCTCCGTCGCTCGCTCGAAACCGGACGCGGATCTCGAGCCGGTCGCCGTCACGATCGATCGTGAGCCCGGTGAAGCGCGCTTCGTTCGGCTCGACCGACTCGAGCGGAAAGCGAATCGCCTCCTCCGGCGCGGCCGGTCAATCCTCCGCGAGCGGCAGCCGCAGCTCCACGGTGGCGACGGCGGCAAGCGGTCGGTCCGGACCCGACGACGCGAGCGTCATCACGATGACACGGTCGTGCTCCGACTCCGGGAGGTGGCCGGACGCGTCCAGGCCGGCGAGCCCGCCGCCGAGCGCCGCCACCATCGCCGGCACCGTGTTCGAGTGACCGGCCACCACGGCGACCTGGCCCGGCGGCGCGTCGGCGAGCGTGGCCACGAGGTCGCGCGGCTCGCGCGAAGCGTGGATCTCGACCGCACGCCCGAGCCGCGCCGCGAGCGGGGCGAGCGTCTGCTGGGTCCGCACGAGCTCGGTCGCGAACAGGCGCGTCACTCCCGCCGCGGCCAATGCGGCAGCGAGCGCGTCGGCTCGCCGGCGTCCGGCCCCGCTCAAGCTCGGGTCGCCCGTCCCGTCGTTCTCCTTCTCCGCGTGGCGGACGAAGATGACGGTCGTGGCCCGGACCGCCCCGGTCTCGGCCGCCCTTCCCACGGGCGCGGCGAGGATGCCGCATCCGGCCAACGCGAGCACCTGGCGACGCGTGGCGTGAATCGCCTCGGGCATGGGACGCACCTCCATCTTTGGTCCGCGGCCGGCGCATCGTAACGGCGTTGCACCGCCGGTTTCGAGCGCCGCTTCCGGCTCGGCCCGACTCTCTTTTCTCGAAATCCCGGTCATCGCGATCGGCCATGCAACACCTTTCCCCGGACGGGCCTCGTCGAGCGCCCGCGTCGGAACCCGCAGCACTGGAGACCGCTCTATGTCCCGCCGATTCCTGCTGGGCGCGTTCGCCGCCCTACTCGCCGCCCCAATCTCGATCCTCGCGATGAACGCCGGCACCGCGAAGCTCGGCTCGCCGTTCGTGTTCGAGCTCTCCATGTCCGGGAAGAGCTGGGACACCGGCGTCATCCTGCCGCCGGGCGTGAAGCCGCCGATCGGCAACGTGAAGAACGGCGACATCTCCAAGGTGTTGAAGGGGTCGCTCCCCGACTACGCGGATGACTTCCTCGACCTCGATCCGAACGGGAAGTTCTACCTCTACTACGACGGCAAGTCCTCGTGGCGCGTGGCGACGAACCCGGACGGGCTCGATACGACCACCCTGAACGGCCAGGTCGCGAACGACGGGCAGTTCTGGATGGCCGGCAACTACGGCATGTTCCTCGCGGACGCGGACGTGTTCTGCCAGGGGAAGGTGAAGTTCAAGAAGGGGACGTTCGAACCGACCAAGGTCAGCGGCAAGTTCTTCCTCGTCAGCGAAGCGATCACCACCGGGCTCACCCTCTCGTTCAAGACGGTCGGGAAGCCGATCATCGTTCCTTGATCGGGGCCTTGACCGGGGCCGTGACCGGGCGATCCGCTCACGCCTCGCCGAGCTCGTCGAAGATCGAGTCCGGCAGGAGCGACCGCAGCCGCGCTCGGGCGCGCCGGTAGCGCGTCGCGACGACGTTCGGGGTGACGCCGAGGATCACCGCGGTGTCCTGGTTCGAGGTCTGCTCGATGCCGCGCAGCACGATCACCGCGCGGTCCCCGTCGTCGAGCCGATCGAGCGCGGCGGCGAGAGCGGCCCGCGCCTCGCCCACGCTCGCTCTCGTCGTGACCGACGTGACCTCGGACCGCAGGAGATCGAGCGCGTCGGTCGCGCGATCGTCCCGGCGAGACGCGTCGAGCGGCCGACCGCGCAAGACGTGCTTGCGCAGGAGGTTGTTCACCAGGTTGCGCAGCGTCGACGCGAGGAAGGCGAGGAACGCCGGCGTCGATTGGAATCGCGGCGCGTCGAGCTCGGAGAGGCGCCGTAGCACGATCGTCCACACCTCCTGCACGAGATCGTCCGGGTCGCACACGGCGCGCAGCCGACCGGACAGGCGCCACGCCGCCGCCGCGTGCAGCGTCGCGTCGAAGCGATCGACGATCCACGCCAAGCTCTCCCGCTCCCCCGCCGCCGCGCGCTCGAGATGGCGCCCCGTCACCGACGTCCCGTCATTCATACGGACCGAGTGTACACTGGAACGCCGTGGAACCCGACGACCACCTCTCCGACCCGATCGTCACCGCCTTCCTCGCCCGCCTCGCCGACGACGTCGACGCGAGTCGGCGCCGGAGCCTCCCCGAGTACCAGGCCCTCTTCCCGGGGCACGAGGAGACGATCGCGCGCGAGTACGCGGCGGTCGCGGCCGCACCGATCGATTCCGCCGGCGTTCCCGGCCGCATCGGTCCGTTCACGATCCAGAGCCGGCTCGGCTCCGGGGGGTCGGGGACGGTCTACCTCGCCGAGGACGCTCGACTTTCGCGGCGGGTCGCGCTGAAGGTCCTGCACGCGCTGACCGAGCTCTCCGCGGACGGACTGGAGCGGTTCCAGCGCGAGGCGGCGTTGGCCGCGCGCCTCGACCACCCGTTCATCTGCGGCGTTCTCGAGTCGGGCGTCGCGGACGACGTCCCGTTCCTCGCGATGCGATACGTGCCCGGCGAGACGCTGGCGAAGCGGCTGCGCGCGGCCAAGGACGCGGGCCGGTCCCCCGACCGCGAAGCCGTGCTCGCCGCGGTGGCGCTCGTCGAGAAGGTCGCCCGCGCCCTCGACAGCGCGCACGAGGCCGGCGTGATCCACCGCGACGTCAAGCCGGCGAACGTGATGGTCACGCCCGGCGGCGACCCCGTCGTCCTCGACTTCGGCGTGGCGCGCGACCTCGATGCCGAGCCCCTGACGCGGTCGTGGGAGGTGTACGGCACGCTCGCCTACATGTCGCCGGAGCAGCTCGCGCGCGAGCCGCTCGACCGCCGCACCGACGTCTACTCCCTCGGCGTCACGCTGTACGAGGCGACGACGCTCGAGCGGCCGTTCGACGCCCCGTCGATCCCGTGCCTGCTCGACGCGATCCGGACGCGGGAGCCGCGCAGCCCGCGCAACCTGAACGCGGCGATCCCGCCGGACCTCGCGATCGTGATCGGGAAGGCGCTCGAGAAGGACCGCGCCCGGCGCTACTCGAGCGCGCACGAACTCGCCGAGGAGCTCCGCCGCGTGCGGTGCTTCGAGCCGATCGCGGCGCGGCCGGCCGGCTCGACGGAACGGATCGTCCAGTTCGCCCGGCGTCGCCCGGCGCGCTTCGCCTTGATCGTCCTGCTCGTGCTCGGCGTGCCCGCGTTCTCGATCGTGGCCGGGTTCCTGTTCGCGAAGCTCCCCGAGGCGCGTGCGTTCCGCGAGCAAGCCCAGCGAACGAGGGTGGCGCGCCTCGTCGAGGACGGTTTCCTCCAGCTCGCCACCCTCCGGCCGGCGCAGGCGCTCGCCGAGTTCCAGCGCGCGCTCACCGAGGACCCGTCCTACCGCGAGGCCCACGCCGGCGTGGCACGAGCGCTCCTCCATCTCGATCGTGACGAGGAGGCCCTGGCGTACCTGGACGCTCACGCGCACGAGATGCCGGGTCTCGTCGCGATCGAGGAGATGCGTCGCAGCGCGCGTCGCGCCCTCGGCCGCGACGCCGCTGGCTCGGCGACGGACGCGGACGTACCGGCCGCGCCGGGCGACCCCGTCGACCCCGCCGACCCAGACGGCGCGTTCGACGCGTACCTCCTCGGCCTGGAGCAGATGCGCCACACCCTCGGCCCTGACGAGGGCGCGGTGTTGCGCGCGCGGCGGCTCTTCGAGCAGGCGGTCCTGCTCGCGCCCGCCGCCCGTTCGATCTACCACTTCGAGCTCGCGCGGACGATCGGGCTGACCGGCGACGCCGAGGGGGCGCGCGCCATCGCGAAGGCGCTCGAGCGTCACTGGCCCGACTCCTCGATCGCCGCCTTCTACGCCGGGTTCGCGCTGCAGGGCACGGGCCAGATCGAAGCGGCGACGGAGCGGCTCGAGCGCGCGGTCGGCCTGGACCCGACCAACGTGCTCGCCCTGAACGGGCTCGGCGCCGCCTACTTCGACGCTGGTCGCATCGATGAGGCGATTCCCAAGTTCGAGGCGACGCTCGCCCTCGACCCGCGGGATCACAGCGCGCACTTCTGCCTCGCGCTCGCGGCGGAAGCGGCCGGCGACCGGGCCGGGGCCGCGCGACACTACGAGGCGTCGCTCGAGAAGGACCCGGACAATCCGCACGCGCTGGCCGGTGTCGCCCGGTGCCGCGACGAGTGACGGTGCGTGACGGCGAGCCACATCGGACGCATTCGATGCTCCTCGAGGACGTGGGGTCGACGCGCGGCGACCACGATCGTGCGGCTTGCGCCGCCTACGGCGTGACGAGCGGCGGATAGGTCGTCGCGAGCGGGCCGCGCAGCCGGGTGTACGCCGCGTCGTACGGCGGCGCGTGGACCGACCCGATCCGGTCGACGAGCTCATGCGGATCGACGCTGAGGTCGAACAAGTGCTCCTCGTACTCGAGCGTCCCCGCCGCTCCCGGCGTCACCGTCTGGATCAGCTTCATCCCGGGAACGTCGCGGATCGCACGGTAGTGCTTGCTCAGCTCGTAGCCGGCGGGAGGCTTGCCGCGTGGGGTCGGACGGAAGTTGTGCCGGAACCACTCGGAGTAGACGAACGACCGGATCGAGCCGCCGTGCCCCCCGAGGTAAGGCACGATCGAGACCGAGTCGCGCAGCCGGTGCGGGTCGGGCGGAAGCGGCGCGAAGGCGAGCTCGGCGATCGTGGCGAACAAGTCGCTCGCGGCGACGAGCGCGTTGCACGTCCCGCCGACGAGTGGGGAGGGGATCAACGGCGACTTCACGATCAACGGGACGTTGATTCCGCCCTGGAACATGCTCCGCTTGCCGTGGCCCGCGACGAACGGCGGCACGACGACCTTGTCGAACGTCCCGTTGTCGCCCATCAGAATGATCGTCGTCGGCAGCTCCGGTTGGGAGACCGAGTCCTCGAGGACGCAGACGAGCCGACCGATCTCGCTGTCGAGCCACTGCATCATGCAGTGACCCTTCGTCGGCACGTCGCCCCCCCACCCGCAGACGGGATCGGTCGTGACCGTCCCACCAAAGCAGGACGCCCCGGTCAACGGTTGGAACGGCGGGTTCAGCGGGGTGTGGATCGCGTTGTACGCGACGTACAGGAAGAACGGCTCGGGCAACGACGACGCGAGCTGGATCGCGTCGTCGGTCGTGTCCGCGGTCGCGTACTCGATCGACTTCGACTCGCAGTACGAGCCGGGCATCGGCAGGCACTCGTCGGTGGCGCTCGAGATCGTCGCGCCGAACGTCTTGGTCCAGTAGTTGTAGTTCTCGCTCCCGAGATTCGCGATCGAGCCGGCGTAGCGGTGAAACCAGGGCACGCTGCCCGCGCCGAGGGGATGGATCGGCCCCGTCGTCGGTGGATGCTGCTCGAGATCCGCGAGGTGCCACTTCCCGAGCGCCGCGGTCTCGTACGGGAACATCGCGCCCGGTGCGCGGAGCACCGTTGCGATCGTCTCGATCTCCGGATCGAGCCCCACCCCGAACGAGTCGCTTTCGTCGCTGGCGCCGACGACGCCGTCCGCGAGCCAGTCTGCGGTCTTCACGATCCAGCCGATGCCGGAGCGGCACGCCGGACGACCGGTCAGGATCTGCGCCCGCGTCGGCGAGCAGATCGGGTTGGCCCAACAGTTTCGGAACAGCATCCCGCTCTGCGCCAGCCGGTCGATCGTCGGAGTTCGATTCGGATGGTTCGGGTTCGGGTGGCCGTCGTAGAACGGCTCGTACGCGCCGATGAGATCGACGCCGACGTCGTCGAGGAGGATCACCACGACGTTGTGGGGAACCACGGGAGCGTCGCTCCGAGCGAACGGAACGATGCCGGCCCACAACGCGAACCCGAGAGTCACGACCCTCATGGCGGACCACCTCATGTCCGGCTCGAACGACGCACTCCAGTCCGGCTCCCTGAACGAAGCCGACGGGAATCATTCCCGGAGCAAGGTACTTCGCGGCCGTGTCAAGTCAAGGAGGCAGAGCTCTGCCGGCGCTCGACTCGAACCGTCGCCGGCGTGAGCGGCGACGGACCACCCGAGCGGCGGCGCGAACGCCGGTCGCTTCGTGCGAGACGCCCGCGAGCGATCGACGGCGCCGTGGGTTGGGCGCCAGCGATCGCTCGCGAACGTTCGATCAGCGTTTGCGGGTTCGGCCCGTTGCTACGAGCGAAGTTTCAGCGTCGCGACCAACGGTCGGATCGCGTGCCGCGCTCCGCTCCTCGCCGGCCCGGCTTCTTTCCCGCGCTCGGGCCGGGACGTCCCGAATGCTGGGGGCGGGACGACCGGGGTGATCGTCGCGACGGAGATCGCTGCGCGTGCGGCGCCGCGGGGGCTCGATCGAAGGATTCCGGCTGGACCGCGGGCGTCGCGCCGTCACGATCCGGGGTTGGCTCGCGATCGATTCGTCGTCCCAGGGCCTTCTCGATCGCGTGGAACTCCGCTCTCTCTTCGGGCGCCACGAACGTGAAGGCGTCGCCGGTGCGGCCGGCGCGGGCGGTGCGGCCGACGCGGTGGACGTAGTCCTCGTACGTCCGCGGGACGTCGAAGTTGATGACGTGGCTCAGGTCTTCGACGTCGATGCCGCGCGCCGCGATGTCGGTCGCGACGAGGATCCCGACGCGGCCGCTCTTGAAGGCGTCGAGCGCCGCCTGGCGCTGCGACTGCGAGCGGTTGCCGTGGAGCTTCTCGGCTCGACGGCGGTTCTTCTCGAGGAACATCGCGAGGCGGTTCGCGCGGTGCTTCGTCCGGGTGAAGATCAGCACCGATCCGACGTCCTTGCCGCTCAAGACGTCGAGCAGCAGGTTCGACTTCTGCGCCCCGTCGACCGCGAACGCGCGATGACGGACGCCGTCGGCCGGCGACGACTTCCGTCCGACCGAGATCGAGACCGGATCGCGGAGCATGTCCTGTGCGAGCTTCGCGATCGGGGGCGGCATCGTCGCCGAGAAGAGCAACGTCTGGCGTACGGCCGGAAGGTGGCGGAGGATGCGTCGCACGTCCGGCAGGAACCCCATGTCGAGCATGCGGTCCGCCTCGTCCAGAACGAGCATCGCGATCGAATCGAGCCGGGCGTAGGGATGCCGGAGATGATCGAGCAGGCGGCCCGGCGTCGCGACGATCACGTCCGTGCCGCGCGCGAACGCACGCTCTTGCGGCCGCATGCCGACGCCGCCGAAGATCGCCGCGCCGCGAAGGCGCGTCCCGGACGCGAGGCCGACCATGTCGTCGAGCACCTGTGCAGCCAGTTCGCGCGTCGGGGTGATGATCAGCGCGCGCGGGCGATCCGGCTTCGTCTCGAGCAGCCGGTGGAGGATAGGAAGGATGAAGCCGGCGGTCTTGCCGCTTCCGGTCATGGCGCAGGCGAGGAGGTCCCTCCCGTCGAGCGCGGCCGGAATCGCTTCTTGCTGGATCGGAGTCGGTTCGACGAATCCGAGGTCGCGGACGCCGCGGAGCAGCTCCGGGCGGAGTCCCATGGTTTCAAACGTCATCTTGAGTTGGAGAACTTTCTGCGCGCCCTTCGCGCGCCTGCGGAATCCCGCCGCGGGACGATGCGTTCTCGAAGCGGCCCCACCTGGGCCTCGGCCTCGGACGGCATGGTCGCGGGGAGATCGAGGTTCGACCTCGGGGTCCCGCGAACGATGGCGGCGGTCTTCCGCCGCGATCCTGTGGCGCCGCTGGACGGCGAACCACGTCAACGTTCCTTGGATCGGGAAAGGGGTCGCCCGAGCTGTAACGATTCGCCCGGCTGAGGACCCGAAGGCCGGAACGATAGCCTATTTCCAGCGTTCAATCCATGTTCCAAACCAAAGATGTTGTGGCTCGGGCGGAAGGAGCGTGGACTTTCCGGTTCGGATCGGGGAGGCTTGGGGCCATGGGCAGAATGTCGTTCAACGAGCGTCTCGAGCGCATGGCCGCCGAGAAGGCCGCCGCCGAGCGCGAGCGGCGAGAGAAGGCCGAGAAGCGCAAAGCAGCGCCCGCGAAGAAGTCCTCGCGCTCCGGGTCGCGCGTGGCGGCCGTGCCGGCCGGTCGCATGCGGGTCGTCTGGGCGGTGTGCAACCACCTGGGCGAACAGGTGAAGGCGTACCCGTATCCGGAGAAGGAACAGGCCGCGGCCGAAGCCGCGCGGCTCTCGGAGGACAAGGGGAAGCGCCACTACGTCGAGCCGCGCAAGGTCCCGATGGACTGAGTCGCCACGCATCCGATCGGTTCGTACCTCGTGAGCACCGTCGCCCTCACCCGAGGGCCAGCACGAGCCCGAGCCGCGCGAGCCGGAACATCGCGTTGGCGTCGGCCTCGCCGATCCGGTCCGCGAAGCGATGCAGGGGCCCTTTCCAGTGGAGAGGATCGCGACGCTTCCGCCACGAGGGCCGGCGACGAGTGGTCGAGCCTGGCCCTCGGTCTCCGTCGGTGGACGTGTCGCACGCGCTGACGATGAGAACGAGCGCCACGGACGCCATTGCGGCGACCGCACGCCAGGCTCCGAGCGGATCGTCGATGCACTCCACCAATGCGCCGAGCACGCTGACCAGCGCGATCGTGCGAATCCCGGCGACGTGAGGCGCGGCGCGCTCGCGCTGTAGACCGTCCAAGAGCCCGAGCGCAAGGGACAGTCCGAGCTTGCCGACGTCGCTCAACTCCATCGACCCGGACCTCGGCGTGACCCTCGCCGCGCGATCTCCGCGTCAGCGTCCGACGCCAACGACGGCGGCACGCGAGCCTGCTCGCCAGCGGACATCGTCGATCCCGTCATCTGGACCTTCTCCTTGAATCTCGGCGAATCTCGGCCGAGTTGCGGAGGTCGAGGTCGCTCGCGGCTTCGACCCGTCGCAAGCCGCATATGGAGACGGCCGACGGCCTCGGGAACCGTATGGTCGACGAGGAGACGCTTCGCGACGGCATGCAACGACACCAGCACGGAGAACGAGACGTTGCGCCTCACGTCCTCGTCCTACGTCCTCGTCACGATCACGTCCTTAGTCTCGATGGGCGTGTTGCACTGGGCGGGTTCGCCACACGTCGCTTTGTAGAAACGGAACCGGGCCCGGTGGAATCGAGAGGGTGGAGCGACGCGGCAGACGGCAAACGAACCCGACATGCGGACTCGATGCGGACGGCTCGTGCCTGTTTCTCGGCGTGTCGGCGGGACGCGACCACAGTCTGCACCTCCGCTTCCCGCGCGTGCGGCGCACGATTCCGTTTGGCCCGAGCTGTGCGAATGTCGAGCGAGGCCACCCTTCGGTGGTCCCATGTCCACCGCATCAGGAGGAAGAGATCTATGAAGACCCGAATGCCCGTCTACTGCATAGCGCTCATGAGCACCGTGCTCGCTTCGTCGACTTTCGCGGACAAGCTCGTCGTCGGCACTGGCGGCCTCGACTCCATCCAATCCGCGGTCGACGCCGCGATCGCGAACGCCGATGAGACCGACACGATCTTGATCCCGTCGGGGACGTATCAAGAATCCGTCGTCGTCGACTACGGCAGTTCGGGACAGACGGAGCTCATCATCAAGCGGAAGGGCAAGGGAACGGTGTTGATCGAGGGCCAGGGGATCGGCGCCGCCGTGCAGATCAACAACGCGAGACATGTTCGACTGGAGCAGGTCACCGTCAAGAGCGCGGATACGCTCGACACGGTCGCGGCGGTGATTCTCACTGGAGTCACCCACGACGTGCGCCTCACCGGCGTGAACGGCGTCGCGGGGGACGACTTCGGCGTCCAAGTCATCGGGTCGCTCGGCCTCGGCGCTCGTTTCCACGACTGCGATTTCTCCGGAATGCAGGGCGTGGGGTTCATCATCGACGGGTGCGGTCACGAGCTCAGCGACTGCCGCGCGGACGGATGCGGATTGAACGGTGCCATCTTGTCGGCGCTGGCGCTGAACTGTCGGATCGTGGGAGGCTCCTACGTCGCGGCCGGGGGATCGGCACCAGGTAACGCCGGCGTGATCACGCTGCGTGGCAACGGCCACTTCCTCGACGGCGTGACCGTCGGCGGCGGCGGTCTCGACGGGATCCTCGTCGACGGCGGCGGCCACTCCGTGCGCAACTGCACCTCGAGCGACAACGTGCGCGCCGGCTTCAACACGGACTCGGCCCAGTTGTGCCTGCAGGACTGCAAGGCGACCGGGAACACGTACGGACTGCTCGGCGGCGGCCTCGGGGCGACCATCGACGGGGGCACGTACAGCAACAACGCCGGCAACGGCATCCGCATCACCGAAGGCGGCACGAACCTGACGTCCGTCACCGCCAAGGGCAACGGGAGCCACGGCATCTATCTCACCATCGACGCCGTCGGTACCTCGGTGCGCTCGTGCTCCGTGCGGCAGAACGGCGGCGAAGGAGTCGTCGTGGAGGGGCAGCTCACGTGGCTGGAGGCCAACACTGCGAAGTCGGACGACGGCTTCGTGGATCAAGGCGCCAACAACTGCGGGCGGAACAACAAGGTCGCGGCCGGCGTGAACGACTTCTGACCCGGCCCCCGAACCTCGCTGACGGAGACAAGCCATGCCGGGCTGGAGCGCGAAGGACGAACGCCAGTACGAGAAGATCAAGAAGAGCCAGACCAAGCGTGGACGTTCGACCCGACGAGCCAAGGAAGTCGCCGCCCGAACCGTGAACAAGCGTCGCCGGGAGGAGGGGCGGACTCCGAACAAGACCTCTCAGGGGACGGGCAATCCCAACCGTCCGCTCGAGGAGCGCTCCAAGCAGGAGCTGTACAACCTCGCCGCGAAGCGCGACATCAAGGGACGCAGCACGATGAAGAAGGGGGAGCTCCTGCGCGCGTTGAAGAGGAGCTGACTCGTACCGGCGACGCGCGATCGAGACCGGACGCGCGTCGCACGGGCGGGTGGCTTCCGCCGTCCGGATGCCATCCGGCTGACCGATGACCACGGACTCGATCTCGAGCTTGTCTCCGGCCACGATGTCGACCTCGCCGCCGCCGCAGATCCGACATCGAAGCGGCGGCTCGTGGATTTCGCGGGTGACCGCCGGTCGCGCGGCAGATGCGCGCGGGGATCCAGGGCTGCTCCAGCCGGGCTCCCTTTGTCTTTGTCGATTCCTGAGGTTCGGTTTGTCGATTGGAGGGCGGCTCGACGTCATCGGTCGGCCCATCACGGTTCAGCGTCTACGCCGATCTTCGTCGACGAGAACCAGCCCGGACGGCTCCACCCATCCGCCGCCGCGCGGATGCGTCACGCGCAGCCAGCGGTCGGACGCCCCCTCGACCGTCACCGTCTCGCCCGCCGCAAGCTCGAGTCGCACGGGGAGCGAGCGGTGCGGCTCGGGACGGATCGCGACCAATTCCGCGATTACGACCGCGGAGCGCGGCGGTGGCGACGCGACCGCGCGGATCAGCCACGCGCCGCCCGCGACGCCGATCAGGAGGAGCAACGCCGCCGCGCCGCGGCGGGTTCGACCGGGACGTGGGCCGACGAGCAACGCCAACCCCACCGCCTCGATCGCGACGAGCGACAGGAGGAGCGTTCCCCGCGGGCGGCGCTCGATCCACGCGCCGGCCACGGCGACGAGTCCGTGCGCGGGCGGGGGAGCGATTCCGAGCCGGCGCTCGGCCTGCGCGACGTTGTGCGTCGTCGCCGCGTCGTACGGTCGTCGCAGGAGCGACCGCCGGTAGAGCACGATCGCGTCCACGTACCGCCGCGCGCGGTACGCGCAGTTGCCGAGGTTGTAGAGGACCGCGGCGGGATCGACGTCCGGGGAATCGAGGAGCGCCTCGAACGCCGCATACGCATCATCGAACCGCCCTTCCGCGTACGCCCGCGCCGCGCCTCCCGTGCCCGCCGAGCCGTCCGGACCTGGCGCGCCTTCGAGGCCCTCCGGCCCGAGGAAAGCGAGCCACGCCGCGAGCAGCAGGCCGATCATGGCCGGCCTCCCGTCGTTCCGAACGTGGCCTCGAGCGCGTGGATCACCGCGCGGTCCTCATCGCGGCCGCGGGGCGTCGGGCCGCCGTATTCCGCCCCGATCCAGGCCTCGAGTCGCGCCGCCGCGCGCCGCGCGGCCGCCAACGGGAGACCGGCCCGCTCGAGTCGCGACGCGAGCTCGGGGTCGACGACGGCCGGCACCGGTTCCTCGAGACAGGCCGCGACCAGCTCCGCGAGCGACGCGCCCAGCCGCGGGTCGGCGAGGTCGGCGCCGGTGCGGCACGCCGCGACCGCCGCGCGTACGCGCCGTGCGCTGGCCGCCCGGCGGACGCGCCCGCGCACGCGGCACCACGCAAGCCACGCTGCGGCCGCGATCCACGGCAGCAGGAGCACGAGGGCGACGCCCGCCGGCGAGAGCGGGCGACCGAACGCGCGCGCCCGCGTCACCGGCTGCAGGTCGTCGATCTCGACTCGTCGTTGGCGCTTCGAGGACGCGCGCGCGTCGCCTCCGCCGTGTACCGCGGCCGCTTCGGCGGGAAAGACGTCGAGCGGGATCGCAGCCGCGGCGATGGTGCGATAGGCACCCGGCGGAGTCGGGTCGAAGTACGCCAGCCGGATCGGCGGGAGGCGATCGACGCCGTCGTGAAGCGGCGCCAGATCGTACGTGATCGTGCGAGCGATCCCGTCGCTCTCCTCGATCACGCCGAGCGGATGGAATCCGTCCGCCTCCGACGGCGCCGGCACGACGAATCCGTCGACGGCTCCGTCCCCCACGATCCGCACCACGAGCCGAACCGCCTCGCCGGCCCGGACCCGGGTCGTGCCTTCGACGTGGGCGGCGATGGAGAACCGGCCGACCGCGCCGCGAAACCCGATCGGCCGACCGGCCTCCGGCAGGGGCGTGACCGAGACGACCGCCGGCCGGCCGACGACGACCATCTCGCGCCGATCGAGGGGGATCCGACCCGTGAACAGGTCGTCGTCGAAGCGCGTCGCCAACGCGAAGCGGAGGGCCGGCACCGGGATCTCGACGTCGCCGGAGCGTTCCGGCACGAACGCGCGCTCGAGCTCGTACACGTCGAAGCGCCGGCCGTCGATGACCCGGTCCTCCACGCGCGTCGCGCGCGCTTCGCCGTCGCCGAGCGCCAGCGCGCGGCCCCGCGCGCCGGCGCCCGCCACGCCGAGCGTCGGCGCCGCGAGCCGGGCCGCACCGGCGATCGCGTCCAGCCCCTCCGCCACCACCTGGACCGGCAGGTCCAATGGGCGGCGGAACAGCGGCAGGAGGTTCTCGGTCGCGAAGCGCGCCTCGAGTCCGAAGCGGACGCGCACGAGGAATCGCTCGCGAAGGAAGACCGGTCTCGACGGGCCCTCCACCTCGACGAACGCGCGGGTCGCGTCGGGTCCACCGGACGTCACGATGCCGTTCGCGCGCGCCTCGAGGACGGCGCGTCGGGTGCGGTGCGCCGCGCCTCCGACCTTCACCGGCAGCGGCGGCACGTCGAGCGTCCCGGCACGCACCGGCAGCAGCTCGAGTTGGACCGACGTGAGCTCACGCTCGACCACATGGCCGTCGACGATCGTCTGATGGCGGCGCGTCGTCGCCGCACGGGTCGTGATCCCGAGGCCATCGACCGCGGGCAGCGGACCGACCTCGACGTCGCTCATCGGACCCTCGACCAGCACCGTGAGGATCGCGGGCTCGCCGAGCCGCACGATCGGCGGAGCCGGGCCGAGCAGCTCGACCGACGCCGCCGCGGCCGCCGTGGTCGCCGCGACGACGATCCAGCCGGACGCGATCTGCACACCCGGCACCCCCATCACCAGTCCCGCTCCACGTCCGCGCTCCGCGCCCGCCGGTTCGCCTGCCGCACCTCGTGCTTCTCGCGCTCCTTCGCGGCCAGTCGATCGAGGAGCCGCTCCACGAGTTCCGGCCCGTCCAGCTCGGGCGCGACGGTCGGCGGGGCGATCTCCGGCTCGTCGTCCTTCGGCGGCACGGGCTCGGGCTCCTCCTTCGGGTCTTTCTTCCTCTCTTGCTGGCGCTTCTCCGCCTCGCTGCGTCGCTCCGTGAGCTCGTCGATCTTCCGCAGGGAGCGCTCGACGTTGCGCCGGGCGGCCGGCCAGTCTGCGCCGCGCGCGGCGGCGGCGGCCCACGCGTCGGCCGCCGCGCGCGCGTAGGCGATCGCGACGTCGAACGCGAACGGCTCGGCCTCCGGACCACCCGCCTGGGCCTCCGCCCGCTCCGCGCGGACGAACGCGGCGTTGCCGAGAACGAAGTCGCGGAACGCGTAGAGCTCGCCGCCACCGCGCACGGCCGCCTTCTCCGCCGCGATCTCCGCCGCGTCGAGGGCGCCGGCGCCGAGCGCGGCGAGCGCGAGGTCGACGAGCAGTTCGGGCGGGGCGTCGTCGCCGCGCTCGCGGTCCACCGCCGCGAAGGCGCGCCACGCGTCGTCGAACCGGCCGTCCCGGTACGCGCGGGAACCGGCGTCGAACGCGCCCTCGACCCCGATCCACGCGAGCCCGGCCGCCACTCCGGCGAGCAGGAGCTTCATCGCCGCCTCCGATCGCTGGTGCCGAGCTCGATCACCAACAGCAGGAAGCCGAGGACGAGCGGCCACTGGAAGCGGTTCTCGCGCCCGCCCGCGCGGCTCGCGTCCGCCGCGACCGGCGCGCCCGGCGCCGCGAAGAGGACGTGGTCGTCATACAGGTCGCGGAGCACGCCCTCGCCGGCGCCGCCGTCGACGAACGCGCCCCCCGTCGCCGCCGCGATGCGGGCGAGGCTGTCCGGATCCATCGCGGACACGACGTCGTGGCCGTCCCGATCGCGGAGGAAGCGCGCGCCGCTTTGCTCCTCCAGGGGAATCTTCGCCCCGCGCACCGAACCGATGCCGGCGCAGTGCACCGTCACCCCGCGTGCGGCCGCCGCCAGCGCCGCGGCCCGCCCGCGCTCCTCGAGGTCCTCGCCGTCGGTAACGAGGATGACGAACCCTCGCCGCCCGCCCGGCTCCGGCAGGGCGTCCGCCGCAACCGCGATCGCGGCGCCGAGGTCGGTTCCGCCGCGCGACACGGCGAGCGGGTCGGCGAGCTGCACAAGCTCGGCGAACGTCGCGGCGTCGCTCGTCAACGGGACCATGCGGCGCGCCTCGCCCGCGAACGCGACGAGCGCGAGGCGGTCGCCGCGCACGTGCCCCGCGAGCGTGCGGATCTCGGCCCGCGCGCGCTCGAGCCGCGTCGGCGAGACGTCGCGCGCGAGCATCGAGCGGGAGACGTCGAGGCAGACGACGATGTCCGTCGCGCGCGGCTCGGCCCTCGACGTACGCTCGCCCCACGTCGGCTGCAGGAGGGCGATCGACGCCAGCCCGAGGCCGGCGGCGAAGAGTGCGCGCCGCGTCCGGCGGCGGATCGGATCGAGCTCGCCGGCCAGCTCGGCCACGCGCGGGCCGATCCACTCCGCCAACCGGCGACCGCGGGTCCGGTCGCGCTGCGTCGCGACGAGCCAGACGGCCGGCGCGGCCAAGAGAACCGGCCACGCGTCCCACCACAGGAATCCGACCCCGCCGCCGGCCGTCACGGCCACACCTCGAGCCGCGTCGCCCGCAGCAGCCGGCTCGACAACAGCAGCGCGAGCCCCGCGATCAAGATCGGGAGGAAGCGCTCCTCGACCTCGTAACGAGGGTCCGCGAACCGCGCCCGCTCCATGGCGTCGATCGTGGCGTAGACGCTCGCCATCGCGGCGGCGTCCGTCGCCTCGTAGAACCCGCCGCCCGTCGACTCGGCGACCGCCTTCACCTGCGTGCGGTCGAGCGGCAGCCACGCGCCGCCGGGGCCGGGGCGGCCGACGCCGGCCACGATCGTGGAGACGCGGACGTCGAACTCGCGACAGAGCCTCGCCGCGGAGAGCGGTCCGATCTCGTCCGGGGTGTCCGCCCGCGCCACGTTCTCCTCGCCGTCGGTGAGCAGGACGACGACCTTCGACGCGGCGTCGCTCGCGCGCAGCGCCTGCGCCGCCTTCGCGAGCGCGGTGCCGATCCCGGTCAGGTCCTCCGGCCCATCCTCCTCGACGAGCTCGAGGCCGGCGAGGAGCTCCGCGACGGCGCGATGGTCGAGGGTCAGCGGGCAGAGCACGTCGGGGAAGCCCGCGAACGAGATCAGCCCGACGCGGTCGCTGTCCCGCCCCGCGACGAAGCGCTCCGCCGCCTCCTTGGCAATCTCGAGGCGCGACCGGTTCGGATCCATGTCGGTCGACGCCATCGACGACGACACGTCCATGCAGAGGATGATGTCGATCCCCTCGACCTCGAGCGGCAGCCGCACGCGATCGATCGGGCGCGCGAGCGCCACCACGAGCAGGACGAGCCCCAGGAACTCGACCGCGGCGAGCACCGCGCGGAGCCGAGTTCGCGGCGACCCCGGCAATCCGCGGACCGGAGGAGCGAACACCACCGCCGGCGCACGGCGACGAGCGCGCGCGAGCAGCGCGACCGGGACGAGCAGGACGAGCAGGAGCAGCGCCGGCGAGGAGAACCCCAGCCCTCCCACGACGGCGCCGAAGACGTCGAGGTGCGGGTTCACGTCGCCGGCCGCTCCTCGTCCACGACGGACGCGACGGACGCGGTGGCCCCGACGAACGCCTCGATGGCGCCGGCCAGCTCCGCGCGTTCGCCGTCGGACGCGTGGCGGTCCGCGAACTTGACCTGATCGCAGCCGGTCAGGATCTCGGCAAGCCCGCGGCGCGCGTCGCCGAGCCCGTCCATCGTCGCACCCGACGCGACGATCTGCTCCGTGGTCCAGGACGGCGCAGTCAGCGCGAGCTCGTCCCGCAGGTACTCGCGCACGAGCGCCGCCGCCTCGACGTAGAACGCCTCGACCTCCGCGGCGCTGTCGATCGTCCGTTCCCGCAGTTCGCGAAGCCGCGCGAGCGCCCGCTCCCGCGCGGAGACGACCGGTGCCGCCGGCCGCCGGCGCTCGAGTCCGCGCCACACGATCGCACCAATGACCAGGACGAGGAGCAGCCCCGCCGCCGACCTTCTCGCGAAGACCGCCCACGAGAACGGCTCGGCGAGCAGCTTCGATGGAAGCTCGGGCGCACCCGGCTCGGCCGGGTCGAGCATCGTTCGCACGCGGATCGTGAGCGGTGGGCCGACCACCGTAGTCGCCTCCGCTCCGCCCGTCGTCACCGTGAACGGCGGCGGCTCGACGATCACGTCGACGAGCGAGAACGCGCGGGCCACGTAACGGTGCACCTCGACGACGCGGTCGCCGTCCTCGCGCCGCGAGGCATCGACGAGCCGTACGTCGAGCGGCGCGAGGGCGGCCGCGTCCCAGTCGTCGACGGACCCGGCGCTGCTCCACGTCCTCGTCACGGTGACGGGAAACGCGCGCCCGAGCTCGACCTCCGTCGCGCCGGCCTCGACCCGGATCGACGCGTGCGCGTCCGGCGTGACGCCCCCGGCACGCAAGCGGCCCTGCGTCGCGGCGACGAGCGCCGCGAGGGCCATCGCCGCCGCGCGAAGCCCTCCGCTCATCCCTTCGTTCTCCGGCGCTCGCGCACCCGAAAGAAGTCGAGGATCGGTCGCACCACCGCTCCGCTCTCGCGCGTGCGCGGCACCGGCACGTCGATCCAATCCACGCCGGCGCGGCGAAGCTCGTCGTCCGTCCGCCGGCGCCACGCGCGAACGCGCTCCGAGTACGCCTCCCGCACCGCCCGGCTCGTCCAGTCGACCGTCGTGACTCCGCCCCCCTCCGGATCCCTGACTCGCGTGATCCGCTCGCCCGGATCCGCGAGCTCGGGCAGAAGGATCCGCACCGCGATCACGTCGTGGCGCCGCGCGCAGCGGGAGAGCGCGTCGCCGAGCTCCACGTCGAGGAAGTCGGAGAGGACGAAGACGATGGCCCGGCGGCGCACGACGCGCGTCGCGTACCGGAGCGCGTCGGACGTCCCGGTGGGCGATCCCGCGCCGCCGCCGAGCGCGAGCGCGTCCCGCACCACGCGCAACGCGTGAGCGACCCCCTTCCTCGGCGGCACGTGGCGATCGACGCCGGCGGAGAACGCGATCGATCCGACCTTGTCCCCGTTCCGCACCGCGGCGAGCGCCAGGCACGCGCAGACGCGCGCGGCGGTCTGCCGCGCCGACCAGACGCCGAACCCGCCGTCCATCGACGCCGAGACGTCGAGCAGGAACAGGACCGTGAGCTCGCGTTCCTCGACGTACGTCTTCACGAACGGACGGCCGACCCGCGCCGTCATCGCCCAGTCGACCGCCCGCGGATCGTCTCCGTCGACGTACTCGCGCAGCTCGTCGAACTCGATCCCGGAGCCGCGGAAGACGGAGTGGTACGCCCCGGCCATCAGGCCGTTCACGAGCCGCTTGCTCTGCACCTCGATGCGCCGCACCTCGGACAGGAGTTCGGCGAGCGGGACGTCCCGGTCCTCCATCGATTACGGCACCGCCACGGTATCGAACACCTTCTGGATCACGTCGACCGAGCCGACCCCCTCCGCCTCCGCCTCGTACGTGGTGATCACACGGTGGCGGAGCACCTCCATGCCGACGCGCTTGACGTCGTGCGGCGTCACGAAGCCGCGACCGTCGAGGAACGCGCGGGCGCGCGCGGCCTGGACGAGACCGATCGTCGCCCGCGGCGAGGCTCCGTGCAGGATCAGGGGCGCGAGCTCCGCGAGCCCGGCCGCGGCCGGCTCGCGCGTAGCGAAGACCACGTCGACGACGTAGGACAGGATCTTCTCGTCGACGTGGACGGAATCGAGCAGGGCGCGCGCGGCGAGCACCTGATCGGGCGTCGCGACCGCACGAACCTCCGGCTTCGACGCCGTTCTCGCCATCCGCCTCGCGATCTCCTTCTCCTCGTCGCGGCTCGGAAACCCGACCACCACCTTCAGCATGAAGCGGTCGACCTGCGCCTCGGGGAGCGTGTACGTCCCTTCGTGCTCGATCGGGTTCTGCGTGGCGAGCACGAGGAACGGCGCGGGAAGCGGGCGCGTGTGGCCGGCCAGCGTCACCTGGCGCTCGGCCATCGCCTCGAGCAGCGCCGCCTGCACCTTGGCCGGCGCGCGGTTGATCTCGTCGGCGAGGACGAAGTTGGCGAAGATCGGGCCGTCGCGCACCGCCCAGTCGCCCGTTCTCGGGTTGTACACCTGGGTGCCGAGCAGGTCGGAAGGGAGCAGGTCGGGCGTGAACTGGATCCGCCGGAAGACGCCCCCGAGCGCCGCCGCGAGCGACTGGACCGCGAGCGACTTCGCGAGGCCGGGCACGCCCTCGACGAGCACGTGCCCGTCCGCGAGCAGTCCGATCAGCATGGTGTCGAGCAGCGCCTTCTGGCCGACGATAACGCCCTCCACCTCGTGGACCACGTCGCGGAGGAAAGAGCTCTCGTGCTCGATGCGTTCGGCGACGGCGGCGACGTCAGGCAAGGAACTCGCTCCTGTTGTTCGAGAGGGACGGACCGAACCCCACCGGATCGGCCCTTGCCACGCGGTCGGAGAGCGTACACGACGCGCGCCGAATCGCGCGCGCGGGTCGCATGACGCCGGAGCGGACGGATTCGCCGTCACCGAACGGTGCCGCGGTTACCGTCCCGCGACGAACGGGCCGCCATCCGGCGCCGTCTCGGCGCCGAGACGCGGGCACGCGAGATGCGTGCCGATTCGTCCGCGCGCTCTCGTCGAAACCCGCCTCCTCGCGAGGGGCGCTCGGCCGGCGCCGGCGTTCGCTACGATCGTCGTTTCGTGACTCAGTCGACCGTGGAGCTCCCATCGTGCCCCATCTGCATTCCACCCGTGCCGCGCTCGGCCCGACGACGTCTTGGCCGGCCGCTCTCGTCCTTGCCGTCGTCGGGCTCGCGCCGCTCGCGCTCTCGCAGGAACCGACGGACGATCGGAGCGGGCAGCGGAGCGCGGAACCGGACGCACGCCGGCTCGGCGACCGCCAGGAGCAGGGTCTCAGCCGGGAGCAGATGTGGCCGGCCCCGAACGCGGAGGACTGGCAGCGTCCGTGCCTCGTGACCTGGCAGCGGACGTGGGAGGACGCGGTCGCCGTGTCCCGCGAGACGGGCCGTCCGATCCTCGTCTGCATCAACATGGACGGCGAGATCGCGAGCGAGCACTACGCCGGGATCCGCTACCGCCAGCCCGAGATCGCGAAGCTCTACGAGCCGTACGTCACCGTGATCGCGTCCGTCTACCGGCACACGCCGCGCGACTACGACGAGCAGGGCCGGCGGATCCCGTGTCCGCGCTTCGGCGGCGTCACGTGCGGCGAGCACATCTCGATCGAGCCCTTCCTCTACGAGAAGTTCATGGACGGGAAACGCATCGCGCCGCGCCACGTCATGGTCGAGCTCGACGGCGCGGAGACGTACGACGTGTACTACGCGTGGGACACCGCCTCGGTCTTCGACACGATCCGCGACGGGATGGCCAACCGCAACGTGCCGATCACGCAGGTGCGCGGCGACAAGACGATCCTCGAGCGGGTCGAGAGCCACGACAGCCGCGACCGCGCCGCGGTCGAGACCGCGTACGCCGAAGGCGACCGCGAGCTCAAGCGCAAGCTGCTCGAGGCGGCCCTCGAGCACGGCGACGTGGCGTCGGCCGACTTGCTGCGGCTCGCCGTGTTCGGGCTCGATGGCGACCTCGGCCGTCTCGCGCGGGAGGCGCTGGCCAGCAACTCGACCGCGCCGGCCCCGGAGCTGATCTCCGAGGCGCTCGCCGCCCCGATCGACGCGGCGGAACGCGAGGCACTCGTCGCGGCCCTCGAGCGCCTCGGCGAGAGCTCGCCGCGCGCGCGCACGCTCGCGGTCGTCCACACCGGTCTCGCCGGCCGGTCGAGCGACGTCGACGTCGACGCCTGGTCGCGCGCGCTGCAGAACGAGTACTCGCCCGCGCCGATGATCGCGCCCCAGTTGCTCGAGTCGCGGATCGCCGCGCAGGACGAAGTGCTGGGGAGCGACGACGCCGCCTCCCACCTCGAGCTCGCCGAGGCGTTCCTGACCCAAGCGCTCGACCTCGACGTCGACGCCGAGCGGACGCAGCTCCTCCTCATCGACGCGCGCAACACCGCGCTCGAGGCGGAGCGGCTCGGCGCGACGGGTTGGCGGGTGGACGCGGCGCTCGCGCTGGCATCATCGCGGCTCGGCGACGTCGACGAGGCGCACCGTCGCGCCGCACGAGCGGTCGAGGATCTGCCGTCCGGCGCGACGAGCTACAACGCAGCCGCCGTGCTCGAGCTGTTCGCGGGGATGCGGTGGGCCTCGATCGTGAACGCGGTTCGCGAGAAGGAGGACTGGCCGAAGCAGTGGCTGACGGACATCCACGCCACGTGCTCCGTCCTCGCGCGGCACCCGCTCGGCAGCGACGCGCACGTGGTGTGGCACTACGACCGGCTGAAGTGGCTCGGCGCCAAGGGTCAGGCCGCGCGGATCCTCGACGAGGGTCTCGAGCGATTCCCCGACTCGTGGGAGCTGCACGACCGCCTGCGGACGCGAGCGCTCGAGGAGCATGGGGTCGCGGGCTTGGAGTCGGTCTACGACGGGTGGCTGGCGAACGGAGACGCCTCGCGGAACCTCGAGTGGTTCGCAGGCTACGCGTCGATCGTCGCGGCCGAGTTCCACCGCCGGCGTGGGCGGGACGCCGAGGCGCTCGCCGCGTACGACCGCGCCGTCGCCCGCTACGAAGCCGCGATCGCGAAGAACCCCGAGTCCCGCGCGTCGGCCGATCACTACGTCGCAGTCGCCCTCGGTGGCCGAGCACGCGTGGCGTACGAGGCCGGCGACGACGACCGGGCGGTGGCGGAGCTGCTTCGTTCGTTCGAACGTTCCCCGGAGTCGGCCGCGACGCTCGACGGTCTGAACCTGTCGGCGGTCGACACCGCGAAGATGGTGCGCGCCCGGCTGACCGAGTCGAAGCGTGACGACCTCCGCGAGCGGCTGCAAGCCGCCCTCGACGACCTCGACCCCGCGCTCCTGGAGCTGCCGGCCTACGAGACGGCGGACCCGGGTGGAGCGGCCCGCGACCGGGATCCCGCACGCCGCGGGCGTGGGGCCCGCGGGTCGTCGAATCCGTGACCGCGTCGACTCCGGCGTCCTCGGCCGCCGGGGCGGCCGGGACGAGAGTCGACGAGGTCAGCCCGAGGCGCCCTTGCCGCGCGATGGGACGAGCCCGATGGAGAGGGCGATCCCGATCAGGCCGAGCTGGGCCATCGCCCCGGGCGCCAGGACCGGAGTCGCGCCCGTCAACGCCTCGCGAACGAGGCCGAGTCCGGAGAGCGTCGGGTACATCTCGAGCTCGAACTCCACGTTGCCTCGGTAGTGGAGGATGACGCCGAGCACCCCGCTGGCGACGAAGAGGCCCATCAGGGCCTGGAAGGCCCGCACGGCGGCGCGCGTCGATCGCCAGGCGACCGCAGGCAGCGCGATCGCGCCGATGCCGAGGAGCACGATCGGCACGAGCTGCCAGACTCCCTCGGTGTGCCCGAGGAGGAGGAGCTCGGCGAACGTCCCCACCGCGCCCAGCAGGAACGTCGCGGCCAGCAGGTGGCGCACGACCCGGACGAGCCGGGCCGGCGGACGCGCACCCCGAGCGCCCCGCGAGTCCAGGGTCACGCCGGATCCTTCTCCGTCTTCTCGGGGTCCTTCTCGCCGGACTCCTGGGCCTCGACCCCCTTCGGCACGAGCACGTACCGTTCGAGCCGCGCGACCTCCTCCTTCGACACGTACTTCCCGATCTCGCGCCGGAACTGCTCGATGCTCTTGTACGGCCGGTACTCCATGAACTCGTGGACCATCCGCTTCCCGACTCCGGGGATCGTGGCGAACTCCTCCGCGGTGGCGGAGTTCAGGTCGAGCGGGATGAAGACGAACTGCTCGAGCCGCGCGACCTCGACCTCGTCGACGTACTTGCCGATCTCGCGGCGAAACTGCGCGAGCGCCTTGTACGGCCGGTACTCCTCGAACTCGTGCGCCATCCGCTTGCCGACGCCCGGCACGAGGAGGATCTCCTCGCGGCTCGCCGCGTTGAGATCGATCGGGATGAACAGCACCTGGTAGACCTCGGCGCGCGCCGCGTCGTCGAGCGACTCGCGCAGGAGCCGGTCGAGCTGGACGATGCTCAGGAATGGACGTTGCGCGACGATCGTCTTCGCGATCTCGGCGGTCAGGTGGGGAAGCGCGGCGAGTTCCTCCTCGCCGGCGAGGTTCGGGTTCTTCACCTTCTCGTTCTTGCCGACCTGCCCGGCGAGCGAGCCGGCCAGAAGAAGCAGGAGGAGCGGGAACAGCGCCGTGATCGGCGGTCGATGGGCGTTCATGGAGAGTGCCTCGAAGGGGTTCGCGGCCGACGACGGCGCCGAGACGCTCGTCGCTCGTCGCGCGCACCGGACCAAGCGCCGAATTCCAGCACAGCCGTGCCACTGCCGCAAGCCGGCCGCCGGACGCGCGCGGCCCTCGCTACAATCTGCGCGTCAGCGAACCGCCGGATCGAACGCGATGCTCCTGTCTCGACGCGACGTGCTGCCGTGGCTGTGCGTCCTCGTCCCGCTCATCGGCTGCGGATCCTCCCGCGACCCCGCCGCGCCGCCGGAGGCGACGGCCACCGACGCGGCACTTGGTTCGATCGACGCGTTCGTCGCCGCCGCCGTCGCGGCCGGGGAGATCGACAAGACCACGCCGGGGTGGCGTTTGCGCATGCCCGCCCCGCCCCACGTCGAGTTCGCTCCCGGCGCGACGTACACTTGGGCGCTCCAGACCACGAAGGGCCCGCTCGCGATCCGCCTGCTGACCGGCGTCGCGCCCCGGCACGTCGCGAGCACCGTCTACCTCACGCGGGCCGGCTTCTACGACGGGCTCGGCTTCCACCGCGTCACCGCGGGCTTCATGGCCCAGGGAGGCTGTCCGCTCGGCACGGGAACCGGCGAGCCCGGCTACCGCTTGGAGGGGGAGATCGACGACGACGTCGTCTTCGACCGGGCCGGCCTCGTGGCCAGCGCGAACTACGGCCCCGGCACCGACGGAAGCCAGTTCTTCGTCACATTCGGGCCGGCCGAGCGATGGAACGGCGGCTTCACGATCTTCGGCGAGGTCGCAGGCGGCGCCGACACGCTCGCCGCGTTCGAGCACGCCGCGCAAACCCGCGAGCAGATGACGGAGACCGAGTCGGAAGCTCCGCTCGATCCGCTCACGATCCTCGCCGCGACGATCCGGGTCGACGGGTCGTGAAGCGCTCAGCGGCGAAACCGCCGCCGCGTCAGCGAACCCCCTCGTTGGCCCCTTCCGACGCGCCATCCTCCGCCGCGCGCGGCTTCGGAAACCCCTCGGCCACGAACAAGAACGACTTCTCGAGCCGATCGCCCATCGATCCGCTGCCCCACGAATGGCCGCCGCCGTCGACCAGCCAGAACGAGTGCTCGATCTTGCGTTCCTCGAGCAGTTCGTGGAACTCCTCGTTCGGCGGTCCGAACCCGTACCGATCCTCCGTGCCGGCGTCGAAGTAGACGCGGAGCTTCTTCAACGAGGCGGGCTCGATGTCCTTGACCATCGCGGACGGAATGTACTGTGCCCACTTCTCGGGATCGATCGGGTCCCCGAGCAGGTCGCTGAGCCCGAGCCACTGCACCGATCGCTTCACGCGCTCCGCGCTCGCGCCGGAGAGGACGGTGGGATCCGGCGGAAAGGCGGCGGCCGAATGGACCGCGACGGTGGCGTATCGATCCGGGCTCTTCAACGCGAGCCGCAGCGCCGCCATCCCGCCCATGCTGACGCCCATGATCGCGCGCCCCGCGCGCTCCGTCGCGACGCGGTAGTGCTCCTCGACGTACTTCGTGACGTCCTCGAGGATGTAGCGCTCGACGTTCCCCGCACGCTCTCCGTTCGCATAGATCGTCCGCGAGGGCGCCGACGGGGCGACGAGGACGAACTCCGGGATCCGCTCCTCGCCGCGGAGCATGTCGAGCTCCTTCGCGCCGCCGCCGTCGCGGAACCGTCCCGCGTCCTCGTTCATCCCGTGAAGCCACAGGACCCACGGATAGCACCGCTCGCCGTCCGGCTCGTAGCCGATCGGCAGGTAGATCCCGAACTCGCCCTTGGCCCCGTCGAGGTTCGGCGCGTCGAACGTGACGAGCTCGTAGGTGAAGTGCTTCAGCTCCACCGGCTCGCTTCGACGAGAGCCTCGCCTCCCTTGCCCCGCCAGGTCGGCGACGAATAGGAGCACGACGAGACCGAGCGAAACGACGATGCGCATGGGTACGGCTCCGGCGTGAGGGAACGGAGAGCGGCTCCGCGGTCCGAGAGACAGCTAGTCTAGTCGCGGTCCGTCGCGTTCCGCAACGTCCTGCGATCAGGGCGCGGCGCGGTCGGAGAGGATCGGTGTAGGCTGGGACTCTGCGCAGCAGGAAGAACGATGAAGCGTGAGACCAACTCGAATCGCCCCGCCGTGTCGCCCGCCGCCGAGGAGGCGTTGTCGAGGTATCTCGCCCGGCTCGACGCACGCGGAACCCCGACGTTCGACGAGTACTGTGCCGAGCATCCGGCCCTTGCCCCGGAGATGCGGCGTCTCGTCGCGTACTGGGAGTCGTACGAGGTCTTCCCCGACACCGGGCCGGCGTCCGCCGCCGGCGCGCACGACGCGCCGTCGAACCCGCCGAGCCAGCGGGTCGCCGACCTCCTGAGGCGGCTCCGCCGGCGCGTCGACGGCGCCGATCGTTACCAGGTGAAGGACGAGCTGGCCCGCGGCGGGATGGGACGCGTGATGCGCGTCCACGACGACGAGCTCGAGCGCGAGCTCGCGATGAAGGTGATCCGCGGCGTTCGGGCCGACGACGACCTCGCCTCGCCGCGCTCCCGGCGGATGCTGGCCCGATTCGTGGAGGAGGCGCAGGTCACCGGACAGCTCGATCATCCGGGGATCGTCCCGATCCATGACCTGGGCATCGACGAGCGCGGCCGCCTCTATTTCACGATGCGACTCATCCGGGGCCGCGACCTCGCGACCGTGCTCGAGCGCCGCGGGGACGGAGGCGCGGGCGAATGGAACGAGACCCGCGTCGTGTCGATCCTCCAGCGCGCGAGCGAGGCGGTGGCCTACGCCCACGAGAAGGGCGTCATCCACCGCGACCTGAAGCCGTCCAACATCATGATCGGGCGCTTCGGCGAGGTGTACGTGATGGACTGGGGTCTCGCGCGCGTGCTCGACGAACCGGATCCCGGCGACGTCGACGCGTCCGGGGCCGATCGCTCGAACGCCGAGAGGCCGGTCCGCACGCTGCGGCGCGACGACTCCGCCTCGCACGGATCGCCGGTGGACGCGACCCTGGAAGGACACGTGCTCGGCACGCCCGCGTACATGCCTCCGGAGCAGGCCCGCGGCGAGCGCGACCTCGTCGGCCCGCGCTCCGACGTCTACTCGATGGGTGCGATCCTGTACCGCGTCCTCGCCGGGCACAGCCCGCACGGCGAGGGCAGCACGACGCCGACCACCGCCGAGCACGACCGGAGCCACCACCATCCGCCCCGACCGGTCGCGTCGGTGAATCCGTCCGCTCCGCCCGAGCTGGTCTCGATCTGCGAGAAGGCAATGGCGACGGATCCGCGACGGCGCTACGCGACGATGATCGAGCTCTCCCACGACCTGCGCGCCTACCTCGAGGGGCGCGTCGTGCAGGCGCACGCCCACGGCGCGGCGGCCGAACTCAAGAAATGGGTGCGCCGCAACCTCGGGTTCGCGACCGCGCTCGGCGCCGCGGTCGCGATCGCGATCGCGTCGGCGTTCGCGCTCGCGCATCAAGCGTCCACGAACGCGAGAGCGTTGGACGCGGAGGTGCGCCGCGCCCGGTCGATGTTCGACTTCGTCGTCCACCGGGTGCTCAGCGCCGCCGCGCCGACGAACGAGAACGACCTCGACGCCGACGTCAGGGTCCGCGACGTCTTGATCGGCTTGTACGACGTCGTCGAGACGCATTTCCCGGACGACGACTCCGCGCGCGCGGAGCTCCATCAAGTCATCGGCGCCGCCCTGTTCCGCCTCGGTGAGAACGACGTCGCCGAGCGGCACGTCGCGCGGAGCACCGAACTCGCGCGCCGCTGCCTCGGCGAGCACCACCCGACGACGTTCGCGGTGATGATCCGGCTCGCGCAGATCCACCTCGCGAGCGGACGCGTCGCCGAGGCCGAGGCGCTGTACGAGCACGTCGCCGACCGCGCGGCGCGCCACCTCGGTCCGGACTCGTCGGTGGCCCTCGACTCGTTGGCCGGGCTCGGTTTCGTCCGCGGCTCGCGGGGAGACCTGTGCGAGTCCAAGGCGATCCTCGAGCACGTCCTGGACGTGCATCGCGAGCAGCGTGGGGACCGCCACCCCCAGACGGCCGACGCCATGCAGCGGCTGGCGACGTGCTACCGGCAGCAGGGCCGCTACGACCTGGCCGAGCCGCTCCTCCGCGACGCGCTCGAGATCCAGGCCGACCTGCTGGGCGAGGACTCGTTGACCGGGCTGATGCTCCAGGGCGACCTCGCCGCGGTCCTGGCGAAGATCGGCCGGTTCGACGACGCCGAGCAACTCTTCACGCACGCGCTCGAGCGGTTGCGGCGCCGCCTCGGCGACGACCACCAGAGCGTCGTGACGACCGAGATCAACTACGGCGTCATGCTGCTCGGTATCGGCCGCCTCGACGAGGCGGAGCGGATCTACGACCATCTCGCCGAGCGGTTCGATCGAGGGGTCCGGGCGTACCACGAGCACCCGTTCACGGTGCGCGCGAATCAGCTCGCGGTCTACGCCAGCCAGGAGCGGTTGGATCGCGCCGCCGCCCATGGCGAGGAGGCGCGGCCCGACTTCCTCCGCGTCCTCGGCCCGCTCCACCCCACGACCATTTTCCTCAACCGTGAGCTCGGCAACGTCTACCTCCGGCAGGGCCGGAACGCCATGGCGATCGAGCGGCTCCGCGAGGCGTACGACGCGAGCCTCGAGACGTGGGGCGACGAGCACGCCGAGACGTGGGGCGTCATGCTCGCTCTCGCGCAGGCGTACCGGGTCGAAGGCTGCTTCGGCGACTCCGAGCCGATCCTGTTCCGTGCGCTGGCGGCGGCCGGGCGGCGGTACGGGGCGCACTCCGCGCAAGAGGCGATCGTGCTCACGCACCTCGCCCTGCTGCGCCGCGACCAGGAGCTGCTCCCCGCGGCCGAGGCGCTCCTCCTGCGCGCCGAGGCGACGGCCAAGCGCCGGTTCCCGGCGGGAGCGTACTGGCCCACCGAGATCCGCCGCCGGCTCGCTCTGCTCCGTTCCGCGCGCTGAGCCGAGAATCCGGGAACCTCCTCGGCGATCGGGTTGTACTGCGGGTTTCCGGCCGGCGCGCGAGCGCGCACGGCGGACCTCGGAGGTCCGCGATGGAAGACGACCCGGACGTCTGCGCCGTGTTTGCGGCGGCGATGTCGACGCGTTCCGCATGCTCGTCGTGCGCCACTGGTCGCGCTTCGGACGACTCTCCCGCTGACCCGACCCGGCCGGCAATCCGTCCACGGGCGCGTGACCATCGATCCGCACGAACTGACCAGACGCTATACTCCCGGCTGCCAGTCGGTCCAAGGTCTCTCATTCACGGAGGACTTTCATGAAGGCCCAGCGCACGACGCTCCTGGTCTTGGCGAGCACCGCCGCGATCGTCATGTCCCCCATCCACGCCAGCGGAGGGTGATGAGGTGGAGGATCGGGCGGCGCCAGTTTCGGCGCCGGAGGACTCGGAGGACTCGGGGGCCTGGGTGGCCCCGGAACCGGCGGCCCGGGCCCAGGGACGCCGACGGTCGGCGGGCCCGCGTCGGGTCCAGGCGGGGGCAAGAAGAGCCGCGCGACCGGGCCACGGGTACCCGTGAGCTGGTCGAACGGTTTGGCCAGCACCTCGGTCGACTCGACCATGAGCGCGAACGACGTGCTCGGTTTCGACCTCGCGCGGAGCATGCTGACCAAGCTCGAGAACAGCCACGATCAACCGTTCGTCATCTACCTCACTGGTGAGAGCGACGACGCCAAGCGCGCCGAGGCGATCCTGAACGGCGCGTTCACCGACGAACGGATCGGGATCGCGGCGCAGGTCTTCTGCATGATCAAGGCGTCGGGCACGGACATCGACGCGACCCACCCGTTCGCCCGGCACGTCGGTGGCAAGACGCTTCCGCGCGTCGCGGTCTTCGCCGGCGACGGCACGAAGATCGGGCAGCTCGAGGGAAACGTCACGAGCTCCGACGTGTTCGAGCTGATGCAGGAGGCGTTCGATCGATCGTACGAGGGCAACCTCGAACGCGTGATGAAGTCGTACCGGAAGCTCCTCACCACGATGGCTACGCTTCGCGCCAAGAAGGAGCTGCTCGACGACGACTACCTGACCGCCGAGACGCGCGCGAAGGAGAAGACGCTCGAGAAGGAGCTCGCCGGACTCGAGAAGCAGGCCGAGTCGCTTCGATCGCAGAAGAAGAAGATCCTCGAGCTGCCGCGTCGCTCGAGCACCTGACCGGGCGGCCGCGGCCGGTGGTTCGAACGAGAGCGCGACGTCCGGGGCCCGCGAGGCCTCGGCGTCGCGTTCGATGTCCTTGATCGCGAGAGACGAACATGACCTGCCGTCCGGCGCTCGTCCTGGCGCTCATCGTTCCGGGGGGCTTCGCCGCCACGAACGGAGACGACGCGATCGAGCCGCGGCCACTCCCGGCGATCGCGCGCGGACTCGATGTCCGCATCGAGCTCTTCTCCGCCGTGATCGAGTCCGACGGCGCGGCCGGGCTTCCGTGGCAGCCGAACGAGGCCTGCGGCGACGAGGCCGAACTCGAGCTCGCTCGGATGCGGTTCAAGGGCGAGGTGGACGATCGGCGTGACTGGCTCGACGGCCGCCGGCGCGCGGTCGACGAGAAGCTCGGCCGCACGCTCCTCCACGTGCGGACCAAGCACTTCGAGCTCGCGTGCGGCCTGGGAGAGATCCGAGTCGGACGCAAGAAGGTGAAGGACGTCGAGGCCGCCGCCTTGTACGCCGTCCGCCTGGAGCAGTATCTCGGCGAGGTCCTCTCCGGGCTCGGCGTGGACGAGACCCGCCTCTACACGGAACGGCGCCACGAGGTCTTCCTGGTCGCGGACGGAGACGACGCGAAGGCGATCGCGGCCGCCGTCCTCGGAACCACCATCGGCGGCGGATTCCAGTCCTCCCTCGTCGGGGGCGACGTGTCGCGCGCCCTGGTCTGGAACAACCCGGAGGTCTTCGCGACCGACGAGCAGTTCCACCAAGCCGTGACCCACGTCCTCGCGCATGGGATCTATCACGACGTCGGGGCGTACCGGAACTGGATGTTCGACTCCCATGGCTGGCTGTACGAAGGGATCGCGTACTACGAGGAGATCGCGCGCTTCGGCCCCCCGATCATGACGTGCGATCCCGAGGACTCCGTCGACTTCAAGCACTGGCTGTCCCCCCACTGGGAAGCGAACGTCAAGCGCGCCCTGAAGACGAGGCGCGATCCCGAGCCCGAAAGCGTGTTCGCGCTCGGCGTGAAGGAGATGAACGCGAAGCACCGGCAGTTCGCGTGGAGCTACGTCGACTTCCTGATGTGGTACGACCGGACCAAGATGGCCGACCTGCTCGAGAAGACGAAGGGAGAGGGCCTGAGCACCGCCGACGCGTTGCTCGCCGCGTACGGGCTCGACCCCGCGACCTTCCAGTCGGAGTGGCGCGCGTTCGTGGCCGAGAAGTACTCCGGCCGGCCGCGGTCCGGCCCGACGCCCGACCGCGGCCGGCGGGAGGTGCGCTGAGCCTCTCCGCAGGAGAGGCTCAGCCTGAATTCGATTCCTGGCCGCATTGTTCGAGCTTCGAGCTTGGATATGGACGCGGCGTTTGCCGCGAGGAGACCCTCGGCCGTCCGAGCGTCGACGCGAGATCGGCGGCCGCGTCCGCAACGTGCGGCGCCGCGCGAACATCGGTCGTCCGGTTTCGTCGCCGAGCTCCCGGCGTGTTCCGTCTAAGGTGCCGTCCTGTCGAGGCGGCGCGGTCGCGTGCCGCGACCACGTGGAGGCCAGGTGAAACTCGGAGCCGCCCTCGAACCCCGCCCCCCCGGCCGGATTCTCCCGGCGATCGCCGCGGTCGCGCTCCTGGCCGCCGTGGCCGCTGCGCCCGGGTGCGGCGGCCACGGCGCTTCGCGACCCAACGTCCTGCTCGTCGTCATCGACACCCTGCGCGCCGATCACACGACGCCGTACGGGTACCGGCGGGACACCACCCCGAACCTGAAGCGTCTCGCGGACGAGGGCCTCCTGTTCGAGAACGCGTGGTCGCAGGCTCCATGGACGATCCCTTCGATGGTCTCGTTGTTTACAGGGCGGTACGTCGCCGCGAACCACGGCGCGATGCCCCCGTCGGTCCCGACCCTCGCCGAACGGTTCCGCGACGGCGGCTATCGGACCGGCGCGGTCGTGGCGAACCCCCTTCTCTTCGAGCGGACCGGGTTCGAGCGCGGGTTCGAGTCGTACGAGGTGGCCGAGCACGAGAAAGGGAAGAAGCGGATGCCCGGAGCCGACCTCCTCGAGCGATCCGAGGCGTTGCTCGCGGGCATCGAGGAGCCGTTCTTCTGCTGGCTCCACCTGTACGATCCCCACTCCCCCTACGGCCGTCCGGACGGACGGTTCCTCGACGACATCGATCCGCGCGGGCTCGGCGTGGACGACTACCGGCGTCTGCAGCCCGAGCACGCGGGGGACGAGGTCGATGCCGGCGACCTGCAGACGATCCGGACGGTGATCGCTTCCTACGACTCCGAGATCCGGCGCGCCGACAACGCGCTCGGCGGGATCCTCGCCGCGCTCGAACGCCGCGGCGTCGCCGATCGCACCGTCGTCGTGGTCACGTCCGACCACGGCGAAGGGATGTTCTCGCACGCCGAGTACGAGGACGCGCGCGACGGGGTGCGGGACTATGGGTTGTACCTCGAGCACGGTGAGCACGTGTACGAGGAGTCGGTTCACGTCCCGCTCGTCTATCGCGGGCCTGGCCTGCCCCGCGGCGCGAGACGCTCGGAGCTGGCCGAGAACCTCGACGTGTTCCCGACGCTCCTCTCGCTCGCGTCGCTCGAGCCCGACCCGAACGCGGCCGGCATCGACCGCTTCGCGACGCGCGAGTCGAAGGCGGTGATCCACGCGTTCGGTACCCGCGACCACGCGATCCGCACGAAGGACGGATTGAAGCTGATCCACCCCGCGCGCCCCGTCGCCGACGATCCGAATCCGGCTCGCCGCCACGAGCCGTGGAACGGCGGCGTTCGCCGTCCGCGCCTCTACGACCTCGTCCACGATCCGCGGGAACACCACGACCTCGCCGCCGAGCGACCGGAGGACGTTCGTTCGCTAAGCGAGCGCCTCCATGCGTGGTACGCGGCGGCGGCCGCGGCCGTCGACGTGGGCGGCCCCGTCTCGGACGAGATGGAACGTCGCCTCCGGGAGCTCGGGTACACGCGCTGAGCGACATCTCTCGGCCGCCGCCGCGGCCCGCGGGCACGCGTCCGGCCGGGGCGACTCCCTACAGGCAAAGCAGGAACGCGACCAGGTCGTCCTTCTCCGCCGCGGTGAGCCTCAGCGCGAGCACGAGATCGAAGAACTCCACCACGTCGTGGAGCGTGGGGCAGCGGCCGTCGTGGAGGTACGGCGGGGAATCCTTGATGCCGCGCAGCGGGAACGTCTTGATCGGCCCCTCGGGCCGGCCCGCGTAGAAACGCTCGACCTGCAGATCGTGAAGGTAGTCGTCGACGAACGACGGCCCGTGGTGGCACTGCACGCAGTGGGCCTTGCCGTGGAACAGCTCCTCTCCGCGCAGCTCGGCCGGCGTCGCCAGCTCCTTGCGCAACCGTCCGAGGACATCGAGCTTCGGGGCCGGCGGGTAGTCGATGATCGCGTTGAAGTCGCCCATGCGGTTGGAAACGTCGCGCTTCACCGCGCGCGGGCCGATCGCCTGCATCATCCCGGGGTCACCGTCGAAGTACTCCTCGATCTCCGCGAAGTGGTCCATGCTCCGCACGGAGCGCTTCGAGGCGAGCTGCATCAGGTTGTAGTTCCCCCGCATCGACGGCGTGTCGACGCGCAGCCGCCCCATGTGGGGCCGCGAGTCGGGCGCGAGCTCGAACGCCCCGTTCGAGTGGCCGTTCACGTGACAGTCGAAGCAGGCGACGCCGCGCGACGGCTTTCTCGTCACGCGGTGGTCGGTCTGGTTGAACCACGTGGTCGGCGACGGCCGCAGCAGCTCCTTCAACCCCTCCATCTGCTCCGGCGTGAGCAGTCCGTCGAAGATCTCGTAGTAGTTGTCGAGCGTGATCTCGATCCCGTTCGTCACGTCGCCCAGCTCCTTGTGCGTGGTCAAGAAGAGCGGCGGTGGAAACTCGGGGAGGTACGCGTCGGGGATGTCCATCGCGACGTCGATCCGATCGTGCTCGGGATGGGCACGGATCCACGAGTCGGGGAACACCATGTGTGCCGTCGACGACAGCGGGTGCGCGAGCGGCTTGAACGGGAACAGGTCGCGCTCGCGGATCTCGGCCGCGCTCAGCATCGCGAGCTCCTCGAACGAATCGACCTCGCGCGGCAGCCGCGCGATCGGCCCGTTCATGATCGCCTTGCCGCCGGTCATCGCTGCCCCGGCGAGCGGGGCGCCGGAGAAGTCGTAGCGCGAGGCCATGTAGTCCTTCACTTCGCGCATCAGGACCGGCTTCTGCTTGCGGTGGAACTCGAGCCACTGCTCGAACCGCATCGGCATGATCGGCGAGTCGAACGATGACGCGCCGCGCCCGTAGTAACGCCACAGGTCGAACGGGGTGCGAAAGCCGCGCTCGACGGTCGGGTAGATCCGCAGGTCGTCGGCGGCGCGCGGGATCTCGCGGCCGGCCGCGGGCGGCGACGGATTCGCGAGCGGGTCGGGCGCGGCCGGGTCGGTGGTGAGCGCGTGAGCGCTGGTGACCGCGTCGCGGTCCGGAAACCGATCGTTCGAATGACGCGCGAACGACGGGACGCGGCTGAGCTCGGTGCCGCGATAGCGCTCGTACGTGACGTGGATCCCGGCGGCGATGACGACGATGCCGAGCCCGACCGCGGCGCGCTGGAAGCTCGGCCTCATGCGTCGGCCCCTCCGGGTGGCGGCCGAGTCGACGGCTCGGTCCGCTCGGTGACGCGCCACGCTCGCCGCGCGAACGGCCGGCAACATGACGGTCAGCCCCACCGCGAGGGACACCAGGTTCTTGATGATGAACTGCCCCTCCATCGTGGGCGAGAACGGAGCGATCTTGAACGACAGCTCCGGCATGAAGAAGAGAGGCGAGAAGGTGCCGACCTGATGGAGCAGGAAGATCCACAGGACCCAACGCAGCCCCACGTTCAGGAGGAACGCGACGCCGATCAGCACCTCGCTGGCGGCGAGCCAGAGCAGCACGGTGTGGGCGTCGACCGGCCACGGCCAGAGCCGCATGATCGTCTGGCTGGCGAGCATCTCGGCCGGACTGAGGTCGGTGTAGAACTTCAGGAACCCGAAGTAGAAGTAGACGAGGCCCGCCGAGAGGCGCAGGAACGTCGGCGCTCGCACCACTCGGTCGGTCGGGTTGAGAGGTGGCTTGGGCAAGGCCGGACCCCCGCAGAGAAGAGAACGGGAAGAACGGGAATGACGAGGGGAATGGTAACCCAAAACTGGCACACAGGATGCCGGGTTGCACGGAGGTTGCACGCGCGCGGAGGTTTCCGGACCTGCCAACGACGTCCCCCCGCACGCTCGCCGAAGGGTCCCGTATGATCTGCGCGATCCGTTGCGCCAGGCGCGCGACCCAATCGATCCACCGCGCATCCGAGCGCTGCTCGTACCCTTCGAGCCCTTCGACGATGCGCACGAACACGTCCTGGACCACGTCATCGACCGCCTCGCGCTCGAGCAGCGCGGCCCCCACGCGGACGCGGACGATGCGCGCCACGCGCAGGTAGTAGCGCTCGATCAGGACGGCCAGCGCGGCTCGGTCCCCGGCGCCATGACGCGCGAGCAGCGCGAAGGTGCTGACGTCGGGCAAGTCCCCTTCGAATGGAACGTCGGACATGGCGTCGGTGAGATCGGGTGCGGTCGCGTGCTTCGTCCGGGTTGACTTGATCAAACGGGCTCCAAAGGCCGCGAGTCTAGTGGTGTGATTCAGATTGTTGGTGGATTATCCGGAGGTCATCGTCGTCGCTGGCAAGGCGCGACGACGACCGCGTATTCGAGATACGTCGAGGAGGAGCAACGCAGCAAGCGATGACGAGGGCCCCGGAGAAACGTC
>CAZYQW010000105.1:0-5188 GCA_964649825.1 uncultured Phycisphaeraceae bacterium | reverse complement strand
CGATCTGTCAGGCCTGACAGAAGGTGAGCGGGCCGCCGTGGACGCCCTGCTGGAAGCGGGCACCATTCTCCAGCGGCTCTACGAGGACGCGCGTCATCCCGAGGCCCTCGCGGCGGCGAAGGCGCTGGAGGAGCTTCACGCGAAGACGGGCCGAGGGAAGGCGACACAGAACCTTCTCGACCTCTACCGCCTCAACCAGGGTCCGATCGCGACGACGCTCGAGAACAAGAGAGAGGCCTTCCTTCCCGCCGCGCCGCAGGCCGTGACGCGGAACGTCTATCCGGCCGGCGCGACGAAAGAGGAGATCGACGCGTTTCTCGCCAGGTATCCCGCGCAGCGCGAGTCGATTCTCGGCGAGCGCACCGTTGTCAGGCGAAACAACGCCGCGAGTCTCGATCGCGACCTCGGTGTCCTGAGGACGTACCCCGCGCTCGACATCCTCCATCCGGGCCTCGCCTCGCATCTCGAATCGATTCGATCAAAATCCGAGGAGTGGACGTTCTATGCCGTGCCGCAGTCGGTCCAATGGCCTGAGGAGATCACGAGGGTCTACCGCCTTCTCAACCGGGCTGCCGGCGCGGTCGAGGGAGACGACGCCGAGTTCGCACGCTACCTTCGCAACCGCGCGCGCGACTTCCTCAGCGACGATTACGAGAGCGGCGACGCGTCGTGGATCACCGGGCGCTTCGGAACGCTGAACGCACAGATCGGCTCCTACGAGACCTACGACGACGCGATGTACGGCGTGAAGGCGTTCATGTCGCTGAGCCTCCTCAAGCGGAACGCCGAGGAGAGCGCGAAGCTGCGTGGCGCAATCACGGGGATTCAGTCGATCGAGGACTCGCTTCCCTACGAGCACAGGAAGCGGGTGCGCGAGGACATCCCGGTCGGCGTCTACGAGATCATCGCCGACTTCGGCCAGTCGCGCGGACAGAACACGGCGACGATCCTGCCTAACGACGCGCTCTTCTCTCGCCGGTACGGGCGAACGATTCTCCTGCGCGAGAACATCATGCGCAACGAGACGATCTTCGAGAACGCGAAGGCGGGCTGGGACGCCGTCGTCGCGGCGGACCTCCGGGACGACCTCCGCCCCGACGGCAACTTCAATCGCACGCTCTGGCACGAGATCGGCCACTACCTCGGCGTCGACCGTGACGCGAAGGGGCGCACACTCGACGTCGCCCTCGAGTCGACGGCCGACTCGTACGAGGAGATGAAGGCCGACCTCGTATCGCTCTACGCCGCAAAGGAGCTTCGACGGACCGGCTACCTCGACGACTCGAGCCTTCAATCGTTCTATGCGAGCGGCATCCTGCGGACCCTCCAGACCGTCAAGCCGCGCCGTGACCAACCCTACCAGACAATGCAACTCATGCAGTTCAACTGGTTCCTCGACCGGGGACTCCTGTTCTTCGACGCAAAGACCGGCCTGCTCGCGATCCGCTACGAGAAGTACCACGACGTCGCAGCCTCGCTGTTGAAGGAGGTCCTCGCGATCCAACACGCCGGAGATCGCGCGCGCGCGGAAGCGTTCATGGACAAGTGGACCACCTGGACCCCGGAGGTTCACGACGTCATCGCGAAGAAGCGCAGGGAGAGCCAGAAGTTCCAATCTGTGATCGTGAGATACGCGATCGAGCGGGGTGATGGGTGAAGAGTGAAGGGTGAAGAGTGGACTAGCCCTTCTCTCTTCACTCTTCACCCTTCAAACTTCCTCTCCCCCTTCACTCTTCACCTTCACCAATTTGTTATGTGCGGGGCCATGTGCGATACTTCGCACATGGCGACGAATCTCGAAATCGATCCCCAGCTACTCGAACGTGCGCTCGAAGTGAGTGGGCAGAGGACCAAGACCGCTACGGTCACGATGGCGCTCAAAGAGTTCGTCGCACGGAGGGAACAAAAGCGGCTGCTCGAGCTCTTCGGCGCTCTCGAGTGGGACTCCGATTTCGACTACAAGGCCGATCGCTCCCGCTCGTGAATCTCTTCGTCGACACGAGCGTCTGGTCGCTCGCCCTGCGGCGGGAACCCGCGGGAAGTACTCCCGAGGTCGCCAGATTGCGCCGGGCGATCGAGGAAGGCGAAGCGATCTTCATCACCGGTCTCGTTCTCCAGGAGCTTCTCCAGGGCTTCAGCGGACCGAAAGACCGAGCCGTGATTCTCGAGCGGTTCTCGATACTCCCATTGCTCGTACCCGACCGTCAGGACCACATGGCTGCCGCGGAGGTCCGCAACATCTGTCGGCGGGGCGGCGTCCAGATCGGAACCATCGACGCCCTGCTGATTCAACTCTGCCAGCGTCACGAGCTCATGCTGCTTTCGACCGATCGGGATTTCCACCACGCATCCGCGCACATGACCTTTCCGCTGTGGGCGAGTGAAAGGTGACGAGTGAAGAGTGAAAGCATCCTTTCACCTTTCACCCTTCACCCCTTCAGTTCCCCTCACTCTTCAAACATGGCACGCATCCGGCATCGCTCCCTCCTCGACATTCGACGACGAGGTGAACGATGCGACGACTTCCCGTTTTCACTCTGCTTCTTCTGCTGACAATCTCCGCTTCCGCGCAGACCGGCATGACGGAACGCCTCGTGCGGATCGACGACGTGGGCTCCGGGAGTCTGCTCATCAAGACGCGGCATCGAGGCGTGTACATCGAGGCCGTGACGGTGGGGACCGACGTCTCGATCGGCGTGACCGGAATGCTCTCTCGAGCCAGGGTGGTGCAGCAGTTCGTGAATCCCTTCGACTCGTGCGTCGACGCAAGGTACGTCTTCCCCCTTCCCGAAGGCGCAGCCGTCGACGCCTATCGCATGAGGATTGGAGGACGGACGATCGAGGGAGAGATCCACGAGCGCCTGGAGGCGCAGCAGATCTTCGAACAGGCGCGCGCTGAAGGGCGCACGGCGTCGATCGTCGAGCGCAATCGTCCGAACGTGTTCAGCATCTCGCTCGCAAACGTCGGTGCGAGAGATTCGATCGAGGTCGAGATCGAGTACCAGGCTGTCGTCGCGTTTGCGGACGGTGTGTTCGAGCTCCGCTTCCCAACCGTGGTCGCACCGCGCTACGAACCCGCGGTGCCCTCGGAGGAGGAGCCAGCGCGTGGCACTGTCGCAGGCGATGAGCGGATGCCTGACATTCACTACGACGTGGACCGCCGCGGGAACCCGCTCCGCCTTGCGGTCGATCTCGACGCGGGAGTCCCCCTTGCCTCCCTCGCGTCTCCCTCTCACGTCGTCGAAACGTCTCTCATCGCGGGAACGCATCACTACATCTCGCTTCGCGAACAGGAACAGCCGGCTGATCGGGACTTCGTGTTGCGCTGGATTCCGGAGTCCGGCCGTGAGCCGCGGGCCGCGCGCTTCTCCGAGACGAACGCTGACGGCAGCACGTCGACGATGGTCGTCGTCATGCCGCCTGACACCGGCCTGGCAGGCACGGTTCCCAAGGAGGTGATCTTCATCATCGACACCTCGGGGTCGATGGGGGGTCCGTCGATCGCCCAGGCGAAGGCCGCCCTCCGTGATGCGGTCGCGCGCCTCCGTCCGATCGACCGGTTCGAGATCATCGAGTTCAACTCGGTCACGCGCCGGATGTTCGACGGCCTCGAGCCCGTGGATGACCGGACGCGCGAGACCGCGCTCCAGTGGATCGACGGTCTTCGCTCGCGCGGCGGAACCGAGATGGAGCCTGCCCTTGCCGCCGCGCTCGGCATCCCGTCCGTCAATCCGACCGCTGTCAGGCAGGTCGTCTTCATCACCGACGGACAGGTGGGAAACGAAGCCGGACTCTTCCGATTCGTCCACGCGCGCCTCGGAACGAGCCGCATCTTCACCGTCGGCATCGGATCGGCGCCGAATGCGCATCTGATGAACCTGATCGCGAAGGCGGGCCGTGGCACGTACACGTTCGTCGGCGCCGAGGCGGAGGTTCAGTCGACCATGAGCGTCCTGTTTCGCAAGCTCGAGAGCCCGGTGCTGACCGGGATCACGATCGAGTCGGATGAGCCGGGCGTCGAGATTCATCCGAGCCCCATCCCTGATCTCTACGCGGGCGAGCCGCTCGTGGTGACGATGCGGACCGAGAACGCCGCACCGCGCCTTCGTGTGACCACCGGCGCGGGGACTCCCTGGAGAGACGACATCTCGAGGTCGCACACGCGAGAGATGTCAGGCATCTCCCGCTACTTCGCGCAACGCAAGGTCGAATCGCTCGAGGAGAGTCTCATTCTGGGCGCTACGGAGGCGGAGGTGAGGCCGCAGGTGGTCGAGCTGGCGCTACGGAACCGGCTCCTGACGAGGTACACCAGCTTCGTTGCCGTCGACCGAAGCGGGCCGATCGCAGGTGAGGTCTGCGAGAGCGTGCCCGTGGAAGTGAACCTCCCGGCAGGATGGGGTGGCATCGAGAGCGGGATACTCCCTCAGGGCGGCACGGCATCGAAGCTGTTGTTGCTCCAGGGGCTGGCCGTGTTGGGCCTCGCACTGACGCTTCTGGCTGCGGCACGCCTTCGCGGCGGGTGGTGAGCTTCCGCCATGACGACCACTTGCATCACCACTGTCGGCTTCGTTCGATGGACACATCGAGTGGCCGTCGTCCTGCTGATGCTCGTGGGCGGAAGCCTGCTTGCGCAGGCGACATGGATCGACGTCAAGGCATGGCTCGCGCAGCGCCTCCTCGAGCGCGCCTGGCGGAAGACACAAGACGGCGAGAGAGACGCAAAGCCGTGGCCGTGGGCCGACACGCATCCCCTCGCCCGGCTTCGGCTCGTCGATCATGACGGGGTGTCGCTCATCGTCCTCACGGGAGCAAGCGGTCGAACGCTGGCGTTCGCGCCGGGACACATCGACGGAACGGCACTCCCGGGCTCCTCCGGGAACGTCGGGATCGCGGGACACCGCGACACACACTTTCGTGTCCTGCGCGATGTCAGGCGAGGTGATCTCGTCGAGCTCGAGACGCCGGTTGGCGAGCGGCTGACCTACCGCGTCACGAGCACCGAGATCGTCGACCAGCGGGACACGCGTCTCCTTCATCACGGCTCGGATCGCCTGACACTCGTGACCTGTTACCCGTTCGACGCGATTCGACCCGGGGGTCCACTGCGGTGGCTTGTGACTGCCGAGCGACACACGTCGAGGTTTGAAGAGTGAAAGGGGGAAAGAATGCTTTCACCCTTCACCCTTCA
>CAZYQW010000104.1:0-32808 GCA_964649825.1 uncultured Phycisphaeraceae bacterium | reverse complement strand
CGGGCGGGCGGAGCGGGTCGATCGGGCCGCGTTCGCTCGGACAGTCCTCGCTCGGGGTGCGGGCGAAGGGGTTGCGTTGGGGAGCTTTGGTTGGGGGATGCGTGGGCGGCTCGCTGCGAAACTCGCTCGGCGCGGCCCGATCGACCCGCTCCGCCCGCCTGGACGCCACGATGCGTGCGCGGGCTCGAAGGGGCGAGAAGAAAGAGAGAGAAGGTGGCGCTGCGCGCTCTCATGAATCGTCGGTGCGTGGTGCCGCGCGAGTTCGGCAGGCCTGTCGGACGGCGCGACCAGATCGACTTCACCGACCCGGACTCCCGCATCGTGAAGGCGGGATCGGCTGAAACCAACGGCACGTTCGCGTTTGCTCGGAGCGAGGGAGCTGCGCGCGACAGCCGAGTGCTCGAACACACTCGTAGACTAGCAGCCCGTGGTGAAAGTGCTTTCGAAGCGACCGAGATCGAGGCGCAGGACCGCAGGCGTACTGCCTGTACGGCGAGGATCCTGCAACGAAGAGATCGGTCGCGAGGGCCCGCCGCAGCCGGAATGACTTCCACCACGGGCGGCGAGGCTCTACTTCGGCGGCTCGCTGGCTCGCGGTTCGGGCAGCGTCGCGAGGAACGCGCGCGCCGTCGCGACCGCGAAGCGATCGATCGGGTCCGGCGCCGCGGAGACGTCGGGGCCAGGGTCGAAGAGCGGCACGCCGTGGTGGACGAGTTCGTCGGCCGCGTCGCGAAGCTCGTCCGGCGCCGCCGGCTCGAGGACCTGGAGGTACGCGATCCCGCGGGCGCGGCAGAGCGCGTGAAGATTGCGGGAGGACTCGATCCAGGCTCGCGCCGCGGTCTCGAGCACGTCGCTGTCCTCGAACGCCGGCCCGCGGAGCACGGGGAGGACCGCGTCGTCTTCGGTCTCCGCACCCGTGGCGAGGGCACCGAGCCGGGCGCGTGCCGCGTCGAGCGAGACGCGGATCGCTCGGAGCCGACCGATCGCGTACGCGCCGAGGATCGCGCTGGCCGCCGCGCCCCCGTCGAGCGCGAACGCGGCGACCGTACGTGCCTCGTTCTCGAGCCGCCGCATCTCGGTACGAACCTCGAGCGTGCCGGGCGGCGCGACGTGCACGACCGGCGCCCAACGAGCGATGCTCGGATGGACCGGGTGGACGCCCTGCGCCGCGTTCGCGACGGCGAGCGCGATCTCGTTCTTCCCGTCGACGTTGATCACCGCGTGAGGAAGGAGACCGAGGCCGAGCAAGTAGCCGAGCCGCGTCACGGACTGCGGCTGCTTGAACGAGGGATTCGTCCGGTCGACGACGCGGATCGTGCAACCGGAGAAGCGGTCGTCGCGCCCGAGCTCGAGAACGAGCGCCGCCGCGCCGTCGACCGCGAGCGAGCCGGCGGACTCGGCCCCGAAGATCCACACCACGTACTCGTTGGGGTCCACCGCGTCGCGCCGCGCAAGCTCGGCGTCGAGCCGCTCGATCCCGTCGGCCGCGTCGAAGGCCGTGTAGGGATGCGCGACGCCGGTCCGAGCGACGTCGCGGTCGACGTCGCCGGCGCCGCCGGCGATGGTCGCTCGAGCGAGGATCTCGTCCAGGAGCGTCGTGATCCGCTCGCGCACGCGGACGGGCGAGGCCGGCTCGCCGCGCCACGCGCACCACGCTCGGAAGCCGGCGTCGGCCAGCGCGATTGCCGCGATCACGACGAGCGGCACGACCAGCCGCGGCCCGAAGGAAGCTCGCTTGGAGGGTCGGGGCGGGCTCATTCCGGCGGCAGGATCTCGAGGAGGGCATCGGCGACCCTCTCCGCGAACCGGTCCATGCTCGGCCCCCGGAAGTGGCATGCGTCGAAGTAGGCGCTCTCCGTGTAGCTCTCGAAGATGAGGCTCGCGTCCAGGAACGCGATCCCCCGCGCGGAGATCTCCGCGCCGGCGGCGCGCAGCCGGGGATAGCCGAGCCGCACTCCCTCGACCCAGCTCTCGAGCGCAGCTCCGGTGCGACGTTCCTGGTCGGTGAGGGGCTTGGATCCCTCGTCGTGGAGCGTCGGCTGCAGGACGTGCAGGAACGGGATCGAGCGCTCCCGGCAGATCGCATCGAGCGAGATCGATCCCTGCACCCAGCCCGTCACGATCTCCTCGATGCATTCCTCGATCGAGCTCGGAGGCGCCGGCCCGCGCAGCGCGACGGACAGCGGATCTTCGCGCTCGTTCACCTGGCGCGGGTTCATGACGTCGAGGAACCGCTGGTACGCCGCCCAGTGGCCGTGCCGCAGCCGCTCGACTCGATCGATCGCGAGTCGACCGGCGATCGCGCTCCACGTCAGACGGAACCGACCCGCGGCGTCCGCCCAACGAAGCGCCGAGACGCGGAACAGCCGCATGTCGGCGAGCGATTCCATGCTCTCCGGGCTGGCCTCGCGCGTTACGCGGATCCAGTGCGCGGTCGAGGGATGGAGCGGATGCGCAGCGAGCCGGAAGTTGTTCGTCGAGCCGGCGACCTCGTTGAAGCCGTCGATGTCGATCACCGCGCCGGGCTCGATTCCGAGGCTCGTGAGGTACGCGAGCATCGCCACCTGCTGCGGCTGCCGGTGGCCGCCCCGCGCGTACCCGAGGAGCCGGATCGGACGATTCGCAAGGCGCCGGTCCGACGCGAGGCGACGGCGGAACGCGCCGCCGCCGTAATAGCTGAATCCTCCCGCGACCGAGCCGCCGAGGACCAGGACCACGAACTCGTCACCCCGATCGCGGGACATCGTCCGAAGGTCGCGTTCGAGCTGCGCGGTCGCCGCTGAGGGTTGGTAGCTGACGTACGGGTGGACCACGTCGGTCTGCGCGCCGACCCGGACGTCCCCTTGGTCGCTTGCGTCGGGACGCACCTCGCCCAACGGCACGTGCTCCGTGAAGGTGGAGGCGATCTCCGCGAGCGCGGTCCGCTGCCCGGACGGCGTCCACGGCTGAGCGGTCGCGAGGAGCCAGCCACGGAACAGGACGTCGAGCAGAAACCCGCTCGCGAACACGAGGACGACGAAGTACAGCCCCTTCCTTCGCGCCGACGGCGGCGCCAGGAACGTGTCGCGGCGACGATCCATGACGAACGTGATGCTCCGGAGGTTGGAGCGCGCACGTTAACAGGAATCGACGCGGACGGGCCGGCGAGGACTCCACGCCGGCGCGGCCGGATCGGTACGCTGGCCCTCGGAGGCACCACGAACGCCATGACCAACCGCATCGACGTCGACGATCGATTCTCCTCCTGGAACGCGCAGCTCGAGCTCCTGGGCGACCGCGACCCGCGAAGTGGAGCCCCGCTCAGGTGATGCAGCACCTCGTCGACGCGGAGCGCCTGTTCGGCTTTCGCCTCCGCGCCTGCCTCTACGAGGAGCGACCCAGGCTCGCGATGATCGACCAGGACCGCTGGGTCGCTGGTCAGGCTCGCGGTGCGACCCCGGTGCCGGAGCTGGTGGATGAGTTCGAGACGCTGCGCGACCTGAACCTCGTGAAGTGGCGCGCGCTCACGGACGACGAGCTCGCGCGGACCGGCTTCCACGAGGCGGCCGGCGTCGAGCTCTCGTTGGAGACGTTGCGGCGAATCCTGGCTGGACACGACCTCTGGCACTGCGCGCAGATCGAGCGCGATCTCGCGGCGACCGCACGCGCTTGATTCCACGCGGGACGGCGCCGGCCGGCGATCGAGAAGGAGTCCCTCGACGACGTCGATGGGCCGAGATCGCGATTCACCGGGACTCTTCGACCCCTACGTCCCGCCGCGCACGCTCCAGCAGCTTCAGCCGAATCGGACGGCCCGGAAACTCCTCCGGTGTCCGCGCGACGAGTTCCTCGGCGAGAGGGAGCGCGAGCGCGGGCCGGTCCGTCATGATGTAGAGACCGACGAGGTTCTCGATCGAAACCAGCGTGCTGCGGTGATCGTCGCCGAGCGTTCTCCGGCGGATCTCGAGGATCTCGACGAGGAGCGGCTCGGCGTCCGCCGGTCGACCCTGCTGGAACGCGAGCACGGCGCGGCTGCTCATCGCGGCGAGGGTGGAGTTGTGCTCGGGGCCGACCGACGCGCGAAGCCCGTCGATCGCCTCGTCGAGGAGCGGCGCCGCCTCGTCGTAGCGGCCTTGATCGCAGAGCACGACCGCGAGGTCGCGCAGGCACGCGAGCGAGCTCTCGTGCTCGTCGCCGAGCCGCGCTCGCAAGCCGGCCAGCGCGGATCGATACGCGTCGATCGCCTCGTCCAACCGCTCCGTCACCCGGTAGAGCCCGGCGAGGTTCCTCAGGCACGTGAGCCGCAACGGATGGTCTTCGCCGAGCGTCTCGTCCATCCCCGCGAGCGCGGCGGCGAAGAGCTCTTCCGCGCGTTCGAAGCGACCGAGCTGCACGTGGAGCGTCGCGAGGTTCGCCATGAAGTTCAGCGTGTCCGGGACGTCGCCGAGCAGCGCGCGGCTCCTCTCCAGCGCTTCCGCGAGGAGGCGCTCGGCCTCCTCGTACTCCCCCATGTGGAACCGGCTGAGCGCGAGCCCCTGGAAGGTGCCGAGCGTCTCGCTCGCCGGACGGCCGGGGTCCTTCAGGCGGGCCTCGAAGACCTTCAGGTCGAGCTCGCGCGACTCCCGGAACCGCCCGAGCCACCGGTACGCACCGGCCAGGTTGGACGCGAACGTCAGCGTGTCGGGGTCCGTCTCGCCCTGCTCGCGCCGGCTCGCCTCCAGGATCGACTCGAAGGTTCTCGCCGCCTCCGCGTACCGGCCCCGATCGAAGTCGAGCAGGCCGAGGGCGTTTCGGATCGTCAGCCGTTCCTCGAGTTCGCCCCCCTCGGCGTCGATGAGCTCGCGGGCGCGCTCCAGGTGCGGCGCGGCCTGGTCGTACTCGCCGAGCATCCGGTAGGTCTCGCCGATCGCGGACCGGATGTTCGCCTCGACGCGCGGCCGCCCCTCGAACCGGCCGCCGATCCGTCGGGCCGCCTCGTCCAGCACCTCCCGCATGGTGACGTTTCGCCCGCGCCCCTCCTCGATCGACGGGGCGACGGCGGCGAGCAGGTCGCGCGTCAGGAACTCGTTGATCTCGCGCGCGACGTCGGCGCTCTCGCTCGCGCGCCGTTCGTTCCGCTCGGCCCGGCGCGCGTTCTCCTCGGCGACGTTCCGCTCGCTCTGGAGCGTCACGACGAAGACCGCGATCATTCCAACGACGATCAGGGCGCCGGCGGCGACGAGCAGCGCCACCGCCTGGTTGCGCGACACCCACTTGCGCAGCTCGGCGATCGGGCCGGTGGCGTACGCCTTGACGACCCGGTTCTCCTGGAACGAGCGCAGGTCGCCGGCGAGCTCGGCCATCGTGACGTAGCGCGCGGTCGGATCGCGCGCCATCGCCTTCTCGCAGATCGCCTCGAGCTCGGGCGCCACGCGGGCGGCGAACGAGCGAAGCGGCGGCGGCGGTCCAGCCAGCAACGCGGCGATCACCTCGCCCGACGTGGACCGATCGCGGGTCTGGTACGGACAGACGCCGGCGATGAGCTGATAGAGGATGCAGCCGATCGCGTAGACGTCGGTGGCCGGCCCGAGCGCCTCGAGACGCCCCTGCGCCTGCTCGGGCGCCATGTAGTACGGCGTCCCGAGCGCCTCGCCCGCCATCGTGAGGAGCGGCGACTCGTGCGGCGCGAAGTCCTGCCGCACCGTTCCCACGACCGTCGTCGCCTCCTCGTCGACGGGCCCAGCATCGGGTCGCCCGAGCCGCCCCACGACCCGCGCGAGGCCCCAGTCCATCACGTAGGTCTCCCCGAACCGGCCGACCATGACGTTCTCGGGCTTGATGTCGCGGTGGATCACGCCCTTCGCGTGGGCGTAGGCCATCGCCTCGCAGACCCGAAGCACGGTGCCGACGACGCGCTCGACCGTCCACCCCGCCTCGCCTCGTCGGACGCGCTCCATGACGCGGCCGAGGTGCTCGCCCTCGACGAGCTTCATCGTGAAGTACGGCTGGCCGTCGCCGTCGACGCCGAGCTCGTGAACCGGCGCGATGCCGGGGTGGTCGAGCTGCGCGGCGACCTGGGCCTCCTCGAGGAACCGACCGACGAGGACGTCGCTCGCGTCCTGGCGACGAAGGCGCTTGAGCGCGAGGTGGCGGCGCAGGTCTTCGTCGTAGACCTTCTCGACTACGCCCATGCCGCCGCGGCCCAGGGATCCGTCGGCGCGGTAGCGCGCGGACGTGTTCCCGCGCTGGGCGAGGTGGTCGAGGAACTCGCGCCACGCGGGTTCGACCGCAGGTTCGACGCTCCCGACCGCCAGCCGCGCGATCCGATACGCCTCGTAGCGCCGCCGGATCTCCGCCGCGTGCTCGGGTGCCTTGGCGCACAGCTCCTCCACGTCGGGCGGGCGGGCCTGGCCCATCGCCGACAGGAAGACCTCGGTCACCTTCGCGGAGACCGGCGGAAGGGACGGATCACTGAGGGTCATCGGGAGCCGATTATGCGTGGGGAATCCGCCGAGCGCACGCAAAGAGCCCGCGCCAGAATCACCTTCGGTCGAGCTCCAGCGGCACGGCCCGCTCCGCCCCGGGCTTCGTTGCGCCGTCGGGAACCGAGACTTGCGGTTTTTTTTGGCGTCACGCGGTCGCGCGTTCCCCGATTCCATCGATAGAATCCGCGACCGAGTTCTCGTCGCGAACAGACGGTTCTCGTCGAAAGACACACGAATAGTCCGGCGGCGTGATGCGTAGACCGCGCGCTCGAGACCCGGCGTCACCCACAAGTTCGCACCAGCCCCGGCGCCGCCGCGACGATCCATGATCCACAACGCAAGTTCGAAGGAGACTTCAAGAATGATCGGATTCCCCGGTTTCGTTGGTCGCGTCGCGCTCGGTTCATCCCTGTGCGCGGCCCTTTCGTTCGTCGGCCATGCCCAGGAGATCACCGAGAACGGGATCATCACCGGGACGATGGAGATCGACTTTCCGACGCGTTACAAAGTCGACTCGAACGGTCAGCCGGAGAAGGGCGTCAAGGACCAGTACAAGCTCCAGCTCTCGGTCGCCAAGACTCAGGAGTACTCCGGCGTCATCTATCGGGTGCCGCGGCTCACGACCGAAGCCGGGATCGTCCAAGGCGAACGCGAGACGCAGGGCAACCAATTGGAGTACAGCGTCGACCTGACGGTGATCAACCCGAACGATCCCACGCAGAAGAAGGCCGTCGGCAAGTGGGTCGGGGTCGTCCCGATCGACGGCAATGGCGTCTACGATCTTACCGGAACCACCCAGAGCCCGCATCGAGTCCAGATCGACGCGATCGGGCGCGCCCCGGCGTTTACCGAACGCTACTCCGGGCGGTTGGTGGGAAAGCCGCGTGAGCGCAAGGCGTCGAAGGGCATCCAGTTCGTGCGCAAGATCGCAGGCAAAGAGGTGCGCTTCCAGGTCACCAACAGCGATCCGATGCGCTTCGAGAACGTGACGCTCGCCGCCGGTCCGGCCCAGATCTATCCTCGCACCACCGTTCACGGCAGCCTCGACTACGACTACGACACCGGCAACTGGCTGACCAGCGGCCTCAAGTTCCGCTACTCGTTCGACGGCAAGGACGTCGAGGACGTGGTGTCGGGCACGATCAAGTGGGTCGAGGATCCGAACCGCGACAGCAACGGCAAGGGTCGGTACGAGTTCAACCTCCGGTTCAACGAAGCGACGGCGAATCCGGCGTCGTCGGAGGCGGACGCGTTCGCGGGCCTCTCGGACGAGGAGGCGTTCTTCGCCGTCGACAACTCGATCCCGGCGCTCACCGGCACCGTCGACTACGTCGACACGATCGACGGCGACGGCCGCGTCACGCAGAGCAAGGTCACCTACAACCTGAACGCGAACAAGCTCACCAAGCAGCAGATCGTGAACTTCATCAAACTGTGGCTCGTCGGCATCGGCCCGATCAACGACGAGTAGTCGCCCACTCACACGCACCAACGCAGGAACGCACGAACGGGGTCGCGCGGCGCGCGACCCCGCCGATCGACGCAGGAAGGTCCCAGATGAGCTCGACACCCGGCGCCCGCGGCCGCACGCCGCTCTTCCGTACGGTCTCCCGCGCCCTTCGCAAGGCCGCGTTCCTCGCGCGAGATCCGCGCGCCAGGTCGATCCGCGACGAGCTCATCGAGGCCGGGTTTGCCGCGGGCCGCGGCGACACGATGGCGCGCCGCGACTTCCTGAGGGCGGCGGCGCAAGCCGGCATCGCGCTGCCGCTTGCGGCCGCGGCCGCGCGCACCGGGTTCGCACGACCGTGGGTCGGCGCGGGCGCGTGGAGCGCGGATCCGGTCGCGATCCTCGGCGCCGGCGCCGCGGGACTGGCCGCGGCGTACCGCCTCCACCGAGCCGGGCAGGCGTGCGAGCTGTTCGAAGGCAGCGCCCGTACGGGCGGCCGCATCTTCACGCTGAACAAGTTCAACGACGAGGGTCAGTTCTGCGAGCTCGGCGCGGAACTCGTCGACACCAACCACGTCGACCTGATCGAGCTCGCAGCCGAGCTCGACGTCCCGATCCAGGAGCTGAAGGACGGCGACCCGGGCGTCGAGCTCTACCACTTCGGCGATCGCATCTACACGGAACGCGACCTCATCCTCGAGTTCGGAGAGCTCGCGGCGGCGATCGCCGCGGACCAGGAGACGCTGTACGTCGGCGAGGACGAGGACTGGAGCGAGGCGGCGCTCGCTCTCGACCAGGTGAGCATCACCGAGTGGCTCGACCGCCACAAGGACTCGTGCCCAGCGTGGGTGATCGACCTGCTCGACGTCGCGTACACCGGTGAGTACGGGCTCGAGTGCTCGGAGCAGTCGTCGCTCAACCTGCTCACCTACATCGACCCCGACACGAGCGAAGGGTTCAAGATCTTCGGCGAGTCCGACGAGAGCAAGCGCGTCATGGGCGGCAACTCGACCCTGATCGACGCGGTCGCCGCCGCCATCGACGGCAAGGTCCCGATCCACTTCGAGCACTTCCTCACCAAGATCACCGACGATGGGTCGTCGCTCGAGCTGACGTTCCAGAGCGCCGGCGGCGCCAAGACGCGACGCTTCAGCCGCGTGATCTGCGCCTTGCCGTTCACGCTTCTTCGCGACGTCGAGGGCGTCGCTGCGCTCGATCTCTCGCCGGAGAAGCTGGCCTCGATCCAGCAGCTCGGCTACGGCACCAACGTCAAGGTGATGTACGGGTTCCGCGAGCGCCCGTGGCGGACCGCCGCGGATGGCCGGCCGGCGTGCAACGGAAGCGTCTACACCGCTCAATCGAGCCAGTCCTTCTGGGAGACGAGCCGCGCGCAGAACGGGAAGAGCGGCATCCTCACCAACTTCCGCGGCGGCCGCGCCGGCACCGTGGAATTCAACGACAAGACGTTCAAGGACACGTTGGGCGAGCTCGACCGCGTGTTCCCGGGGATCTCCGCCGTGCACGACGGCAACAAGCGCAGTTGGATCTGGCCCCGGTATCGATTCTCGAAGGGTGCCTACTCGTGCCCGAAGGTCGGACAGGTGACGTCGGTCTGGGGAGTCACGGCCGAGCCGGGGCTCGAAGGCCGGCTGCTGTTCGCCGGAGAGCACACGAGCGCCGACTTCGGAGGGTTCATGCAGGGCGCGTACGAGTCGGGAAACCGCTGCGCGTCCGAGATCCTGGAAGTCCGCTAGTCCAGTCCGCGACGTCGTGGTGACGCCGTCGAGCGGCGACCCGGCCGAAAGGCCCGCGACTTCACGGGGTCGACTTGGTACGACATCGGCATGCGTGGACATCACCTCTTCGCCGTTTCCCGCACGGAGCCCGTCGGGCTCCTCGCTCGTCTCGTCCTCATCACCCGTCTTGGCCTCATCGCCCTCGTCGCTCCCGTCGTCGGATGCGGCACCGCTCCCACCGAGCCCTTGCCGGCGCTCCCCCTCCCGCAACTGGCGGAGCTCGTGCGCGAGCAGGTCAACCTCTACCCGCTGATGACCGAGGAGGACCTCTACAAGGTCATCTCGCAGGCGGCGCGGGGGCCCAAGGCGTTCTTCATCGGACAGGACTCGGGCCTCGACGTCGGGTTGGCCCGCGAGGTCGCGGCGCTCCCGCCGTACCCCGCGGGTCGCGAGGTCGCCATCGAGGTGCTGGATCCGCGATCGAATCTCGCGCGCGTCAACCTCCGACCGTTCCTGCTCGCGGGGGGCAAGGTGGACGACCTCGCGCGGGCGGTGGCGCGGACCGCGCATCGATTTCGCGGCGACCGCGCCGTCTTCATCGCTTCGCTCGACGCCGCGGCCGAGATGATCGCCGACCTCGACGTGGCGTTCACGAAGAAGCGGTTCCGCGACTACGTCGACCGGATGAAGGACGCCGACTACCCTGCGGGCATCCACTCCCGCGACTACGCCGTGACGTACGAGCCGGCGTACCGGATCATCCAGCTCCACCACCTCGACGAATCCATCCCCTTCGCGGCGACGATCAACCGCCTCCCTCCCCTCGCGAGGCAGGAGCGCCCGAACGCCGCAGCGGCGGTACGTCGACGGTGAAGTCGCGCCGGATCTCGAAGTTCGCGTCAGGCAGGTCGGTCAGCCGGCCGAACGAGAATCGGAGGTTGGAGTACTCGATCACGATGCCGAGGTTCCTCGCGGTCGCGGAGGGGAGCTCGACCTGGAACGCGCCGTTCGCGCCGGCGCGCACCACGAGCTCTTCGTCGAGCGCCTCATCGCCCGACAGGACCCGGACTCGGGCACCCGCCACCGGCGTCTGGTCGACCGTGCGACGGACGAACCCGATCAACCGCACGACCGGTTCGACCTCGTAGACGACCTCGTGGCGCAGCACGCCGCCCGGGATGGTGAGTGGAACGCGGAGGGGGAAGTAGCCATCGGCGTCGACCAACACCTCGGCCTCGCCCGGTGGCGCGAGCTCCAGCTCGATCTCGAACCGGCCGGTCTCGTCGATCAGCTCGCCGTCCGTGTAGTCGCCGTCCTCGCGATCAGGCGCGTGACGAGAATAGACCGAGACGTCACCGCCCGAGACCGCCGCGCCGGACAGCGAGTTCTTCACGATTCCGACGAGCGTCGTCCGGAGAGGAAGCGCGATCTTGCCGACGCGGATGACGCCTTCATTGTCCGGATTCGGCAGGTTCTGGATCCGGACGGGCGAGTGATCGTCCGCCGACACGAGAACGAACATCCCGTCGTACGGAATCGAGTCGAGCTCGAGCGCGAAGCTCCCGTCCTCATCGGAGACCTCGTCCTCGCCGTCCTCGATGAACTCCGGATCCGGAGACGCGGCCGAGATCTCGGCGTCCTCGATCGGCGAGCCGTCGCGCGCCGACACCACGACGCCGACGATCGTCAGCGCCTCGTACAACACGAAGTCGACGCGCATCACGTCCTGTCCGGACTCGAGCGACAGCCCGGCCGCGACCTTCGGCGAGTAGTCGGTCGAGCTGGCGAACACGTCGATCCCCTCGCGCGGCAGGTCCTCGATGTCCTCGATCCGGTAGAACCCGTTCTCATCGGTCTCCTCGCCGGCCCATTCGCTCGCGAACGACGGCAGCAAGGATCGAATCTCGATGTCGGCGCCCTGGATCGGGGTGCCGTCGCGCGCGGAAACGACCCGACCCTCGATCGCGAACCGGCCGCGGAGCGCGAAGTCGACGGTCAGCTCGCGCGAGCCGGTGACGTGGCGCGGCGGCATCGCGAGCGTGGCGTAGCCGTCCGCCCAACTGCGGAAGACCACCTGACTCGGGATCCCGTCCGAGATCTCGATCCGATAGGCGCCGGTGGCATCGGTCTCGGCCGCCTCGATCTCCTCGCCATCGGGGTACAAGACCTCGACGTCGGCCGCGGCCACCGGCTTGCCGGTGCGGGCGTCGGTGACGTGACCGGCGACGACGAGCGTGGCGGTCGGGTCGTACTCGCCCCGTTCCACCGCCTCGCGCGTCGTCGGCTCGGTCACGCGCGTCGTCCGGTCCGGTCGCGCGACATCTTTCGGGTCGATCTCGGGGACATCGCCGTGGTTCGCCGGCTCGGTCGGCTCGGTCGGGCCGGTCGACGGGGACACCGTCACGTCGTCGGGGCCGGCTTGGTCGTCGAACAGGGACACGACCGCGACGCCCACGATGATCGCGACCACGGCGAGGAACAGTCCAAATAGTCTTCCGCTCATCGACGGAAACCTCCGGAGGAGCTGGGGCGCGCTGGTTCAGTATAGAAACGCATCAGCGAGGGGTTCCTTCCCGGCGGGACCGGGCAACGGGAAAACATCACCGTCGAACTGGATAGGATTTCCCGCGTGCAGCCACGGGTCGCCGAGCAAACGGCTTCCACGCCGCTTCGGGATGCGGCACGCAGTTCGCATGCCCGCGCTCGTTCGGCCACGCTCATGGGGACGTCTCATGTCCAACGCAGCCAGCCAAGGCGAGCTGGAAAAGTTCGTATACGACGATGACGTCGTGCGGAAGTTCGTCCTCGCGACGATCGGGTGGGGCGTCATCGGGATGCTCGTGGGGCTCTTCATCGCACTCCAGCTCACCGTCCCCGCGCTCAACTTCGATACGCCGTGGCTCAGCTTCGGTCGCCTGCGGCCGCTCCACACGAACGCGGTGATCTTTGCGTTCGCGGGGAACGCGATCTTCGCGGCCGTCTACTACTCCTCGCAACGCCTGCTGAAGGCCCCGATGTTCAGCCGGCTCCTGAGCCGAGTCCACTTCTGGGGCTGGCAGGCGATCATCGCCTCCGCCGCCGTGACGTTGCCGCTCGGCTACACCCAAGCGAAAGAGTACGCCGAGCTCGAGTGGCCGATCGACGTCGCGATCACCGTCGTCTGGATCGTGTTCGCGATCAACTTCTTCGGCACCTGCGCGAGACGGCGGGAACGCCACCTCTACGTCGCACTCTGGTTCTACATCGCGACGATCATCGCGATCGCGGTGCTCCATGTCTTCAACAACCTCGTGGTGCCGGTCTTCGCGCTGAAGTCGTACCCGATCTACGCGGGAGTCCAAGACGCGTTCATGCAATGGTGGTACGGCCACAACGCGGTCGCTTTCTTCCTCACGACGCCGTTCCTCGGGCTGATGTACTACTTCCTGCCGAAGGCGGCCGGGCGACCGGTCTTCAGCTACCGCCTCTCGATCCTCCACTTCTGGTCGATCGTCTTCATCTACATCTGGGCCGGCCCTCACCACCTCCACTACACGGCCGTGCCGGCGTGGCTCTCCACGCTCGGCATGCTCTTCTCCCTGATGCTCTGGATGCCGTCGTGGGGCGGGATGATCAACGGACTGCTCACCCTGCGCGGCGCATGGGGCCGGGTCGCGTCCGATCCGGTGCTCAAGTTCTTCGTGGTCGGCATCACGTTCTACGGGATGAGCACGTTCGAAGGTCCGATGATGTCGATCAAGAGCGTGAACGCGCTCTCCCACTACACCGACTGGACGATCGCTCACGTTCACGCCGGCGCCCTCGGCTGGGTCGGGTTCATGGTGTTCGGGATGGTGTACTGGCTCGCCCCGCGCCTCTACCAGGCGGAGCTCCACAGTTGGAAGCTGGCGAACTTCCACTTCTGGGCCGGCACGATCGGCATCCTCCTCTACATCATCGCGATCTACGCCGCGGGCTTGACGCAGGGCCTGATGTGGCGCGCGTTCGACGCGGCGGGCACGCTGATGTACGGCGACTTCATCGAGACGGTCGTCCGTCTGAAGCCGCTCTACTGGATCCGGGCGATCGGCGGCTCGCTCTACATCGCGGGAGTGCTCGTCTGCGCGTACAACCTCGCCCGAACCTGGTGGGCCGGCCCGAAGACGTATGCCGAGCCGGTCCAGACCGCCCCGGCGCTCGCGAAGGACTACCGCGATCCGCCGCTGCCGGCGCCGCGGTTCTACGGCGCCGTGTTCGGCATGCGGCTCGACCTGCTCGCGCAGATGCGCTGGCACCGCAACTGGGAACGACTTCCCCTCAAGTTCACCATCTGGGTCACGATCGCGGTCGTGAGCGCGTCCCTCTTCGAAATCGTCCCCACCTTCCTCGTGAAATCGAACGTGAAGACGATCTCTTCGGTGACGCCTTACACGCCGCTCGAGCTGATCGGTCGCGACCTCTACATCGCCGAAGGCTGCGTCAATTGCCATTCGCAAATGGTGCGGCCGATGCGTCACGAGACCGAGCGGTACGGAGAGTACTCGAAGGCGGGCGAGTTCGTGTACGACCACCCGTTCCTCTGGGGGTCGCGGCGGATCGGGCCCGACCTGCATCGGATCGGACAGACGAACACGTCGGTGGCCTGGCACGTGCGGCACCTGAACCGACCGAGCGACACGAGCCCCGGCTCGATCATGCCCGCCTACCCCTGGCTGCTGCACGACGTCACCGAGTTCGACACCGCGGGGCCGCGCGTCGCCGCGATGACGACGCTCGGGGCACCGTACTCCAACGCGGAACGCAACGACGCGGCCGAGCTCGCGAGGAAGCAGGCGGAGGATCTGTTCCAGCGGCTCGTCGCGGAGGACGCGACCTACGCGTCGAGCGGGCTCGCGGACAAGTCCGTGATGGCCCTGGTCGCGTATCTCCTGCGACTCGGCACGGACATCACGAAAGCTCCGCCGACGGCCGTCGCCGACGTGAAAGATCCCGGCGCGCAGGGCGCAGGAGGAGGCAGCGATGGCGGGCACTGAGAGCATCGATCCAGCGTTCATCGCGACGATGAAGAACGTCGCGCTCCTCGTCTTCTTCGGGATCTTCGTGATCGTGATCGCGCGCCTGATCCGCACCCCGACCGACGAGTTCGAGAAGGATGCACGCATCCCGCTCGAGGACCAACCGATCGAACCACGCGGCCGGGAGGCCGACCGATGAGCGACGCGACGAAGGACCCCCTGCTCGATCACGACTACGACGGCATCCGCGAGTACGACAACCCGCTGCCGGGCTGGTGGGTGGCGCTCTTCTGGGGGACGATCCTGTTCGCCCTTCCGTACACCGCGTTCTTCCACGGCGCCGACGGACGTTCGATCGGCGACGACTACGAGTCGGAGGTCGCGGCGTTCGCGGAGCAGTTGATCGCGACCTACGGCAACCTCCATGCCGACGTGGCGACCATCCGCCAGTACATGGACGACGAGGTGGCGATGGCCGGGATGGCGAGCCTCTTCCGCTCGAAGTGCGCGCAGTGCCATCGCGCCGATGGGACCGGCAACGTCGGACCGAACTTGACGGATCGTCACTGGATCAACGTGAAGGCGCTCCCCGACGTATTCCAGACGATCACGAAGGGCGTCGTCGCGAAGGGGATGCCATCCTGGGAGGATCAGCTCACCGAGACGCAGCGCGTCCTCCTGTCCTCGTACGTCACCTCGCTGGCCCGAAACCCGAAGAAAGGCAAAGCGCCGCAGGGTGACGAAATCCTCGGCTGGCCGAACGGGGAAGGCGCGAGCGCACCTTGAGCACGAACGCGATGCCCACCGTTCCGAAGCCGCCGGCCGCTGCGCACGAGCCCGAGGCGGATGTCCTCTCGACGCTGCGGGCCGACGGGTCGCGCCGCTGGTTGCGCCCGATCCTCTCCTCGGGCCGGTTCCTCGCGCGGCGTCGCGGCGTCGCGTGGGCGTTGATCGTGCTGTTCACGACGATCCCGTTCCTGAAGGTCCACGGGAAGCCTCTGCTCCTGCTCGACGTCGCCCACCGCGAGTTCACGATCGTCGGGGTTACGTTCCTGCCGACGGACACGCTGCTCCTCGCGCTCTTGATCCTCTCGATCTTCATCACGATCTTCCTGCTGACGGCGTTGTTCGGGCGCGTCTGGTGCGGGTGGGCGTGCCCGCAGACCGTCTACATGGAGTTCGTCTACCGGCCGCTCGAGCGGTGGATCGAGGGCCGGCATCACCGAACGGGCACCGTCCCCACCGGCCGGCTCGTGCTGAAATACGCGGCGTTCCTCGTGATCTCGTTCTACCTCGCGAACACGTTCCTCGCGTACTTCGTCGGAGTCGAGCGGCTCGCGGAATGGATGACGAGGTCGCCGTTCACCCACCCCGGCGCGTTCCTCGTCATGGCGGTGACGCTGCTCCTGATGATGATCGACTTCTCGTTCTTCCGCGAGCAGATGTGCACGATCGCGTGCCCGTACGGAAGACTCCAGTCGGTCCTGCTCGATCGGAACTCGTTGATCATCGCCTACGACAGGAATCGCGGCGAGCCGCGCGGACCGCTGCGCCGCGGCGCGGTCGACGTCCCGCCCAAGGGCGACTGCATCGACTGCCACCTCTGCGTGAAGACCTGCCCCACCGGGATCGACATCCGCGACGGCCTGCAGATGGAGTGCATCGGCTGCGCCCAGTGCATCGACGCGTGCGACCGCGTGATGGACAAGATCGACCGGCCCCGCGGATTGATCCGCTACGGATCCGAGGAAGGGATCGAGACCGGACGACGGCGCTTCCTGCGGCCGCGCGTCGTCATCTATCCGCTGCTCCTGACCGGGCTGTTGACGCTGCTGACCGTGAAGCTCGTCGGCCGCTCGGACGTCGACGTGACCGTCTTGCGGGGCCGGACGACGCCGTATCGAGTGCTCGAGGACGGAGCGGTCTCGAACGTCGTGCGCGTGAAAATCACGAACCGGAGCGAGGTCGTGAAGACCTACGACGTCCGCCTCGAAGGCGACGGCGTGGTCGCGTCCGGCAGCCTCCCTCTCCGCGTCCCCCCCGGCGAGGCGGTGCAGCTCGACGTGGAGGTGATCCTTCCCCGCGGTCGCTTCGTTCAGGGGCGCGCGGCGATCCGGCTCCAGCTCTTCGATGACGCGTCGCACGAGTTCGCGGCGGCGACGATCGAGCACGCCGTGCTGGGCCCGCTCTACGGCGGCGCCGAGGGAGGATCGGGATGAACCCGAAGCTGTTCTGGATCGGTCTCGTCGTCGGGCTCCTCTTCGTGTCGCTCCTCATCCAGGGAACCGCGCTTTTCTTCTCGTTGAACGACCCGTCGTTCGCGGTCGTGCCCGGCTACGAGGACAAGGCGGCGCGCTGGGACGACCACGCGCGGCAACGCGAACTCAACGATCGGCTCGGATGGCAGGTCCGCGTCGATACCTCCCCCGCGGATTCGGGCCGCGAGGTGGCCGTCCTCGTCACGGTGACCGACGCCGACGACCGGCCGATCGACGGCGCCTCGGTTCGCGTCGACACCTTCCACAACGCGCGCGCGGGATCCGTGCTGTCGGCTCCGCTCGGTTCGCGGGGGGACGGCCGGTACGGCTCGACCCTGCCGATTCGTCGCGCGGGCATCTGGGAGTTCCGCGTCGAGATCGAGCGGAACGGGACGCGGTTCACCGACACCGTTCGGAAGACCGTCGCCACGCGGCGGGGGTGAGCGCATGAACGGCTCGCTCCTGCTTTCCATGCTCGTGGCGTCGCTCGTCGGGTCGCTCCATTGCGCGGGCATGTGCGGCCCGATCGCGATGCTGGCCGCGCCCGCTCGGACCGCGGGCGCGAACCTCTCGCGCCTCGTCGCCTACCACGGCAGCCGGATCCTCGGGTACGCGATCCTCGGCACGCTGGCCGGCGGGTTGGGCGCCGCGCTCGACCTCGGCGGGACGATCTTCGGGCTCCAGCGCGTCGCGTTGATCGCGAGCGGGGTGGCCCTCGTCGCGACGGGAGCCGTCCTCCTGCTCGGAATGGCGGGCGTCCGCCTTCCGGTTCGCGTCGCGGGCTCCGGCGTCGGCCGCGGGTACCGGGCGCTGCACCGGCGGATCGCGCTCCTCCCCCCGATCACCCGGGCCGCCGGGTTGGGGGCCGCGTCCGCGCTGCTCCCGTGCGGGTGGCTCTACGCGTTCGTCGTGGCCGCGGCGGGGACGGGCTCGGCCGCCCACGGCGCCCTGCTCATGGTGGCGTTCGGGCTCGGCTCCGTCCCTACCCTCGTCCTGATCGCGTTGTCGACGCACGGGATCCGGCGGCCGTGGCCCCGGCTCGCCCCCGCCCTCGCCGCGCTCCTGTTGATCCTGGTCGGCGCGAGCTTCCTCGGCGGCAGGCTGCACGTCCCGGCGCTGACGGTCGAGGCCGCGGCCGGCCCGATCGCGATTCCCTCCTCGAGTTCCGTTCCGCTCCCGTGCTGCCGCGATGACGCCGACTGAGGCGAGCGTGATCCAGCCGGTGCGCGGCCCCGGCACGTCCGATGGCTGCGCGCACTGCGGACAGCCGGTACCGCCGCCGCTCGCGGATGTCTCCGCTGAACCACGGTTCTGCTGCGCCGGGTGCCGCGCCGTGTTCGCGGCGATCGGTCGGCTCGGCCTCGACTCGTTCTACGACCTCGCCGCGGCCGAGGGATCCCGCGAGCGCGCGTCGACGACCGACCGCTCGTACGTCGAGTTCGACGACCCGGAGTTCCAGCGGCTCCACGTTCGCCGTCGCACGGACGGCGCCCGCGTCATCGATCTGTACCTCGAAGGCGTCCACTGCGGCGCCTGCGTCTGGCTCGTCGAACGCCTGCCCCGCGTGCAGGACGGCGTCATCGACACGCGCCTCGACCTCGGCCGGCACGTCGCGACGGTGACGGTGCGCGAGGACGCCGTCCTGTCCGGCGTCGCGCGCACCCTCGACTCGCTGGGCTACGCGCCCCACCCGGCGCGCGACCGCGACGAATCACGGCGCCGCGAGGATCGCGCCCACCTGGTTCGGCTCGGCGTCGCGTTCGCGTGCGCCGGGAACGCGATGCTGCTCGCGTTCGCGCTGTACGGCGGAATGCTCCACGGAATCGACCCGGCGATCCAGTCCGTGCTGCGCGCGGTCGGACTCCTCTTCGCCTTCGTCGCGGTCGCCGGGCCGGGCCGCGTCTTCTTCCGCGGCGCGCTGTCGTCGCTGCGGACGCGGCGGGCGCACATGGACCTCCCGGTTGCGATCGCGCTGTCGGTCGGCACCGCGTACGGCGCGTGGAACACGATGCGCGGGACGGGCGAGGTCTACTTCGAGTCGATCACCGCCGTCGTCTTCCTGCTGCTCGTCGGTCGTTGGATCCAGCACCGCCAGGGCCGCAACGCGCAGGACGCCGTCGAGCGCCTCTATGCGATGACGCCGCAGGTCGCGCGCCGGATCGACGCGGACGGCGTCCACGAAGTCGCGGTCGTGGGACTGCGACGAGGCGATCGGATCGAGATCCGCGCCGGAGATTCCGTCCCGGCGGACGGGATCCTCTGCGAAGGGACGTCCGAGTTCGACCTTTCGCTCCTCACCGGCGAGTCGGCGCCGCGACACGTCGCGGCCGGCGAGACCCTCCACGCCGGCTGCGTGAACGTCGCGTCGCGCGTGGTGATGGAGGTCCGATCGACCGGCGAGGAGACCCGCATCGGCCGGCTCGCCGAGCTGATCCGCCGCGCGGCGGCCGAACGTCCGCCGATCGTGCGGCTCGCCGATCGCCTCGCCCACCGGTTCGTCCTCGCGGTGCTCTCGCTCGCGCTCGTGACGACGCTCGTCTGGCTTCGTCTCGATTCGTCGCGCGCGGCCGAGAACGCGGTCGCGTTGCTGATCGTGACCTGCCCGTGCGCGCTCGGGCTCGCCACTCCCCTCGCGGTGCTGGCCGCGCTCGGTCGCGCCGCGTCGCGCGGCATCCTGGTCCGCGGCGGCGAAGCGCTCGAGCGGCTGTCGCATCCCGGCCTGATCCTGCTCGACAAGACGGGAACCGTCACGCGCGGTCGTACGAAGCTGGTCTCGTGGTCGGGGAACGGAGCGACCGAACGCCTGGTAGAGGCCGTCGAGAGGGACGTGGCGCATCCAATCGCGCGGGCGTTCGTCGCCGCGTTCTCGAGCGCGAGCGGCTCGAACGCCGAGGCGAGCGCGTCGCGCCAGCTCCTCGGGGGTGGGGTCGAGGGCGAGGTCGAGGGTCACGCCGTCGTGGTCGGCTCGCCCGCGTTCGTCGGAGCGCGCGTCGTGGTCGTGCCGGACGGCGCGGCGGCCGAGGTCCGGCGTCACGCGCGGGACGGGCTGACGCCGGTCGTCGTCGCGGTCGACGGCGTCATCGCCGGAGTGGCCGCGTTCGGCGATCCACTGCGCGACGAGGCGCCCGCGGTCATCGAGGAGCTGCGCGCGCGCGGCTGGCAGGTCGGCGTCCTCTCCGGAGACCACCCCGCCGTCGTCGACTCCGTCGTGCATGCCCTCGGGCTCGATCCCTCGCTCTGCGAAGGCGGTGCGGCTCCGGAGCGCAAGCTCGAGGTCGTCCGCTCCTTCCGCGGGCGCTTCGACACCGTGGTGATGGTGGGAGACGGAGTGAACGACGCGGCCGCGCTGTCGGCGGCCAGCGTGGGCGTAGCCGTGCACGGCGGGGCCGAGGCGAGCCTCGCCGCGTCCGACGTGTTCCTCTGCCGCGACGGGCTCGAGCCTCTCGCTCGACTCTTCACCGGCGCCCGTCGCACGGTCTCCGTGATCCGCCGGAACCTGATCGCGTCGCTCCTCTACAACGCCATCGCCGCCGGCCTGGCCATCGCGGGCGTCTTGAACCCGCTCGTCGCCGCGGTGATGATGCCGATCAGCTCGCTCACCGTGGTCACGCTCTCGTTCCGTTCGCGAACCTTCCAGGAGTGATCGGTGTCGATCCTGTACGTCGTCATCCCCGTTGCGCTCTTGCTCGTGGCTCTCGCGATCGCCGCGTTCGTCTGGGCGGTGCGCTCCGGGCAGATGGACGACCTCGACACGCCCGCCGTTCGAATCCTGCATGACGAAGAAGGGGAACCGCGGAGCCGCACGAATCGACTTGCCCCCTGACCGGGTCCGCGCCAGACTCGGGCGATGCCGCTTCCCCGGTACGATCCGTCCGTCGTCGAGTGGCGCGCCGTCCTCGCGCGTTTCGGGATCCTCTTCCCCCCGCTGATCCTCCTGCTCGGCGCCGCGGTGACCGCGGTCCACGCCAGTCAAGAGCGGGCGCTGCGCGACGAGCTGGCGGCGGGGGAGTGCCGCCGGGTGTCGATGGCGCGCGAGGTGATCATCGCATCGATCGAACGGCTCGTCGCGGACGTCCGAGCGCTCTCCACCTTCATCGGCCGAGAGACTCCGTCCGGGGCGACGCGCGACACGATCGAGCGCGCCACGATGCTCGGCATCGAGACTCCGATCCTCTTCCTCGACGGAGCTCTCCAACCTGTCGCCCAGGTCGGGACCGACGACGACGCGTTCACGACCCGCGCGGAGCCGCGCCTCCGCATCGAGCTGCCGAACGAACCGACCAGGGACGGGCGTCGTTACGCCGAGGTCTCGGCGTGCGCCCTCCTCCCCGTCGTCCAGTCGCTGGCGAGGCGCGAGGGGCCGATGTGCCTGCTCGACCCGTGGGGAAACCCGTTGCCGGGCAGCGAGCCGCAAGAGTTCGTGGTCGAACTCCTGCGGGGAACGTCGATCGCCTCCACCGTTCCGGCGGGGGAACCAGAGCAGACGATCGCCCCGTTCGGCGTGAAGACGGTGCTGCCCCTGATGCTGCCCGACGGCGTCGCGTTCGTCGCGACCCAGTCCGCCTCGGGCGCTCCGACGAATCCCGCGCGGGTCGGAGCGGTGCTCCCTCCCGACGAGCTGAGCCGGCGCACGAGCCTGGTGCGGGACAGCGTGTGGCGCCTCTTCGCCCTCCTCGTCAGCGGGATGGTCATCGCGGTCTGGTTCGTCGCCCGCTACGCGGCGCAGCGGGACCAGTCGAGCCGGCGAGCGTTCCAAGCCGAGCGGCTGGCCGCGATCGGCGAGGCGATGACGGGGCTCGCGCACGAGAGCCGCAACGCGATCCAGCGCGGGCAGGCGAGCATCGAGATGCTGGCGAAACGGGTGCAGCACGTGCCCGACGCTCCCCTCCATCTCCGGCGCCTGCAGCAGGCGCAGGAGGATCTGCACCAGCTCTACGAGCGCGTGCGGAGCTACGCGGCCCCGGTGCCCCTGAACCGGCAGCCCGCGGCGCTCCGCGACGTGCTCGACGCGGCGTGGAACGACCTCGAGTCCCTCCGGCACGAACGCGCCGTTCACCTGAGGGTCGAACAACGAAGTCCGGACACGATGTGCAACGTCGACCCGTTCGCGATCCGGCGCGCGTTCTGCAACGTGCTCGAGAACGCGCTTTCCGTGGAGAACGACGAGGGTCTCGACCGCGAACGCGTGGAGATCGACGTCGTCTTCGCGGACACGCGACTCTCGGGACGCGCCGCGCTCGAAGTGTCGATCCGCGACAACGGACCGGGATTGTCGGCCGAGCAGATGCGGCGTATCTTCGAGCCGTTCTACACCACACGGTCGCGCGGAACCGGACTCGGAATGGCCATCACTCGTCGTGTCGTCGAACTGCACGGAGGCACGATTCGCGCGGCGCCGGACAGCGTGGACGGCGCGCATTTCGTGATCACGCTCCCGAGGGACATGACGTGACCCGCACCTATCGCATCCTGATCGCCGACGACGAGGAGGTGATGCGCGACTACTTCCAGGACATGCTGCCGGACCTCGGGCACCAGGTGGTCGCCGCCGCGTCGACGGGACGGGAGCTGGTCGACCTGTGCGAGCGGCACAAGCCGGACATGGTCATCACCGACATCCGCATGCCCGAGCTCGACGGCATCGACGCCGCACGCGAGATCACCTGCCGCTACGCGATCCCGATCATCCTCGTCTCGGCGTTCAGCGACCAGCAACTGATTGAAAGAGCGCAAGATACGACCATCCTCGGCTATCTCGTGAAGCCGATCCAGCGGGACACCCTCGCCGCTACCGTCGCGATCGCCGGCCGCCGGTTCGACGAGCTCGAGGCGTTGCGGCGGGAGACCGGCGACCTGCGCCAGGCGCTCGAGGATCGCAAGGTGATCGAGCGGGCCAAGGGGATCCTGATGACCCGCCTGGGCTTGGGAGAGGCCGACGCGTACGGCCGGCTGCGGAGCGCGGCGATGAAGAACGGGCAGCGCCTGGTCGAGGTCGCGCGATCGGTCGTGCAGTCGGCCGATCTGCTTGGACCCAGTTGACAGACTCCCGGCCGTCGGGCACCATTCAGGACGCCAGCTCAACGGCGGGCCGGCAAAGCGAGGCAACGAAGCCCCGGCGGTGCGAGCACTCTCCACCGTGGGGCTTTTTTTGTTCTCCGATCCACGATCGCAAACGGAGAGATGCGTCATGGCCCAAACGGGAACGATGGCGGTCGACGCGAACGCGTCCAACCCATCCTGCGGCAGCCTCCTCTTCCGGCTCAACACCGACTGGCACAAGTACTCGCTCTGGGGATTCGGCTTGATCGTCCTCGCCCACTGGGCGGAGCATCTCGCCCAGGCCATCCAGATCTACGTGCTCGGTTGGCCGATCCCGGAGGCGCGCGGCGTCCTCGGCCTTTGGTACCCCTGGATGGTAAAGTCCGAGCTGCTTCACTACGCCTACGCGCTGGTGATGCTCGTCGGCCTCTGGATCTTCCGGACGGGTTTCAAGGGTCAGTCCTACAAGTGGTGGATGGTGGCGTTCTGGATCCAGTTCTGGCATCACATCGAGCACGCGCTCCTGCAGGGCCAGGCGATCTTCAAGCACAACCTGTTCGATCAGCCCGTGCCCACGAGCATCGTCCAGCTCTGGATCCCGCGCGTCGAGCTCCACCTCTTCTACAACACCGTGGTGTTCGTCCCGATGGTGATCGGGATGTACTACCACATGTTCCCGGCCCGCGACGACGAGGCGCAGCACAACTGCTCCTGCGCGATCCATCCGCGGACGAGCGGCTCCACTTGATTGCACTGATTCCGGAGGTTCGCCCGGACCGGTCGAACCTCGGGCGAGAAGAACCGATCGAGAGATAGACCAACCAGGAAGGACGTTCGGGCTTCGCGCGCGGCGCGGGGTTCGAGCGTCGTTCCGTCGCCGGAGGACGGGACCAGATGTTCGCTCGCACAAGGTTCTGGGCGCTGATTGCGGCCGCGGCGCTGGCCCTGGTCGGATGCCAGGACGCGGGCGACAACAGCTCGGCGATCACCCTGAAGCTCTCCGTCGAGCCGAGCCCGCCGGTGGTCGGAATCGCGCAGGTTCGCCTGCTCGCGTCGGGCGCGGACGGTGCCGCGGTCAGCGGCGGGACGCTCGAGATCGAGGGCAACATGTCCCATGCCGGGATGACGCCGAGCTTCGCCAGCGCGGTCGAAGCCGAGCCCGGCGTCTACGTCGCCGACCTCGACCTCACGATGGGAGGCGACTGGTTCATTCTCGTCCAGGGTCGGTTCCCCGATGGGAAGACCGTCGAGCAGACGTTCGACCTGAAGGGGGTTCGTCTCCGTTGACCGTGGCAGAACGGCCGCCGATCGTGCCGTTCGATCTCCTCCGCGTCCGGGGGCTGGGGGCGGCCCTCCGTCGCCCGTGGTTTCGGACGACCCTTCGCGTCGTGCTGCTCGTCGTCGCCGTCATCATGATCCTGCACGGTTTCCTGGGTTCGCAGCTCGCACCCAAGAACCTGGCAACGGTGGTGACCTGGGTTCATTACCGCGGCGCGCTCGTGATCGCCCTTCTCGTGGTCGGAAACGTGTTCTGCATGACCTGTCCGTTCGTGCTGGCCCGGGATCTCGCGCGGCGATTGCGCCGTCCCACGCTGCGGTGGCCGGTCTGGCTGCGCGGCAAGTGGCTCGCGGTCTTCCTGCTCACCGGCGTGTTGTTCGCGTACGAGCTGTTCGACCTCTGGGGCGACCCGTGGTGGACCGCGTTCCTGATCGTCGCGTACTTCGCGGCGGCGATCGCCGTGGACCTGCTGTTCAAGGACGCGTCGTTCTGCAAGTTCGTCTGTCCGATCGGGCAGTTCAACTTCGTGTCGTCGACCGTCTCTCCGCTCGAGGTGAAGATCAGGAACGCGGACGTGTGCTCCTCCTGCCAGACCCACGATTGCATTCGCGGGCGTGACGAAGGAGGGTCTTCCCAGCAGCGGGGCTGCGAGCTCGCTCTGTTCCAGCCGCGCAAGATCGGCAACCTCGATTGCACGTTCTGCCTCGACTGCGTGTACGCATGTCCGCACGACAACGTCGGCATCATGGCCCGCCTTCCCGGCGAGGAGTTGCTCGTCGACGAGTCCCGCTCCGGGATCGGCCGGATCTCCGAGCGCAAGGATCTGGCCGCGCTCGCGGTCGTCTTTACGTTCGGGGCCCTCCTGAACGCGTTCGGCATGGTGAGCCCGGTCTACGCCGCCGAGCAATGGATCGCCGATCGAATGGGAGTCACCGTCGAGTGGCCGGTGCTGGGTACGTTGTTCGTCGTCGGCCTCGTCATCGAGCCGATCGTGCTGCTCGGCGTCGCCGCGTGGTGGACGCGCCGCGCGATCGGCCGGGGCGACCCCCTGCTGCGGGTGGTGATGCGGTACGTGTACACGTTGGTCCCCCTCGGGTTCGGGGTCTGGCTGGCGCATTACTGCTTCCATTTCCTCACCGGCGCGCTCACCGTCGTGCCGGTGACGCAGAACCTGTTGGTGCGCCTCGGCATTCCCCTGCTCGGCCGGCCGGACTGGTCGCTCGGCGGCCTGCCCGAGGAAGCGATGTACCCGATCGAGGTCGGATTCATCTCGCTCGGCCTGCTGGTGTCGCTCGGCCTCGCGTGGCGCATCGCCGGCGAGGACGCTCCACCGGGTCGCGCCACGTCGGCGTTCGTCCCGTGGGCTTCGCTCCTCGTGCTCCTCGGAGGCACCGCTCTCTGGCTGCTCTACCAACCGATGGAAATGCGCGGCACGTTCCTCGGAGGATGAATCATGCGGTTCGCACGACGCGCCCGAATGATCTTCCTCGGCGCGGCCCTTCTCGGCGCGCCGGTCCAGGCCCATGAGGGCCCCCCCTATCCGATCATCGTCGATCAGACGGTCGGGCCGTTCCTCGTCTCCGTGTGGGGGGATCCGGACGTCGGCATCGGGACGTTCTTCGTCTACCTGGAGCCACCGGACGACGAGGCGCCGCTTCCCGATCAGAGCCGAGTTCGGATCTTCGTGCAGCCGGCCGATCGGCGTCTCCCTGAACGAGGGCACGACGCGCGACTGCAGCCGCGCCGATCGGGTCGACAGATGTTCGTCGCCGAAGTGCCGTTCGAGACCGAGGAGAGCTGGCGCGTGCGGTTCGAGTTCGGGAGCGAGCGGGGCGGCGGCGAGACGGAGACCGAGGTGGCGGTGACGCCGCCGGGGCAGGGCCCAGTGCTCGATTTCGTCCTCTACCTGTTCCCGTTCGTGGCGGTCGGATTCCTCTTCCTGAAGGCAGTTGCACGACACCGCCGCGCGGCGACGGAGCCCGTCTGAATGGAAACGCCGATCATCGACCTCGTCTTCTACATCGTGGCGCTGTTCGCCGTCGGGTTCTGGACGATCCTCCGACTCGGGCTGGCGGGCGTCCTGGATCGCGGAATCCCTTCCCTGCCGGAACGTGTCGCCCGCGGAACGCCCGGGCGGATCATCGGAGTCGTTCTGGTTCTGATCGGAGCGGGGTTCGTGTCACTCTCGCTCATGGGCATTTTTCGTTTGGTGGAACGCATGTCTTCCTGACCGGTCGCCCGAGGAGAACTCGCCGATGAAGATTCGAAGAACGTCTCAGCTCCTGATCGCATCGATCGTGCTCGCGGGATGCACGCCCGCCGAGGCGGCCCCGTTCGGCAAGGCGCTGTTCGGCTTCATGGTCGTCGCGCTCGTCGTCATCCCGATCTTCTTCTTCGTCGCCTGGCGTCGTCGTTCGCGGAGCTGAGGTCGACGGTACTCTCCCTCGACGAGAACGGGGCCGACGCCGCGAGCGGCGTCGACCCCGTACGCTGGACGCGCTTGGACGGAGCGCTATTCCTTCGGGTGCTCGACGGTGTCGAACAGCCATTGATCGAAGCCGAAGCAGTTCTCCGGCATCACGATCTCCTTCTCGCCGGTCGCCATCGCGATCGTGTCGACCTCGAGCGGATCGGTCACTTCCTTCGGGCAACCCTGATAGAAGTGCGGCACGCACGTGATCACGAGCTCCTTGCGCCGGGCGCTCGAGGTCTCCTGACCGAACAGGTAGCCGATGATCGGGATGTCGCCGAGCCAGGGCGCCTTGTTGTTCGCGGCGACGTCCTCGTCGCGCGTGAGGCCGCCGAAGACGAACGGCTGGCCGTCGACCAGCCGGATCTTCGTCACGATGTGGCGCGACGTGATGATCGGCGTGCCCTGCGGCGTCGTCCCGGCCAGATCCGTCGATTCGAGCTCGATCTCGACCTCCGACGACTCCGTCCCGATGACCGCCGTCACTTCCAGGAAGATCCCCAGCTCGCCGCGGATCCCGTGCGACAAGAACCGGTTGTGAGCCGCGAAGTCCGAGTTGGTCGTGAACGCGCTCGGGTCGTAGATCGAGTACTCCGAGACGGTGGTCTTGTTGAGTCGCTGCGGCACGATCCCGAACGCGTTCGGCTCGGCCGGCGTCGCCTCGAACGCGAGGAACTGGTCGACCGCGTTCCACGTGGCCGGCACGCCGGTCAGCACGAAGATCTCCGGCTCGGCGAGGACGCGGGCCTTCCCTTTCACGCGCAGGAAGTCGAGGTACGCCGAGGTGAGGAGGTAGTTCGCCGACAGGAGGTGCTGCGTCGAGTTCAGGTTGAAGCTGTTGTGGTTGCCCGGCGTCAGCACCGTGAACGCCCCCAGGTTCGGGTCGAAGAACCCGGTCGCGTTGTCGTAGCGGTGGTGCGAGTTCTGACCGGTCCAGATCAGCTCGAAGAGCGAGCGACCCGGTCCGTTCTTCCACGCGATCCAGTCGACACCCAGCTTCAGGTCGTTGTTCGTGTCGACCTCGTAGATCATGAACTTCAGCAGTGCCTGCGGCGACGGGATGTCGATCGTCTCCGCCGCTTTCAGGTACGACTCGACGCGGTACGGCTCGTCCCGGCGCAGCACCATGCTGTTGTTGAAGTCGACCTGCGTCGCCCCTTCGCCCGCGTACAGCGAAGCGAACGCGTCGATCGAGATGGCGGGACGGTACTTGGTGTAGTAGCGCCCGCTCACCGACCCGTCGCGGGCCTGCTCGAGCCAGTCGACGTCGAGCGCGGCGACGGCCTGCTGGATCCACGGGAGCTGGAACTTCGGGCAGATCACCTGGACGTAGGCGCGGTTGTTGGTCTTGTCGCGGATCACCTCGGCCCGGCCGCCCTCCTTGCCCGTCACCGTCCGCATCACGTTGCGGACCTCGCGGGGGAAGACGTTCTCGATCGGGAACACCGCGGTCACGAAGTCGTTGATCAGGTTCTTCTCATTGACGCGCAGCACCTTCACCACCCCCGTGTCCGGGTTGATGTTGATCTGATCGTCCTGGTTGAAGTAGTCATCGATGCGACTGTTCGTCTGGAGGGCCGAGAAGCCTCCATCCGGGCTCGGGTTGCCGACTCGCGTCTGGATGCCGCTGCCCTCGTTCGGGCCTCGGAACGGGCTCTGCGCGCTCAGCGCACCCGGGACCGCGAGCAATGCGCCCGCGACGATGAGAATCGTTCGGTTCATCGTTCTCGCTCTCCTTTGATCAGTTGGGGTTCAGGAAGCCCGGGTTGTTCTCTTTGGTCCGCGTCGACGCGTTGCGCGACGCCCGATCGGCGATCTCCAGGTCCTCGGCGCTCGCGTTGTTCACGCCGGCCTCGGCGACGCGGGCCGAGAGGACCATGAAGACCGACGCCTTGTGCTCGAGCCGGGATTCCCCGCCGAACAGGTAGCCCAGCACCGGGATGTCCCCGAGCCACGGCATCTTGTTCGCCGAGTCGATGCGCTGCGTGCGCGAGAGCCCGCCGATCGTGATCGTCCGCCCGTCGTGCGGGATCTTGAACGTCGTGTCGATCGAACGGCTCGCGAGCGTCGGCGTGCCGTTGTCCGCGTATCCGGTGTGGTCGACCACGCTCGCGATCATGTCGATCGTGCATCCGATCTGGTTGATGGTGGGAATGAACTGGAAGAAGAACCCGGTCGACACCAGGCCGAGCGCGCGCTCCTGAAGCATCGGAACGACCGTTCGGTTGTCCGGGTGATCCGCGACGAGGACGCCGAAGTCGTCCGTCACCTGACCCGCCGCGCCCGTGTCGACCACCGCCTCGAGGTCGCCGTACGGGTCGAGCGGCACGAGGCGCGAGCCGGCACGGAGGTCCGGGTTGTGGTTCACGTTGTAGAACAGGATGTCATCGCCGACTTCGAGGAACGCGGTGTTGCGGTTCAACGTGACGAGCTTGCTCTTCGTCACGATCCTCGCACGCCCCTGCGTGACCAGGTAGTCGAAGTACGCCGACGGCAGGTCGTAGAAGAACGCCCCGTTGCGGCCGGTGCTCTCGAACAGGTTGCCGGACAGGTTGGCGGTGTTCTTGCCGGAGTTATAGAGGAGCGCCGTCGCGCCTCCGTCGAGCGTGCTGATCTTCTCGCGCTGCGCGAACGCGCCGAGGGCGAACAGGTTGCGCCCCGGGCCGTTCTTCCATGCCACGTAGTCGAGGCCGAGCTGCCCGTCGTCCGTGATGTCGACTTCGTACACCGAGAGGTGCGCCTCGCACTGCGGAGTCGGCTGGTCGTAGTCGCTGACGACCGCATCCGTGATCCGCGTGACGCCGGACGGCGCGTCCTCGATCAGGATCGAGTTCGTCTGGATGTCGGGCATGATCAACGCGGTCGGGGTCCCTTCGAGGAGCGCGGGGCCGCTGAAGTTCGTGTCGAACGCGTCGCGGTGCCTGAGCCGGTAGTAGACGCGCTTCGTGCCCGACGACGACGTGAACTCGGGGACGTCGATCGTCGCCACGAGCTGGTCGAGACCTGGGATCTGATACTCGGGAACGATGACCAGGAGCTTGCCGCTGTTCATTTCCGGCGACGCGAACGAGAACCACGCGCTTTCCTCGATCTCCATGACGCGTCGGATCTGGCGGATCGCCGCGTATGGATTCACGTTCTTGAAGTCGTAGACCTTCGGAACGTAGCGGTTGATCTGTTCTTTGTTGCTGGTTCGCAGTACCTTCACGACGTTGGTGGGAAGCTCGTCAGGGGCCGCGTCCAGGAGTGGGTTCATCCCCTGGCCGCGGATCACGCCGCAGCACGCCGCGACGGCCACAATGGCCACGCGGATCGGAGCAACTCTCATCTTCTCCTCCTTCGCGCGAGGTTCATACCGGATCAGGCCGCGCGAATCGGAACCGCCGGACCCGGGAATGAAGATTCCTTTGCAAACTCGTTGCCGAAAAACAACAACACCCGGGAACCGCAGCACCTCCATTGATTGCCGGGTCGTCTCCAGGTGTCGGGCGCTCGTCGGCGGCGCGCTCTCGAAGCCGCACGATTTCTCGAGGTCACTGATTCTCGCGGTCACAGGGTGACCGCGTCACTTCGCATGCATCGCATTCATCGACGCGACGCCTCCGACGAGGTGTCCGCCTGGCCCCGTTGCCTCGGCACCTCATACAGGTTCGAAATCACGGGTTCGAGCAAGATCTTCAGATTGGAGGCAGGCCGGTTGGAAGCAGGCCCGCGGCTCAGTGGGGGTGCCCCGGCGCTCCCGGTAACACTGTCACGGGGCGCGGACGCTCGGCGCCGCCTAGCAGCCCGTGGTGAAGTACTTTCGAAGCGAGGCGAGGTCATCGCGACCGAGATCGAGGCGCAGGACCGCAGGCGTACTGCCTGTACGGCGAGGATCCTGCAACGAAGAGATCGGTCGCGAGGGCCCGGGCTGCTACCTCGCGGAGAGACGCTCGAGGAACTCCGCCTCCGTCAGGACCTCGATCCCGAGGTCCCGCGCCTTCTTCAGCTTCGAGCCGGGCTTCTCCCCGACGACGAGGATCTGCAGGCCCGGCGAGACCGCCTTCAGCACGCGACCGCCGAGCGCCTTCACTTTCGCCTCGGCCTCGGCTCGCGTCATGCCTTGAAGGGTTCCGGTGAACAACACCGTCCGCCCGCTGAACGGGCCGTCGCCGCTCGCCGCGGCGCCGCGCGCGGCTCGCCGCGGCGCGAGTCCAAGCTCCTTCAGCTCGCCGATCAGCCGCCGGTTCTCGTCGTCGTCGAACCAGGCGGACAGGGAGGCGGCGACCTCGGGTCCGATCCCCTTCACCGATTCCATCTCCTCGACCGTCGCCTCGGCGAGGGCGTCGACCGTCCCGAAGTGGTCGGCGATGACCTCGGCCACGTGCTCGCCGACGTGGGGGATCCCGAACGCGAAGAGCAGCCGCGGCAACGGGGGAGTGCGCGCCACGTCGATCGCCGTCAAGAGGTTGTCCACCGACTTCTCCCCCATCCGCTCGAGCACGATGAGCTGATCCCGTTCGAGCCGGTAGATGTCCGCCTCGTCACGAACGAGATCCCGTGCGATGAGCTGCTCGATCAGCTTCGGGCCGAGCCCATCGATGTCGAGCGCGCCGCGTGACACGAAGTGCTGGAGTCGGGAGAAGAGCCGCGCCGGACACTTCCGGTTCGGGCAGCGCACGTAGACGCCGCCCTCTTCGCGCGTCACCGTCGTTCCGCACTCCGGACACGTCTTCGGCATCGAGAACGGCACCTCGTTCCCCGATCGGTTCTCCTTGACGACCGCGACCACCTTCGGGATCACGTCGCCGGCGCGCTCGATGAAGACGGTGTCTCCCTCGCGGACGTCGAGCCGGCGGATCTGATCCTCGTTGTGGAGAGTCGCGTGCGACACGGTAACGCCCGACACCTCCACCGGCTCGAGGTCGGCGACCGGGGTGAGCGTCCCGAGCCTCCCCACCTGGACTCGGATCGCACGGACTCGCGTCGTCGCCTGCTGCGCCGGAAACTTGACCGCCACGGCCCAGCGGGGGCTGCGGGACCGCGTGCCGAGCCGTTCGCGCAACGCGAAGTCGTCGACCTTGATGACCATTCCGTCGATCTCGACCTCGAGGTCGTTTCGAGAGCGCAGGAGCTCGTGGTACGCGGCAACCATCGCGTCGAGGTCGCCGAACCTCACCAGTTCCAGGTTGGTGTGAAGCCCAAGGTCGGTCAGGGTCGCGAGCAGCTCGCGCTGCGTCCGCGGCGTGATCCCGACCACGCGTCCGATCCCGTAGAAGTAGACGTCGAGCGGACGCGTGCTCGAAAGGGCCGGATCGAGCTGCTTGAGCGTGCCCGAGGTCAGGTTGCGCGGGTTCGCGTACGGCTCCTCGCCGGCCTCCAGGAGCTCGGCGTTCAGGCGCGCGAAGACGGCTTTCTTCATGACCGCCTCGCCGCGCAGCTCGAGGTACGGCGGAGGCTTCGCCGCGCGCAGCTTCAGCGGAACCGACGGAATGGTCCGCACGTTGTGGGTGATCTCCTCGCCGACCCAGCCGTCGCCCCGCGTGGAAGCCTGGACGAGCACGCCATCCCGGTAGATCACCTCGACCGAGACGCCGTCGAGCTTCGGTTCGCCGACGAGGTCGCTGCCGAGGGATTCGACCTTCAGGAAGTTCTCCAGCGACTTCTCCCACTCGCGAACGTCATCCTCGTCGAACGCGTTCTGGAGCGAGAGCATCGGTTCGCTGTGCTCGACCTTGGCAACGGACGTGACGGGCGCGCCGACGCGCTGGGTCGGCGACTCGGGATCGACGAGCTCCGGGTGCTTCGCCTCCAGCCGCTCGAGCTCGGCCAGGAGCCGGTCGTACTCCGCGTCCGAGATGGTCGGCCGGGAAAGAACGTAGTAGCGGTGGTTGTGCTCGCCGATCTCGCGCCGCAGCGACTCGATCCGCGCCTTCTCGTCTTCGGTCATGGGGGCAGAGGTTGTAGATCGCGCGCGGCGCCGTCAACTCCCACCACCTCGCAGCCCGTGGTGGAAGTCATTCCGGCTGCGGCGGGCCCTCGCGACCGATCTCTTCGTTGCAGGATCCTCGACGTACAGGCAGTACGCCTGCGATCCTGCGCCTCGATCTCGGTCGCGATGACCTCGCCTCGCTTCGAAAGCACTTTCACCACGGGCTGCTAG
>CAZYQW010000103.1:0-15935 GCA_964649825.1 uncultured Phycisphaeraceae bacterium | reverse complement strand
TCATCGCTTGCTGCGTTGCTCCTCCTCGACGTATCTCGAATACGCGGTCGTCGTCGCGCCTTGCCAGCGACGACGATGACCTCCGGATAATCCACCAACAATCTGAATCACACCACTAGCAGCCCGTGGTGAAAGTGCTTTTGAAGCGAGGCGAGGTCATCGCGACCGAGATCGAGGCGCAGGACCGCAGGCGTACTGCCTGTACGTCGAGGATCCTGCAACGAAGAGATCGGTCGCGAGGGCCCGCCGCAGCCGGAATGACTTTCGCCACGGGCTGCTAGAGTGCACCGCATGCAGATCGCGACATGGAACGTGAACTCGGTGCGGGCGCGAGAGCCGCGGCTGATCTCGTGGCTCGAGCGGGTGAACCCGGACGTCGTCTGCCTCCAGGAGCTGAAGTGCATCGACGACGGGTTCCCGCGCGACCCGATCGAAGCGCTCGGCTACAACGTCGAGACGTTCGGACAGAAGACCTACAACGGGGTCGCGATCCTGTCGAAGGAGCCGATCGATGGGGTCGTGAGGGGCCTTCCGGGCGATCCCGAACCGTTCGACCGGCGCGTCATCGCGGGCGTGGTCGGTGACGTCCAGATCGTCAACGTCTACGTCGTCAACGGTCAGTTCGTCGGTTCGCCGAAGTACCGATTCAAGCTCGACTGGCTCGAGCGGCTGCGCTCGTTCATCCAGGACAGCTTCGACCTGTCGGCTCCGCTCGTGGTGACCGGCGACTTCAACGTCACGTTCGACGATCGTGACGTGTACGACCCCGATGCGTGGCGCGAAAAGATCCTCTGCTCGACCCCGGAGCGCGAGGCGCTCGGCCGCCTCTGCGACCTCGGCCTGGTCGACGCATTTCGCAAGTTCCACGAGGAGGGGGGCCACTACACGTGGTGGGACTTCCGCACGTTCGGCTTCCAGCGCAAGCAGGGGCTCAGGATCGACCACTTCCTGACCTCGGAGGCGGCGCTCGCGCGAACCCGCGACGTCACGATCGACGTCGAGGAGCGGCGCGGCAAGAAGCCGAGCGATCACGCGCCGGTGCTGCTCACGTTGGATCACGCCTCATGACGCGCGTGGCCGTCGCCACCGTCGTCCTCGTCGCGGCCGCGATGATGCTCTACCGCGCGACCGATCCGACCGCGCGCGTCGACGTCGAACCGACCGGGTTCCTTCGCTTCGTCGAAGAGGAGGACGGCTCGGCTCGGCTCGAGACGGCGATCGTGCGCTACAAGAACGAGAGCGGTCAGATCATCGACCTCGTGGCCGCCGTCCACGTCGCCGACCCGGACTACTACGACCTTCTGAACGCGCTGTTCGCGCGCTACGACTCCGTCCTGTACGAGGCGGTCGCCCCGAAGGAGTACCGCCCGGTGCCGGGCCGGCACGACTCCACCCTGAGCTCGTTCCAGCGCGGGATCACCGACGTCCTCGACCTCGAGTTCCAGCTCGACGGCGTGATCTACACGAAGGACAACTTCGTCCACGCCGACCTCGAGCCCGACCGGTTCTTCGAGCTGATGGACGAACGCGGCGAGAACCTGTTGACCCTGATGCTCAGCGTGATGGCGGCCGAGATGCGGCACTCCGATCAGAAAAGCGTGGAGGAGATGCATGCGCAGAGCTGGAGCATGATCCTCGCGTTCTTCGCCAAGGACCGGTCCCGCGCCCTGAAGCGCGTGCTCGGACGCCAGTTCGGCGAGCTCGAACGAATCGCGGCGGGCTTCGAACGCGGGCTCGATGGGGAAGAGTCGGTGCTCCTGATCGAGCGCAACAAGGCCGCGCTCGACGTCCTCGAGGATCGACTCCAGGAGGGCGACCGCACCATCGCGATCTTCTTCGGCGCCGCGCACCTCCCGGACATGGAGCGCCGACTGGCTCGCGAATTCGGCGCGTTCAAGACGTCCGAGCAGTGGTTGGTCGGGTGGGACATTCCGGCCGCGCCCGACGCGGGAGCGAGCCCTCGAAAGTAGGGCATCGTCCAGCGAGAGGCGCGGCGGCGCCGGCGATCCGCCGCAGATCAGTGGACCTTCTTGGTGGACTCCAACCAGGCCTTCTCGAACTCCTCCAGATCCACGCCTTCGAACGCCTTCTGGAGCGCTTTCTCCCGGGCCTTCTGGCTGTCGCGCCCGAAGAAGGACGGCGGAGCGAATCCCCCGGGGCGCGGGCCTTCTTCTTCGCCGTCATCGCCGTCGCCACCGTCTCCGCCGTCGCCACCCGCTCCACCGTCACCACCGGCTCCGCCGTCGCCACCGGCTCCGCCGTCTTCACCGTCGCCGCCATCTTCACCGGATCCGCCATCTTCACCATCACGGCCGTCCTTACCGTCGCGGCCGGCGTCACCTCCGGCTCCCCCGGCTCCACCGGGGTCGTCGGATCCTCCGGGCGGGCGCGGCTCGTCGCCCTTCTCCTCGGTGGGCGGCACGGGATTGGCCTCGGCCTTCAACGTGTCGAAGTAGACGTCGAGGACGTGACCCCACTTCTCCCGGTACTCGCGCTTGCGCGGAACTTCCTCCCGCAGGAAGTAGATCAGGCTCCAACCCTGGGCGTAGGACACGCCCGGGTAGCGGTAGTACTCGTACTGGCTGAAGCCGAGGAGGTCGGCGAGCGGCGTGTAGCCGATGTTCTCCTTCTGCTCGTCGACGCGGTAGACCTTGACCTCCTTGTTCGTCTTCTCGTCCACCTTCATGTCGAACGGGCGGGGACCGATCCGGATCGCGTCCTTGACGAGTTGGAGCCGCCACGAGAACGGCTTCGGGTTGAAGCGGCTGCCGCGCGCGTACTCATGGCCCGCGTAGTAGTCGCCGTGCCCCTCGTTGAACCACGAGTGCGGAGCGACCTCTCCGACGCTGTAGTAGATGTATTGGTGGAACGCCTCGTGGTAGAGGACCGAGACCGTGTCGTCATCGATCTTCTTCGACGGGCTGGCGTCGTAGAAGACGAGTTCCTCCGTGCCGCTGTTCCAGTACCCCGCCGAGCTCGGCGATCCGCCGTACGCGACGTATTCCTTCCGATCGCCGCACACGCGGACGATCGAGACCGCGTCGACCGGCCTCGCCGGCGGGAACTGCTTCTCGTAGACCGCCTCGCGGAGGGTCTCGATCCGCTCGGCGATCACCTTCGCGAGGTCGTTGTTCTTGTTCCCCTTCGTGTTGTAGATGACGACGTAGTTCTTCTTCGGGCTGACGCGGACGGCCCAACCCTTGACCAGCGTCGACTCGATCTCGGCCCGGCGTTTCGCCGAGATGTTCACGTCGGCGAGGTCGTCGATTTCCTCCACGTCGCCCGCGTTCTTGTCGAAGAACAGGAACGACCGGGCGACCGACTTGAAGTCGTTGTCGAGCCGCCTCGCCTTCCGAGAGTCGCAGGAGAGGAAGACGCCGTACTCGACACCGTCCTTCTCGTAGAGCGCCAGCCGGGCCCCGAAGGTGAGTTCCTTATGGTCGGCGTGGATCTGCGCGTCGTACTCGTAGAGGGTTCCTTCGACCCCGTCGGAGGACTTGGTCTTCTTCCCCTTCAGCTTGTCCTTCTCGGCCCGCGTCCCGTCGTAGTGGGGCCGGAGCGATCCGAGCGTCCGCTCGAAAGCGTCCCGCTCGAGCCGCTTCAGCACGTCGGCGGGGATGTCCTCGCGCTTGACTCCGGTGATCGGAGACCTGTTGTCGCCCTTGGTGACTCGGACGACCTTCAGCTCGGCCGGGAACGTATCGCCCTTGCTCCCCGGCTCGTAGTACTTCATCACCTCGTACTCGTCCCCCACCTCGGTCGGCACCTGCTCCCAGTCCCCGAAGACCTTGATCGAGAACTTGTGGACCGGATCACGGTGGGTCTTCAGCTTCCCCGCATCGAGGGCCGGCGCGGTGATCGCGACGGCGACGGCCACGACGATTCCGAGCCCTCTTCCCGACGGTCGATTCCTCCGTGCAAACATCCTGTCTCCTTCCGAGTCCTAGTCTCTCGGTGGGGCCCGTTTCGGGCTCTGCTTACGGCTCGTGGTACGAAGAACACGCCGTCGGCTGCGGTGGATCCGCGAAACCCGCATCGCTCGTGATCCTCGAGCTTCACGAAACTCGGCCCAGTCTAAGGGATCCGGCGGATCGGAAGCTGCAACGGATCGACGTCGATGTGGGTTTGGACGAATCGCGGCCCGGCACCACACCAACCCGATCCGACCCAGAGACGCGCCCCACCCGGTTTTCTCACGCAGAATCCGGCCGGAGTTCGCTCCACCCAGGACGGGAACTGGAGCGGGCGAGCCCCTAGAATCACGACATGACTGCGATGCGATGGCTTCTCCTCGTCCTGATCGCGGCCGCCGCGGCCGCGTTCCTCTGGATGAACCGCACGGAATCGTCCCGCCGCCAGGAATTGACCGATGCGCTCCAGCACGGGCAACGGATGGAGGACGACCTCCGTTACGGCGAAGCGGTCATGACGTACGACGCGGCCCTCGCGCTCGACGTCGAAGATGACGAACGAGCCGAGCTCCGCTACCGGCTCGCCCGCGCCAAGATCGCGGGAAACGACCTGAACGGCGCGCTCGGCGTCCTCCAGGAGCTCACGGAGGAGGACGTCGCGCGCTTCGACATCGATGTCGGACCGCTCTACCTGAGCCTCGGCGAGCGCGCGCAGCGCGCCGGGATGTACGCGCTCGCGAGGATCGCGTTCCGCGAGGGTGGCGGCGTCTCCCCTCCTCGCTACGAGGAGTTCGCGCGCCGATTGGAGCAACTGACGGAAGAGGAGACCCGGGGCAGCGGCGCCGAGACGGCCGACGATCCGCTCGACCGGCCCGTCCCGCCCCCTCCTCAGGAGGACGGGTGAATCTCGGCGTCGATGGCCGTCTCGCGGTGGTGACCGGAGCGAGCCGCGGCCTCGGTCTCGCGGTGGCCACGTCGCTCGCGCGCGAGGGCGCGCGCGTCGTGCTCGGCGCCCGCGACGAAAAGGAGCTCGAGAGCGCGTCGAGCCGGCTGCGGGAAGAAGTCGATCGTGCCGACGTCACGACGCTGCGGCTCGACGTCACCGACCCCGCGTCGATCCGCTCGTTCGCGACGCAGGTTCGCGACGCATGCGGCGACCCGTCGATCCTCGTCACCAACGCCGGCGGGCCGCCGGCCGGCACGTACGACGACGTCACGATCGATCAGTACGGGGCCGCGCTCGAGCTCTGCTTCCTGTTCGCGGTGCGTCTCTTCCACGAGTTCCTGCCGGCGATGCGCCGGCAAGGCTTCGGTCGCATCGTGCACGTCGCCAGCGTTTCGGCCCGGCAGCCGCTCGATGGGCTGATCCTCTCGAACGCCACGCGCGCCGCCGTGCTCGGGTTCGCGAAGTCGGTCGCGGCCCAGGTGGCGAAGGACGGAGTGACCGTGAACGTCGTCCTTCCCGGGTTCACCGCCACCGATCGCACCATCGACCTGGCCGCCGCCCTCGCGAAGAAGGCGGGCGTGACGGAGGACGAGATCACGTCGCGCTGGACCGCGCAGATCCCGGCGGGACGCATGGGCCGGCCCGAGGAGCTCGGCGACACGGTGGCGTGGCTCTGCTCGGAGCGAGCGTCCTACGTCACCGGCACCACCCTCGCCGTCGACGGCGGGTTCGTGAAGGGCATCCCGTAGCGACCGCGCCGGCGGCCGGCGCTGACGGGGTCGGGCGGGCGGAGCGGGTCGATCGGGCCGCGTTCGCTCGGACAGTCCTCGCTCGGGGTGGGGCGAAGGGGTTGCGGTGGGGAGCTTTGGTGGGGTGGTGCGTGGGCGGCTCGCTGCGGAACTCGCTCGGCGCGGCCCGATCGACCCGCTCCGCCCGCCTGGGGCCACGATGCGTGCGTGGGCTCAGGGGGTTGAAAGAAGAGAGAAGAACAACAAGGTGGCGCTGCGCGCTCTCATGAATCGTCGGGGAGTACCGCGCGGGCTTTCGCCGGTATTCCAGATTCGCGCCGAACCTGAAGACGACTCGATCGATCGAAGCGGCATGAGCGAGCGAAAGCACCAGAAGACGTTCCGGCCGTACGACCAGAGCCAGAGTCTTCTTCTGCCGCCCAGCCTTCACGACTGGGTGGACGAGGATGACCGTGGCCGCCGGTCTGGTGAAGCTCGGCCACGTCGCGTTGGACGGGTCGAAGATGAAGGCGAACGCTTGGCCCTGCCGACGCCACCTGACCGCATTCGAAGTCGAACTTCGCGCTCCGCGTTCCATCACCGGATGAAACCAACGGCACGTTCTCGTCTTGCTCGGAGCGCGGGATCTGCGCGCGACAGCCGAGTGGTCGGACACACTCCTAGCCGGCGCTACTGGGTCAGCTTCCGCGGCACCACGCCGTCGAGCACGAAGCGAAGCGAGCTCTCGACGAGGCCGGGGACGCGCCGCTCCTCGATCGGCGAGGCCAGGAAGCGGGCGGCGGCGAGGATCGGTGCCGCCCGCTCCGCGTGGCCCTCGAGCTCCGTCCACTCCTCGATCGCGGCGAGCGTCGTCTTGATCGCGTGCGCGACGACGATCGGTCGCACGAACGGGGCCTCGAGCGCCGCTCGGGCCAACGCGGTGGTCAAGCTCGCGCCGTCGCCGCGCGCGAGGACGGCGGCCGCGTTTCGCACCGCGTCCGCGGCACGCCGTTCACGGATCGCGGCCAACACGGCGTCGACGCCGGCGTCGCCCGGCGCGGGATCCACTCGATCCGGATGATCCGGATCATCCGGATCATCCAAATGATCTGGAGCCGGCCGCGCGCTCGAGGGGACGTCCATGGGACGGCCGGTGTGGATGAAGACGAGCGCCTGGAACAGGAAGCGGATCGCGCGCGGATCGTCGAACCGAGCCACCGCGTTGCGGGCGGCGGACGCGAACGTCAAGCGGTGCGTCGCCCAAAGCCAGTTCTCCGCGACGTCGCGGCTGGAGTCATGGGCCGGGTCGAATCGGAGCAGCCGATGGGACGCCGCGACGACCAGGTCGCGCGCGACGTCGATCGAGCGCGCGCCGCCGCGGAGCGCGTCGATCAACGCGTCGCACGCCTGATCCACGGTTCCGTCGAGCGCCGCGCGCCAGAGCTCCCCCGACGGGTTCGTCTGCGATGGGGCGCCGGGCCGCGCGCGGCGGCCGAGCAGCTCCTCCTCGACCGCGCTCCAGCGCTTTACGTACGGACGGAAGTACGGCAGCGTGTCTTCCCGCGTTCCAAACACCGTGCCGAACAGGATCCCCGCGTGGATCTCCGGTGCGTACGTCCCACCGGCCCGATCGAGCAGTTCCTGCGCCTTGACGAGGTAGATGAGCTGATGCCCGAAGTCCGTGAAATGGTCCGCGATGATCGCGTAGAGCCACGTCTCGATGGTCGATCGATCGGCACCCGCCTCGATCGCGCCGCGCAGCCGCCCCTCGGCCAGGGCCGCGTCCTCGTCCTCGACCGCGCGCCGGATCGCGTCGCCGACGTCCCCCGCCGCCGCGACCGCCGGTGCGGCCGGCCGCGGGCGCAGCCGCTGGTTCGACTCCCCGGTCATCTCGAGCACCGGTGCCACGACGCGCACCGCGGCGACGCCGTCGAAGTCCGCGGCGAGTCGGCACGCGTCCGCGGCGAGCGGCAGCGCGTGCGTGCTCCCGTACTCGCCGCGCCGCGCGTCGTCGACGGCGACCTCGGCGAGCAGTCGGGAGAGCGGCACCCCCGCCGCGAGCAGCCGGATCGAGTCGCGGATCGAGCGCGCCAGATCGTGCTCGAACAGCGCCTCGAGCAGGCTGCCGAAGAGGCGCGGCACGTGCTCGCCCGGATCCGGATCGCTCAGGTCGACCTCGACCCGGCCGCCTTGGACGCGCACGGAGTACGACCGGACCGGCTCGCCGCCGACGACGCAGGATCCGTCGCGGACGTCGAACTTCCAATTGTGCCAGGCGCACGTGAGGCGGCACTCCTTCAAGAAGCCCGTCGCGAGCGGGTATCCCTCGTGCGGACAACGATTGTCGAGCGCGAACCAATCCCCTTCGCCGGTGCGGCCGACCACGAGCTGGTGCCGGCCGTGCTTGAACGTCCGCATCGCGCCCGGCTCGACCCGTTCCGCCGCGGCCACCTCGTGCCAGCTCGCCGCCATCGCGTCCTCCGTTCCACGTTGCTTTCACAAGCAAACGCTTGCTAAACGTAGGGCCGAGTCCGATCTTTCGCAAGCCGCTCGTTGCAAAAGTCCACGGATCCGATCACGATCCGGCCATGCCGCCCGATTCGACGACCGACAACCGCGAGCGCATCCTGTACCTGCTGAAGACGAAGGGCCGGCAGACCACGGCCGCGCTCGCCCGTCGCCTCGACCTCACCCCGATGGGCGTGCGCCAACACCTGGCGAAGCTGCGAGACGCCGGCTGGGTCGACGCGACCGACGAGCGCCGTCCGGTCGGTCGACCCGTCCAGGTCTGGACGCTGACGGAGGCGGGGAACGGGCGGTTCCCTCAGAGCTACGGCGAGCTCACCGTCGGTCTCCTCGACGGCATCCGCGAGACCTTCGGCGACGACGGTCTGGCGCGGCTCGTCCGCCGGCGCACGCGCGAGCAGCTCGCTCGGTACCGCGAGCGCCTGCCCGCCGCCGCCCCGCTGTCGCGGCGCGTCGCAGCCCTCGCGCGCCTGCGATCCGATGAAGGCTACATGGCCGAGTGGCGAAAGGACGGTCGCGGCGGGTTCCTCTTGATCGAGAACCACTGTCCGATCTGCGTCGCCGCGCGCGCCTGCCAGGGGCTCTGCGACGGCGAGCTCGAGCTGTTTCGGGAGTCGCTCGGACCGGACGCGTCGGTCGAGCGGACCGAGCACCTCCTCGCCGAGTCCAGGCGGTGCGTCTTTCGTGTCCTTCCGGCAAGCGTCCATGCATGACCCGGCCCGCCGCCCTACCCTCCGAGCCATACCAGGCAAGGAGGCCAACATGGCCCAGTCACCCCGCTCCCTCCCCGCTACGCTCGCCCGCGCCTGCGCAAACCTCGAGTGCTGGCGCCGCACGCGCCGCCGCGGCCGCATCCCCGACCGGTTCTGGCAGGAAGCCGTAGATGTCGCTCTCACCGACGGCGTGGAGCGCACCGCCGAGGCCCTTCGCCTCGACCCCGATGCGCTGCGCCGCAAGCTGCCGACCGACGAGGCGCCTCTCTCCGATGCCCCCCGTCTTCGTCGATGTGACACCGCCCATGGCGCCTTTCGCCGCCGAGGGCGTCGCCGAGTTCGAGCAGCCGGGCGGCGGCATCATTCGATCGTTCACCAGGCGCGGGCTGTAGACGCCGTCGTGATCGATGACGAGCGTCTCGGTCAGTGCGCAGAGGTCGATGAGGTGGTGCCAGTCGCGGTTGTTGCGGGCAAGCCGCGAGGCCTCCACGGCGAACACGGCACCGGCCTGCCCCTGGCAGACAGCCGCTACGACCCGGTCGAAGCCCGGGCGCTCCTGCGTCCCCGCGCACGAACGTCCGTGGTCGTCGTCGATGACCTCGGCCCGGAAGCCGAGATGCTGCGCGTAGCGCCGGAGATCGTACTGGCCCGCTGGCTCTCGAGATTGTGGCGGACCTGGAAGAGGGTCGATTGCCGGATGTAGACGAACGCGGTCCGCTCGAGATGCTCGTGCGTGATTCTCACCTCACTCATCGGTGTCCTCCGTCTCGCTGGCCTCTTCCTCCGCGATCCTCTGGAAGAGCAACGGATCTTCTCGGCGGAAGCGCCTGCCGGTGATTCGTGGACGAGGCGGCGAGGATGATCTCCTCGTACACAAGGTCGGCGAGGCGTTGCATCTGACTGAGGCTGACGGGAGGCCGCCCGTCGGGGTTGGTGCCGAAGTGTATGGCCAGGAGCAGATAGGCGATGGCAGCGGCGTACAGCTGATCACCGAGAACGCCGCCGCGGTCCGGTACGTGCGCGCGATTCAGCGGCTCCGCGAACGGCTGCCGGAGAACTCGGGCGACCCGCGGTCCGGGGCGGTTCCTATTGGCCAAGCCACGTTTCCCCCGGACGGGACAGTGCCCGTGATTCGCGTCGGCTTTCCTTGCGGACCATACCTGCCGCAGGCGCGATTCAGCCGATCGTAAGCATCACGCCGTTCGTGTTCGAATACCCCTGGGGGACTCCCGCGTCTGGCAGAAACGCTTGCAGGTAGATCGTTGTCGCGGGCGCGGACGCGGGCAGAAGCGCCGGCACGTACACGGAGCCGGGGAATACGCCACCTGTGCTCAGCGGGAGCGGAATCACGAACGGCAGGAGCGGCGAGACAAGCAGGTTGCACCCATTCTGCGTCGGCAGGGACGCGGTGCCCGTCCCGAGGAGGAGGGACGCGCTGCCGCCCGGTTTGCCCTTCGACACCGCCAACGTGAGCCATTGCCCGGGACTCGGACAGCCTGCGACGAGCAGGACCGGTGTCAGGGAATTCGACCCCGGACACCCGTTGCCGTAGGCCGTCGCCGAGCCGCCGCAGGAGGAGTCGCGCCGGAAGACATCCTGATTCCCGGAATCCCCGGGAGCGAGGTTCCCTGAGGAGTTCGTGAACGCGACGTAGCGACCGTCATACGACAGTGACGACCGCCCCTGAAAGCTGAGGCCCGAATCGCCGGTCATTCCGCCGGAGTTGGTACTGACCACAGCGATCGTGTCGAGAAGGAGGTCGCGAACGTAGGTCTGCTGATAGCTGAAGCCGGGCGGAACGTCTGGCACCGCCCAACGGCTGTTGAACGCGACGAACCGGCCGTCACCGGACAGCGCGGGACCTTCGTGTCCGCCGCCGGGGCCAGGCGGTATCTGCTGGCCGTCGGCCGCCCTCGACGCGCGGATCGTCGTGCCGGTCAGGCGATCACGAACGAACGTGTCGACGTCACCGTTCGTGTCCCCCGTGACGAGATTCGACGCGAACGACCAGAACGCGATCCGTCGCCCGTCTGCGGAGATGCTGGGTTCGTAGGAGTCGTTGTTGGCCTGCCCGCCGGTGTCCGTCAGACTCACCCGTTCGGTGGTGCCGTTGAGAAGATCGCGGACGAAAACATCTCGCCTGTTGTTCGTGTCACCGGGGACGATCGACCCGGACAGGCTCTCGAAGGCGACGAATCGACCGTCAGCGGAGATTGCACACGATTCGACCAGCTGACCCACCGCGGTTCCGTTCACTCCGAGGGTCACCAGCGTGTACGTCATCGCGGGCAACGTGACGACGTACACGTCCCAAGAGAGGCCCACGTCGTTCGCGGCGAGGCTTTCGTTGGTGATGAACGCGACCCGTGAGCCATCGCCCGAGATCGCCGGTGCACCACGCGTGTCGTTGACCCCTCCGACGGTCGGGGTCGAAACGAGCTTCGTCTGCCCGGTGAGTCGATCGTGGACGAAGACATCCCAACTGGTGTCAAGGTCCGTGGTGACAAGGTTCGACGCCCAGCTGGTGAAGGCGACGAATCGACCATCAGCGGAGATGGCGGGCGCGTACGAGGCGCCGTTTCCTTCGAGGCCCGCCGAACTCACGCTCACGCGCGTGGTCGTCCCGTTCACGACATCGCGCACGAAGATGTCCCAGCTGCCGTTGGTGTCGTTCGCGACGAGGTTGGTGGCCCCGCTGACGAATGCGACGTACCAGCCGTCGGCCGACATCGAGACGCCATCCATGAGCCCACCCACTGTGGTCACACCGCTCGTGGAGTTTCCGTAGACCCCGTTCGAGTCCACGCTAATGGCGATCGTCTCACCTCCATGCGCGATCGAAGCGAACCCGACCCAAACCAAGGACGCCATTACAAGTTGCCCGTGTCGCATCGCCACCTCCACTGTTGATGCGTCGGCCTTTCGATCCGCCGGATTGTAGAGCCTGCCGGTTGGCCTTCGGGGCGAATCCGCTCGCGAGCGACTTCGGCGGCGAAGGAGCGCGCGAACTGCAACTCGCGGTCGGATGCAACAGCGGGAGCATCCGGGTATGGGACCTCGATCGGCCTCGCGTCCGTTCGACGTGTCGGGGCATGAGCGACCGCGTGCTCTCCGTGGCGTTCAGCAAGGACGGCACACTGTTGGCCGCCGCCGGCGCAGGAGCGATGCTCTTGGTGCAACTCCCAGTGCACGTCCAAAATGTCGATATGCAAACGTCAGGGCGGACCGCTTCGTAGGGCCGCTGATTCGAACTCGACAAGAGTCTACGGCACAAGAACGATGCAACGGGTGCAAGTCCCACTCCACGTACCGGATCACGGCCACCGGGGTTTTCCGGGCAGTTCCCGTGGCGCTCTGAAGGACGACAGCGACAATAGGGTACGTCACGTTCGCGACGACGGTCATTGTCATGGACGCCGCGTGGCCAGACAGCTCCGAGCAGCTGAGGCCGTCCATGGGAATCCGCTCTGAAACGCCGCGGACCCAAATGGAAACGGCTCTGCCGCCAGAACTGATTCCCAGCGTAAGTCCAAGTTTTGTACGTGACACTGGAAGTTGCACACGATGCAACCCGCCCATGAATGCGAACGTGATCCTAGACGACGTCGTGTGCGCTCTTTGCGAAAACCTCCGGCCCGTGGTCTCACCGCGATTGCGGATGCAGAAGATGAGGGGCTCGCTGCCGAGTTTCATGCAGTTCATCGCCGACTTGAAGAATGTCGTTCACCAGGCCGGCCGCGATGCGCTCGTCTCCACGATCACCGAACTCGATGAGACGCGGCCGGTCATCGAGCATGATGGCAAGGAGCACCCCTTCAAGATGCCGTCGCGCAAGAACCGGCTCACCGCGTTCGGCCCGGTCACGATCGAGCGGAGCTACTACCAGCCCGACGATGGCGGGAAGGGCGTCGTTCCCATCGACGTCCGTTGTGGCATGGTCGACCGCTACAGGACTCCAGACGTCGAGGAACTCAGCACCTTCGTGTCCGCGATGGTCGTACCCGGCCGTCTTTCGCGTGTCCGCACGCGAAAGACGCGCGTGAGCCGTCGCTCGCCCGCCAAGCGCCGTCTATCCGGACGCACGGACCGAAACTACAATGGAGCCGTCGCAGGCGGGTCGCCCGAGCACCCTCGACGTGACGGGGGTGCACGCGATCGTCGCGGCGTAAGTGGAGGAGACCATGCAGACACATCGTGCGAGCTCGCGCTGCGCGCTCACCGTCGTTTTCTTCCTCGCGGCCACCGCGCCGGGATCGGCCCAGGTCGACCTGCTCGTCGACGCAATCGATACGTCGGGCGTCATCGCCGATGACCAGACGCTCGCCGTCGGCGGGACCGTCGGCGTCACGACCCGAAACGCCGGGGCATCGCCGGCCGTCGCCGCGTTCGACGTCGTCGTGTTCGAGGACGTCAACCTGAACGACACGCTCGACGCCGGGACCGACGTCGTGCTCGGCTCGACGTCGGTTCCGGGGCTCGGGGGCGGAGCGTCGACCACGTCGATGATCCCCGTCTCGGGGATGATCGCGTTCCGCGACAACCGCATCCACGCCGTCGTCGACGCGGGCGGCGTCATCCCCGAATCGGACGAGTCCAACAACGTCTTCAACACCGGCCTCGACTGCCTGCTGCTGCCGGTACCCGGCATGATCGATCCCGTGCTCGAGTGGTCGTGGACGTCGAGCTCCACCGAGCCGAACGCGCTGAACGTGATGATGACGCCCAGCGTCGTCGACCTGAACGGAGACACGATCCCGGAGGTCGTGTTCGCGTCGACCGCGTCGACCGGCGGCGGTCAGGTCGAGATCGGCTTCCTCCGCGCCCTGAACGGAGCGACCGGCGCCGAGGTGTTCACCGTGACCGACCCGACGCTGCGCGTGAACACCGCGAGCTCGATCGCCACTGGCGACGTCGACCAGGACGGCATGCCGGAGATCGTCGCGTGCGACGACACCGGCGCGCGGCTGATCGTGTTCGAGCACGACGGCACGTTCAAGTGGCGAAGCGGGCCGCTCGAGGGGATCAACTGGGGCGCGCCGTCGATCGCCGACCTCGACGGCGACGGCAGCCCGGAGATCGTCATCGGACGTCAGGCCCTCGACGCCGCGGGCAACCTGCTCTGGACCGGAACCGGTGGACTCGGCCAACAAGGCAGCACCGGTCCGCTCTCGTGCGTGGCGGACATCGATCTCGACGGGTCGCCGGAGGTGATCGCGGGAAACACCGCCTACAACGCCGACGGCACCATCCAGTGGATCGCATCCACCCAGCCCGATGGGTACAACGCGATCGCCAACTTCGATGCCGATCCATTCGCGGAGATCGTGCTCGTGTCGGGCGGGACGATACGGATCCTCGATCACGACGGAACGCTGCTCGTGCCGCCCGTTGCGATCCCCGGCGGCGGCGCCGGCGGACCGCCGACGGTGGCGAACTACGACGCCGACGTCGCTCGCGAGATCGGCGTCGCGGGCGCCTCGTCGTACGCGGTGTACGAAGCCAACCTGGCGTTGAAGTGGTCCTCCCCGACGCAGGACGGCAGCTCCAACCGCACCGGATCGTCCGTGTTCGACTTCGACGGCGACGGCGCGGCCGAGGTCGTCTACCGCGACGAGCTCTTCCTGCGCATCTACGAGGGAGCGACCGGCATCGTGCTGTTCCAGACGCCGATGAGCTCCTGCACGTGGCACGAGTACGTGCTCGTCGCCGACGTCGACATGGACGGCAACGCCGAGATCGTCGCGGTCGCGAACAACAACTGCGGCTTCGGACCACAACGAGGCGTGTTCGCCTTCGGCAGCCTGTCCGATAGCTGGGTACCGACGCGGCCGATCTGGAACCAGCACACCTACCACATCACGAACGTCGCGGACGACGGTTCGATCCCGGCCGTGGAGGCGAACAACTGGTTGACGCCGATCGCCGACCCGCTGAACAACTACCGCCAGAACCTCCTGTTCGGACAGTCCCCTCTCTCGGCGCCGGACCTCACCGCGTCGCACGTCAAGGTCACGTCGACGACCCCGAACGTGACGATCCAGGCCCGCATCGGGAACGGCGGGAGCGTCCTCGTCGCGGCCGGATCGCCCGTCGCGTTCTATGACGGCGATCCGAACGTCGCGGGCGCGCTGCTCGGCGTCGCGTTCACGACGATCGCGCTCGTCCCCGGCACGTACGAGGACGTCGTCCTCTCCGGCCTCGCCGCGGTGCCGGCCGAGGCGTACGCGAGCGCGGACGACGCCGGCGGGTTGACCGGACTGGCGAACGAGTGCGACGAGACGAACAACGTGCACGGCGTGCGGCTGACCGCTCCCACGATCACCGGCCCCGTGTGCGGGACGACGGTGGCAGCGTCGGTCGGCATTCCGGTCACGTTCTCGCTGACCGCGCAGGACGTCGACCCGGGTGACTTCGTGGTCGTGTCCGTGAACGGGCTTCCGGCCGGCGCGACGACGGTGCCGGCGCTCCCGCAGTCCGGCAATCCCATCGGCGTCACGTTCCAGTGGACACCGAGCAACGGCGCCGTCGGCAACCACATCGTCCAGTTCCGCGCGGTCGACACGACGTGCCTCGAGGCGACCTGCACCGTCGTGATCGCGGTCGCCGAGTGCTACCTCTTCCTCGGCAACGAGATCGACAACAAGTCGGTCGGGCCGGGCGACCTGCTCTACGTGAAGCCGCTGTTGTTCTGGCCGGTCACGATCGAGACCGTGCCGTCGTTCCCCATTCCGAACGACGCGTCCCTGAACGGGGTGACGGTCTACTCGCAGGTGCTGATGCTGAACGAGTCCATCTTCCCGCAAGATCCCTTGCAGGCGTCGAACGGCCTGAAGATCACGATCGGACAGCCCGCCGTTCCCTACGGGGCGAACAGCGGCCTCACGCATTGGGCGGCCTGGCCGCCGATGCCGGGAGGAACGCTGGTGCTGAAGTTCAGCATCGGCGGGTAAGGGCCCGCGCAAGAAGAACGTCGCATCTCGCTTGCCCTCGCCGCCGATGGCTGCGTTGCTCCTCCTCAGCGTATCCACCAATACGCTTCGTCGTCGCGCCTTGCCCTCGGCGGCGATTGCTGCGCGTGGATGCGAAGTTCTTCTTGCGCGAACCCTAAGGG
>CAZYQW010000102.1:0-27237 GCA_964649825.1 uncultured Phycisphaeraceae bacterium | reverse complement strand
AGGAGTGTGTCCGAGTATTCGCGTGAGCACCGAGACCGAGCGAGAAGCCCGGTGGCGAGGAGCGAGGAGGATCCATATCAGGAGAAGATACGGTGACGACGAGCGACGACGTCCACCGGGCTTCGCAGCCGGTCGAATGCCGCGCGAATACTCGGACACACTCCTAGACGCAGGACGAAATCCTCGAATCTTCTTGAACGACGGGCGCGCAGACGGGAGAACGCGCAGCGTGGACGCAATGATCGAACTATCGGCGCGCGACGTCCTGAAGCGGCGCTTCGGGTTCTCCCGGTTTCGCGCGGGGCAGGCCGAGATCATCCATGCGGCGCTGAGCGGTCGCGACGTCCTCGCGGTCATGCCGACCGGCGGCGGCAAATCCATGGGGTACGTCCTTCCCGCGCTCCTCCTCGACCGCCCCGTCCTCGTCGTGTCGCCGCTCATCGCGCTGATGAAAGACCAGGTCGACGCGTTGCGCGCGCGCGAGATCCCGGCCGCGTACGTGAACTCCACCATGCTGCCGTCCGAGCAGCTCCGCGTGGTCGAGGCGTTCCGTGACGCGCGGATCCGGCTGCTCTTCGTGGCGCCGGAACGGTTCCGATCCCAGCGGTTCCTCGACGCTCTCGACGGGTTCCGCCCGGGGTTGTTCGCGGTCGACGAGGCGCACTGCATCAGCGAGTGGGGGCACGACTTCCGGCCCGATTACCTGCGTCTGAAGGACGCGGCCGCGCGCGTCGGGCGGCCACCAATCGTCGCCCTCACCGCGACCGCGACGCCCGAGGTCCGCCGCCACGTCGTCGAGAACCTCGGCCTCGATCACCCGGTCGTGATCGTCGAGGGGTTCGAGCGTCCGAACCTCGACTTCGTGGTGACCGACGTGGCCTCGAAGGAAGGGAAGCTCGAGCACGTGCAGGCCGAGATCGAACGCGGGGGGACCGGACTCGTGTACGCGGCGACGCGCAAGAACGTCGAGGAGCTGACGATGAAGCTCCGGCGCGCGGGCCATCGAGTCGGGTTCTACCACGCGGGGTTGACCGACTCCGACCGCGCCGCGGTCCACGAACGGTTCGCGGACGGCACGCTGTCGGTCGTCGTCGCGACGAACGCGTTCGGCATGGGTATCGATCGCGCCGACCTGCGGTTCGTGGTCCACCACGACCTTCCCGGGTCGGTGGAAGCGTACACGCAGGAGGCGGGCCGCGCCGGCCGGGATGGGGAGCCGGCCCGCTGCGTGCTCCTCTACCAGAAGTCGGACGCGCGGCTGCAGCGCTTCTTCATCGAGACCGCGTATCCGCCCCCGCCGGTCGTGCTCGGTGCGCTGAACCTGCTGCGCCGCGCCGGTCCCGAGACGACGTTCGCGGAAGACGACGTCGTGCGGCTCACCGATGCGAACGTGCACGCGCGCCTCGTGGACTCGGCACTGAGGATCCTCGCCGAGCACGGCGTTGCGGCACGCGGTCTCGATCGCGACGGCCGCCGCGTCGTCCGGTTCGTCGCCGACGCCGAGCTCGACTTCGGCCTGATGCGACTGCGCGCGGAGCGGGAGTACGCGCGGCTGCAGCTCGTGCTCGACTACGCGGAGCGCGCCGGCTGCCGGCGCGCGTTCCTCGTCGACTACTTCGCCGGCGACGGCGCGTTCCCCGCCTGCGGGCGCTGCGGGGGCTGCCTGCGCGAGTCTCGTCGCCGCGAGGTGACGGGCGACGAGCTCACGGCCGTGCGAACGCTGCTCGAGCTCGTTCGTACGCTCGACGGACGCTACGGCCGCAAGAAGCTCGTGCTCACGCTCGCCGGATCGAAGGCGAAGGACGTCGTCACGGCCGGCCTCGACCGGCATCCGAGCTACGGCGCGCTCGCGGACCGGCGGACGACGTTTCTGGACGCATTGCTGAACGAGTGCGCCGCGAAGGAGCTCCTGCGCGCCGAGGCCGGCGAGTACCCCGTGATCTCGATCACCGCGGCGGGCCGGCGCGTCCTCGCCGGCGAAGAGATCGTCGAGCTCGCCTGCTTCGACGCTCAGCCCCCGGCACCACCGGCCCGACCGGCCGCCGATCGACCCGAGCTGGCCGCGTCCGCCGACCCTACGCTCGTCCAACGCCTCCGCGAGTGGCGCCGCGTCGAGGCCCAGGCCGCGGGCATGCCTCCGTACGTCATCTTCCACGACCGCACGCTGTTCGAGCTCGCCGCGACCAAGCCGCGCACCGAGGCGGACCTGCTCGAGGTGAACGGCATCGGGCCGACGAAGGTGGAACGGTTCGGGGCGAGGCTGCTGGAGATCCTGCGCGAGCCCTGAACCAAAGGGCCCGCTATGCCCGCGCCCGCACCGCGTCCGGATCGACGTCGTCCGGATGCACCAGCAGCCGCCCCTCCATCCCCCCCGCCACGGTGATGGTCTCGCCACTCACGTGGCGCGCGATCGCGGGCGACGTCAACGCCACGACGACGCGGGCGACGTCTTCGGCCGTCGCGATCTGTTGCAACGGCATCGTGGCGACGACGCGCCGCAGGGCGTCGGTGTCGTCCAGCGTCGAACGCGTCAGCTCCGTGACCGTCCAGCCGGGCTCGACGAGGTTCGCGCGGCCGCCGGGGTCGAGCCCGACGATCTCGTTCTTCAGCGAGAGCAGGAGGCCCTTCAGCCCCGCCTTGCTGGTCGCGTACTCGACGTGACCGGCCTCGCCGAAGCGTCCTGCCGTCGAGCCGACGAGGGTGACGCTCGCACCGTGGCCGTCCGCGCGCGGGCCGGTCCGGCGCAGGGCCCGAAGGAAACCGCGCGCGGTGAAGACCGCGCCAGCGAGGTTCACGTCGAGGACGCGGCGGATCCGCGCCGGTTCCATGAGGTCGAGCGGCGCCGCCTCGGCCGGCCAAATGCCGGCGTTGACGACGGCCGCGTCGACGCGACCGCATCGATCGACCACGGCGTCGAACAGGGCGGCGACCGCGTCGGCGTCGGTCACGTCGACCGACGTCGTCCACGCGCGATCATCGATCTCCTGCTCCCGGCACCAGTCCGCGAGAGCGGCTCCGTTCCGATGGGCGACGAGCACGAGGCTCGCGCCCTCGTCCGCGAACGCGCGCGCGAGGGCGCGTCCGATCCCGCCGCTCGCCCCCGTGATCACCACCGTCTTTCGCGAGAGCAGAAGGTCCATGCCGTCGATGACTTCCGTTTTTCCAAAGCCGTATGATGCGAGCGTCATCCTACGGGAGCCCGCCGATGCGCACGTTGCTCGTCTTCCCGCCGCAGGCCCATTTCACCCAGCCCTACCTCGCGCTCCCGTCGCTCACTGCGTGGCTGAAGCAGAACGGCTTCGCGGACACGCACCAGTGGGACGTCAACCTCGACTCGCTCGACTACTTCCTCTCTCCGGCGCGGCTCGCTCGTTCGCAGGACGTCGTGTCGCGTCGCCTGGCGGAAATCCGCGACGATCAGCCGCTCGACCTCCCGGGCATGGACCGCTTCAAGACGCTCGCCGACGCCGCGCTCGCGGCCGATTCGGTCGTCCACGGCATCGAGGACGCGATCTCGGTCCTGCGTGACCCGGAACGGTTCTACGACTACGACGAGTACATCCGCGCGGTGAAGCGGCTCGACCGCGCGTTCAAGCTGGTCTCCGCGGAGTGGTACCCGACCGTACTCTCGCCGAACTCCTTCTCGATGCGCTACTCGATCGAGCGCGAGGCCGAGGTCCTGGCCGCGATCGGCGACGAGCGCGAGAACCCGTACGTCGAGTTCTATCGCGAGCGGACGATTCCGCGCATCGTGGACTTGAAACCGGATCTGCTCGGCATCTCGATCACGTACGGCACGATGATCATCCCGGCCCTGACCCTCGCCCGGATGGTGAAAGAGGTGCTCCCCGGCGTCCACGTCACGGTCGGCGGCGGGCTCCTCGCCTACGCCGGCCCGAAGGTCGCCCGGTCCGGCCGCGTGTTCGACGTCATCGATTCGCTGGTCATGCTCGAAGGAGAGGGTCCTCTCCTCGGAATCGCGCAGTGCGTCCGCGACGGCCGGCCGATCGACGACGTCGGCAACGTGATCCACCGCGAAGGCGGCAAGGTCGTGACGAACCGGACCGTCGAGCCCCTTCCGATCGACTCGCTTCCGACGCCCGACTTCGACGGGATTCCGCTCGATCGCTACTTCTCGCCGCACGTCGCGCTCCCGCTCGCGATCACGCGCGGGTGCTACTACGAGAAGTGCGTCTTCTGCACGCTCTACAAAGTGATCGGGCCGGGCTATCGCCAACGCAACGTGCAGCGGATCCTCGACGACATCGAGACGGTGACGACGCGCTACGGCTCGAGCTACGTCTACTTCGTCGTCGAGGACATGCCGCCGGTGCTGTTCCGCGCGCTGCCGGACGCCCTCCGGTCGCGCGGCCTCGACATCCGCTGGTGGACCGACGCGCGACTCGAGCGGAACCTCTACACCGAAGAGCTCTGCCGCGACCTCCACGCGTCCGGTTGCCGCCGCATCGCGTTCGGATTCGAGTCGGCGTCCCAGCGCGTCCTGGACCTGATGGACAAGGGGACCGCGATCGCGGAGGCGGGCAGCATCATCGAGAACGTCTCGAACGCGGGGATCGCGGTCGTCCTCTACACGATGATCGGGTTCCCGACCGAGACCGAGGAGGAGGCGCGGTCGACGCTGGCGTGGATCCGCGCGCACCAGAAGAACATCCAGGAGGTGTCGCTCCGGATCTTCTACATCGACCTCCTGTCGACCGTCTACCACGACCCCGCGCGGTTCCAGATCACGCGCGTCCTCGCCGACGACACGAAGGACTACCAGGTCTACTACGACCACGAAAGCGGGGTCGGCATGGACCGGGCGAGCGCGCGCGAGATCTTCTTCGAGTTCATGGAGGTCGTACGGAACGAGCTCCCCCTCTTCATGGGAGACAACCTGTGGCTGTTCGAGTTGAAGAGCCACCATTTCCTCTACCTCGACCACGAGGGCTCGCTGGACGTCTTCCGCGGCAGGAACCGCGCGCGGATCGCGAACCCGATCCCCGACCGCATCGAGGCGTCCGCGCCGCGCCGGGCCGGCGGCGTGCAGGTGCTGCAGCTCCCGTTCGACCTGACGGACGTGACGGCACGCCTCATCGACGCCGAAGATCGGACGCTGCGTCCGCGCTATCAATCCGGGGCGTTCAAGGCGGAGATGATCGAGCAGCTCTCGGGACGGATCCCCGACGCGCCGCCGCGCCCGACGTGGTTCGCGTACCGTGGCCGAACGTCGGACTTCCTGAGGGTCGGCGCCGACGCGGCGCGGATCCTCGCGGAGCTCGACGGTCGCACGACGGTCGAGGAACTCCTCTCGCAGCGCCCGGAGCGACACCGCGACAAGCTGTTGTCGTTCCTGCGCTCGCTCTTCGCGAAGGGCTTGATCGAAGCGACGACGCCCGCTCCACGACGGCAGGAGGCATGCACTTGAACGGCACCAAACGAGACCCGACGCCGTGCGAGCACGAGGAGCCGCTCGAAGCGGCCGACGACGCCGACGCGGCCGCCGAGGATGACCTCGACCTCGACCTCGAGGAGGCCGACGACGGTGAGCGATTGAAGGAAGGATTCACGGGACAGGAGAGATGAGATGACCCGACCGGGCCGAGAGAACAGTGGAGGCGAGTCCAAGACCCCGCGCGACTCGAAATCGCAGGATCCGTTGCTGCGGATCGTGCGCGCCCAGGATCCGAAGTCGAAGGACGACGACCTCGACCTCGATCTGGAGCTCGACGAGTTCGAAGGGGATCGCCGTTATGGGCGGGAGGACATCGCGGACAAGTGACGCCGCGGGCGGGGATCGTCATCGGCGAACCACGCCCGTCCGCCGCGCGACTCGCCGTCGCTCCCAGGCCGACCGCAGGCGGTTCAGTAGGAGAACGTGCTCTTGCCGTTCGGACCTGGCTTCGCTTTCAGGTGGATCTCGACGCGCTCGTGGTAGGCGCCGTTTCGGAGCTCGACCACCAGCGGATTCGCGAACCCGGTGAGATCGAGGAAGCTTCCCGTCACGGACAGATCGGACTGCTCGACGTTCAAGACCACGGACACCTTCCGGCCGTCGTGTCGAGGTACGTGTACGTCCCGTTCTTCGCGTCCTTGGCCCACGCGGGCCCACGCAGGCCCACGCGGACGGAAGAACGTCCAGGACGAACGGCCCGATGAGAATCGATGTGGTGGCCGTGTCGGGCGACACGTCTCCCCCGACCGTCGCTCGCAGCGACAGCTTGTCCTTCGGAGCGGCGCCGGATTGCAGCGTCACCTTGGCCGACGTGATGAAGAACAGCTCCGTGGCAATCGACTCCTTCTTCGAGAACACGGCATGCGTGCCTTCCTTCTTCACCTTCGGGAGGACTCGACCGTCTCGTCCATCGCTCCCCAATCGAAGCGACAATCGATCGCGGAAAGGTCACCGACCACGCCCGGCGAGAGAACTTCGTCCACGAGCCTGAACCTCCCGAACGAGGAACCGTTCTTGAAGAGATCGACGAAGCCAGACACGTTCGTCGCCTCGATGTGGAAGGCGTAACGATCCTTCGTCCCCACCTTGGTCAGTCCTCCTCTCCTCCAACGCTTGGGACGCCGACTTCTCAGTCTCGACACGGACCTTGACGTAACGCCGTCTCCTGGATTTTCTGATGGATCGCCCCTGGACGGGAGAAGTTCAGCTCCCTGGGACGCGGCGCCGCGGTCGACGTCGAGGCCGAGGCCATCGAGACGAGCTCGGCGGGACGAGCGCGAGGAGTGGATGTTTCAACGACGAGATGTTCGGAGGATCGTGTGACAAGGGCACGAAAGAAAGTCCTGCGGAACGTGTGATCCCTCGCCGATACGCATATAGAGAAGACGTCAGGAGACGACTCCTGGTGGACAGAGACAGAGACACACAGAGATAGTCGACAGACAAGGAGCTCGAGGAGATTTCGGCTTCGTTCCGAGTTCATGCCTCACTTCCTTCCTCCAATTCCCTGAAGTAGGTTTCCAACCAGCCGGAACCGATCTTCGAGCTCGTCGCGGGCGGACATGTGGGCGTGTCCGCCCGCGTTTCCGTTGGCTGGCGGTCAGTGCGGCGAATGCCGAGCCGCATCATCCCCCGAGCGGCCGGGCGTATGCATAGATCGCGTTGACGAGCAAACCCGTCTGACCACGCACGAAACCGCGAAACGTCGGATCCTCGGCGAACAAGATGACGCGACCGCGACCGACCGAGACCTCGGCGAGGTAGGCCTGCCCGACGAGCTTCTTCCGGTTCTCATCGGAGATGTAGCCGGACAGATAAGCTTCATCCTCGAACAGGCCCAGCCGACGGCCCGGCCCTTCGACGTCGAACGCACGGGTCGACTCCATCAGCACCGCGACGGTCCTGGGATACGAGAAGGCGAGCGGGTGGTCCGGATCGAGGCGCACCTGGAACAGCGTTCCGGGGACGTTTCGTTCGCGACGATCCGCCTCCATCTCGCGAATCGTCTTCCACGTCTTATCCGCCTTCGACTCCTCGTCCGCACCTCCGGTCTTTACGCGGGTGAGGCCGGCCGCCTCGCCGCCGAGATAGAACGCGCCGCCGGCCAGACCGATCGCGACGCCGCCTTCCTCGATCCAAGCCTTCAGACCGTCGCTCTTCCCGATCCGACTGCCGTAGCCGAACCCGTCCGGGACGATCAGGACGTTGTAGCGTCGCAGATCCAAGCCGGACCAACGCTCGATCGAGACTGCGGAGTACGGGACTCCGAGCTGCTCCTCGAGCAGGAACTTCACGGCGCCGACGCCGCTCGCCGACGTTCCCTCGCCGGACACGACCGCGATCGAGGGCGTGGCGAGCCCGCTCCACGCGTCGGAGCCGAGGTCGGGACCCGACGACGTCCACCCGGTGTCGATGGCCCGTGCGGTCACTCGCGTCGCCGCGGCGGCCGCTGCGACGCGATCGCGCACGCCGCCGCCGTTTCCGACGGAGGGCACGAACAGGGTCCCGGGCGCGTAGGCCTCGCCGTCGATCGCGAACGACTCGGTCGCCATCTCGACGCGCGTTCCTCCGCGCAGCAGGCGATCGGCGAAACGCGCCGCGTCGAGCGCGTCCCAATGGACCAGATACCCGACGCGGCCGCTCTCGCCGACCACCTCGCCGGCGGGCGCCTCCACCTCCTGGATCGGGCCGGCGGCGACCTCGGAGCGGCGCTCGGTCCAGTACGCTTCGACGCCGAACGCGAGCGGCAGACTCCAAGCGGAGATGTCGTAGAACCGGTTCTCGAGCACGGCCGCGCGCGGCTCGAGCAGAGCCTTGGCGAGCCGCTTCTTCGGCTGGGCCATCGAGACCAAGAACGTGCCGGCCGGGAACCGCCGCGTCTCGGACGCATCGTTGTCTCCGAACGGGTGACAGCGCACCGCCTCGAAGTCGGCCTCGACGCGATGCACCTCGATCCCCTGAGCGAGGAGCAGCGATACCAGGTCCTCGGCACGGCCATGGTGCGTGCCCGGGATGAGCAGTACCTCGGCGAGTCCGCCCTCCTGGCCCTCCCAAAGCCCATCCTCGTGGAACCGCAGGAAGTGCTCGAGGAGGTCCCGCCGCGTTCGAACCGCGGTCTCGACGGTGGCCAACGCGGCGGTGAAGTGGTGCTGGACGCGATCCTCGAGGGTCAGCACGGTTCCGTCGCCGCGCCGGATGGCGAGGCCGGCGACCGAATGGCCGCCCTGTTCGTACGTCATTCCGATCGCGCCGTTCAGACTCGGCCATGAGTCGCCGTAGCCCGGATAGAGCAGATCGAACGACTCGCCGGTGAAGTACCGCCAGCCGTAGCGATCGAACGCGGCGGCGTTCCCACGACCGAACGCCTCGCCGAGTCGAAGCGTCGAGGCCGGGACGTTCTGGTTGACCGGCGGTGCCGCTGGAAAGAAGAAGTACGACGAGTTCGGCATCATCTCGTGGAGGTCCGCGTGGACCTGCGGGTGGAACCGGCGGAACGCGCGCAGGCGCGCCCGCGACTCGCGCTGCGTGACGAACGCCCAGTCGCGGTTCAGGTCGAAGTAGAAGTGGTTCACCCGACCGCCCGGCCACGGCTCGTGGTGCTCCGCGGCCTGGGGGTCGGGGTTCGGGGTCCGCCCTCGCACCGAGTCGTACCAGTGGACGTACCGGTCGCGGCCGTCGGGGTTCAGGCATGGATCGAGCAGCACGATGGCGTTCTTCCGCAGCGCCTCGACCGCGTCGTCCTCGGCCGCGGCCAGGTGATACAGCAGCGGCAGCGACGCCTCGGTGCCGGACGGCTCGTTGCCGTGGACCGTGAACGAAAGCCAGACGATGACCGGAAGGTCGTCGAGGAGTCGAGCGCGCTCCTCGTCGGACGCGATCCGGCGCGGGTCGGCGAGGCGGCCCACCCCATCGAGGATCGGCTCGAGGCGCGCAAGGTTGCTCGGGGTCGACACGACGGCGAGCAGCAGCGGGCGTGTTTCGAACGTCTCGCCGTATTCGATGACGCGGACGCGGTCGCTCGCGTCATCGATCGCATGGACCGCCCGCACGATCCGATCGTGCGTGGAGAACCGCTCGCCCGGACGGTAGCCGAGCAGTGCGTCCGGCGGTGGCACTTCCGGCGCGTACCGCGCGGCCGGGGCGAAGGTGAACTCGACGGCTGCCGCGCTCGGCCCCGCGACCGTCATCACGAAGATCGGGAGGAACTGGAGCATCGGGCGGACGAGGCGGCGTCGACCTTCTGATAGGTTCATGCGTGTGACCATTTCCGGCGTGCGCGACGGGACGAGCCGCACACGATACCCAACCGACCGAGCCCTGATGAACCGATCCGCGATCGCTCCCAACCCGTTCACGCTCCTTCACTGCGGCACGAAGAGCCGCGCCCGCCGCGGACGGCTCGAGCTCCCGCACGGAACGGTCGAGACGCCCGCGTTCATGCCGGTGGGAACCGCGGCCACGATCAAGTCGGTCCTCCCGCGCGACGTCGAGGCGACCGGCGCGGAGATGGTTCTCGCGAACACGTACCACCTCGCGATCCAGCCGGGCGAGGAGCGGATCGAGAAACTCGGCGGCCTCCATCGGTTCATGGGTTGGCGGCGGCCGATCCTGACCGACAGCGGCGGCTTCCAGGTCTTCTCGCTTCCCGGGCGCGAGATCGATGAGGAGGGCGTCCGCTTCCGGTACGAGCTGTCGGGGGACCGCGTCCTGCTCACGCCGGAGCGGTCGATGGCGATCCAGCAGGCGCTCGGGGCGGACATCGCGATGGCGTTCGACGAGTGCATCCCGTATCCGGCATCGCACGACTATGCCGCGCGCTCGGTGGACCGGACCCTTCGCTGGGCAAGGCGATGCCTCGACGCGCACGTGCGCGAGGATCAGTGCCTCTTCGGGATCGTCCAGGGCGGGGTCTACGAGGACCTCCGCGCCCGTTGCGCGCGCGAGACCGCCGAGCTCCCGTTCCACGGCTGCGCGATCGGCGGGGTGTCCGTCGGCGAGGGGCTCGACAACCTGAAACGCGTCGTCGACTTCACGGAGCGCCACATGCCGGCGGAGCGCGTGCGCTACCTCATGGGCGTCGGGCTCCCGGTCGACGTCCTCGAGTCGATCGCGCGGGGAATGGACATCTTCGACTGCGTGATCCCGACTCGTTACGGGCGCGGCGGCACGCTGTTCACGACCCGCGGGCGCATCCGGATCGACCTCCAGCGCTACCGTCGCGACGGGTATCCGATCGATCGGTCCTGCGAGTGCCACGCGTGCACGAACTTCAGCCGTGCGTACGTCCACCACCTCTTCCAGGCGCGCGAGCTGTTGGGACCGACGCTCGCGTCGATCCACAACCTTCATTTCTATCAGTCGATGATGGCCAACGCGCGTCGAGCGATCGAGCAGGATCGGTTCGACGCGTGGAAGGACGAGTTCCTCGAAGCGATGGGAGTGGACGGAGCGGCGTCCGTCGAGGTCGCGCGCCCGCCGGGGGCGTGGCCCGGATCGAACGAAGACCGGTTCGAGGGACGTACGACGGAGAGGGGCGGGAAGAAACCGCAGCGGCCGACCCAGCCGCGGAAGAAGGGCCGACCCACCGATTCCGGGCGGCGCGAGCGGGGTCCGGGCTCCCGTTGACGCGACGACGGGGCGTCCGCGCTCGCCGCCTCGGCTCAGTTCTTGAACTTGTTCTTCCGCTTGCGCATCAAGTTCCCACAGCAGGGGCGCTTGCCGTGATTCGCCTTCTTGATCTTCCGCTTGTTGCGCGCCATCGGATCCACCTCGTGCCGGGGAGAATTCATTCGGAAAAGCGAAACATCCTATCGGGCGGGGTTCGCGAAAGGAAGTCCGGATTCGCGGAGACGCCCGCCGATACAATCTCGTCACCGCTCGACCCGGTCTGGAGTTCCGTCGATGTCCCATCGCCCGATCGACCGGCGCGCCTTCCTGAAGACGTCGGCCGGAGCCTGCGCCGCGGCGACGCTGACGCGCTGTCAATCCCGCCGGCCGTTCGGCATCACCCGCCCCCGAGCCGAGCAAGTCGTGCTCGTCCGCTTCGGCGGCGGCGTCCGCCATCAGGATCTCTTCGACACCACCAAACCCACGCTGGCTCCGTACTTGTGCACTCTCGCCCAGGCCGGGACGTTCGTCCCCGACGTCTGGAACGATCACTTGACGCGCCATGATACAGCGACGCTCTACCTCCTCACCGGTCGCTACGGGGCGCGGCTCGACTCGAACGAACGAGGGTCGCAGAACCTGGCCGACATCGCCGCGAGCCCCACGATCTTCGAAGCGTACCGGCGCCATCATGGCGCGCCGCGGTCGCGCGCGCTCGCGGCGGGGGTGCCGAGCACGTCGACCAGCGTCGACTTCGGCCCGACGTTCGGGGCCACGGCTCTGGCCGGGGCGGAGGCGGGTCCGGCCCGGCCGCTGCCCTACGGCGATCCAACTCTTGGGCCAGCCTCGCACGTGGAGCTTGCCAACCAGCACCTCGGGCGCCTCCTGCTGACCCTCAAGGAGCCGCGGCTCCCGCGCGACCCCGGAGCTCGCTGGCGCGCGGTCCGCGGGCAGGTGTCGGAGGTTGTCGCCGGCCATGCGCTGGCGTCGCCCGAGCTCACCGAGCCCTACTGCGACGCGCTCGCCGATCGCGTCGTCGAAGGGCGCCCCTACATTCGCGCCGAGACATCGGACGAGTGGCTGCTCGACGTCACCCTGCGCGCGATGAGGCTCAACCGACCGGTCCTCACCGCGATCGCGTTCTCCACGCCGGACATCGCGCACCGCGGCGCGTTCGGCTCGTACGCTACCGCGGTCCGTCGCATCGACGTCCTGCTCGAGCGTCTCGCGCGTTTCCTGGCGGAGGACCCGTACTATCGAGGGAGAACGCTCCTGCTGGTGACCACGGACTGCGGCCGCGGAGACCCGCGGTTCGACCGCCACGACGAGCCGTTCGACGACCCGAGCCTCCGCCGGCTGTTCCTGGTTGCGGCGGGCCCGTGCGCCCGCCGCGGGCTGCTCGGCGCCGGCCGCCGGCAGCAGATCGACCTCGCCCCGTCGATCGCCCAGATTCTCGAGTTCCCGCTCGAGGGGGCCGAGGGCGAACCGATCCCGGAGATCCTGGCATGAACCCTCGAACCACCGCCGCCGTCCTCTCCCTCGTCGTCCACGCGCACCTGGCCGGCCAGGTTCCGGGCGGAATGCAGCCCGAGATCCGTCAGGTCCCGCTCGATCGCGTACTCGATGCCGACCGTCGCCCGTTGACCGTGCAGCGCGTCGACTACCTGCGCGGCCTCCTGGCGCTGGAGCTCGAGGCGCTCACCGTGGAAGCGACCTTGCCGAGTGGCGGACCCGAGGATCGCCCGCCTCGCCAGCTCGATTCCGACCGGACGTCGATGCTCCAGATGCGAGAGCTCCTCGAGGCTCCGCTCCCCGATCCAGTCGCACCCGAAGCGCTGGCGATCGCCGACAAGTTCCTGTTCCTGTTCGCGCTCGACCGCCTCGAGGCGGAATCGCTCGACGCCGGGCGTCTCGAGCGATGGGAGCAAGCGAATCGGGCGTTCATCGCGGACCCGGGCTGGGCGTCGCGCCGGGAGTCGCTCCAGCACCGGCGGTTCGCGTTCGTCGGGATCGATCGGCTGGCCGTGCTCCGGGGGATCGCGACTCGGCTCGCGCAGGGTCCGGTCTCGCATGCGGAGCGCGTTCTCCTGCTCGGGAAGCTGAAAGATCACTACCCGGATGCGCCGTTCTTCGCGGTCCTGCCCCCGGACTCGGGCGACGTCCCGCCGAGCGCGGGGACCTTGCTCGATTCGCTCCTCGGCGGTGCGGCCCGGACGGCTCCCGGCGGGCTCACGGGGCTGTTCGGCCCCGGAACCGGTGCGTCCGCCCGCGGCGCCCCCGGCCTCCCCGGCGCCGCCGGGGCGCCCTCGGTCGCCCCCGCCCCCGCCCCCGCCGGTCCGCGGCTCGACGGCGTGGAGCCGGCGGTTCCGCTCCCGGACGTTCGGAGCTTGCGCCGGCCCGCGACGAGGAACTAGGTAGGGAGTCGTGCCCCACCGAGTCGCCACCATCGCGTTCTCATCCATGCGATTCGTCTGGCTGCTGTTCGCGGCGGCGGTGCTCTCCACTCCGGCTCGCGGTCAGGCGGGGCTTGCTCGTCCGAACGTCGGGCCCGGACAGGGTCCTCGCACCGACTATCACGACGAGGACTGGGAATACTGGTGGTTCCTGAACTCCGAGTCGATCCTGGCGACGCGACGTCAGGAACGCCTCGGCGACGCGGCCAAACCACCGGTGCTGACGTCGGCCCAGATCGAGCGCATGGTCGCCGCGCTCGAAAGCTCGTTGGTCGAGGCCAACCCCGATCTCCGGAGCGCGGCGCTGGTCGCGTTGGCTAAGACGGGAAGCAGCGACGTCTTGCCCCGGCTCCTCGCGCACCTGGATGACCCTTCGCTCGACGTCCGACGGGCCGCCGCGCAGTCCCTCGGCGTGCTCGGCGACGCCGCCGCCACCGCGCCGCTCGTCGAGCTGATCCTCGACAAGAAACGGGAGAGCGACGTTCGCCGCAGCGCGGCGCTCGCCCTCGGCCTGCTCGCCGCGCACGCGACGCCGGCGAACGACGGCCCGGCGCAGCGCGAGCCGCCCGCAGTGCCCCCGATGACTCCACTCCATCTCCGGCGGCACGAGGGCGGCGTGCGGGCGCTCGCGTGGTCGCCGGACGGACGACGACTCGCCAGCGCCGGGCGGGACGGATCGGTGCGGCTGTTCGACGTCGACGGCGAGGAGCGGACGCCGTACGCCTCCGACCCGCTCGGCGCCACGCACGTCGCGTTCTCTCCCGACGGAGAGCAGATCTGCGTCGCGCGCGCCGATGGACTCCGCATCTGGAGCACAGGCGCCGCGCGCGAGCTCAACCAGCTCGCGATGCCACGCCCCGTCGTCCACGTCGCGTTCGATCCCGAGCGGGGCGAGCGCGTCCTCGTGAGCACCTCCGAGGGCGAGCCGCAAGTCTGGTCGACGCGGGCGCGACGTTTCGTCGCGTCCTTCGAGCGAGCGGCGCACTGCACCCTCGGCTCGTGGCGAAACGACGCGGACCGCGTCGCCTTCGGTACCACCGAGGGGTTCGTGTCGATCGCCTTCCCGAAGTCGGGTCGCGAGCTCGCGCACGTCCGCCTCCACGACGGTCCGGTCGTCGACTTGGCCTGGGCCGCGGATGGCGAGTCGTTCGTGAGCGTCGGACGTTCGGGGCAGATCCAACGCGCCGACGCCGCCGGCAAGCCGGTCGCGTCGCTCCACCGCTTCGAGGGCCCGGTCGAGGCCGGCGACTTCCATCCCGACGGGCGCACCGTCGCGGCGGCGGATTCCGGCGGACTCTGGATCGTCGACGCGATCGACTCGACCGTTCGCGCCAACGTGAGGATGCAGGCCGACGTGATCCGCACGATCGCCTGGTCTCCGGATGGCACGCGCCTCGCGGTCGGGACCGAGGCCGGAGACGTCCGGATCTACGAGCCGCCGGGGACGAGGAAGCCGGGCGCGGTCGGCGACGACGTCGTGGTCGCGGGGGCGGGCCCGGCGGCCGTGGCGCTCGCGGAACTCCTCGCGCCCAACGAGTTCTTCGAGCTGGAGCGTACGGTCCAGTCCGGCCTTTCCATCGCGGCGGGGGTGGCCGGCGATCCGGCCCTCGCGACGCCGGTCGAGCAGCTCTTGAACCGCAAGCTCACGCTGAACCGGATTCCGCGGGCGTACCTCATCCTCTCGTTCGGACGCCTGATCGACGACGAGCAGAGGAACGTTCTGTTCGACTACATCGAAGACGACGACGTCCACGCGCGCCGCTCCGCCGCGATCGCGATCGGGCGTCGCTTCCGGGGGACGGCGGACGCCGAGGTGATGAAGCGGCTCGCCGCCCGCGATCGCATCGAGTCCGACGTGTCGGCCAAGAACTTCATCGCCATCGCGATGGGTCGCGTCGGGAGCGGACAAGGACCGCAGCCGCTTCTCGCGAAGATCCAGGAGCGTCGCACCGGTGTGCTCGCGCATAACGGTGTCGTGGTCGCTCCGCGGATCAGCCTCGCCGCGAAGTCACGGCTGCCGTTCGCCGCGATCGGTCTCGGACTCGCGCAAGATCGACGCGGATTCGAGGACCTCGGCCGCGCGTTCGAGGACGAGCGCGATCACTCCTCGCGCGCCGCGCTCGGAATCGCGGCGGGGCTGTTCGGCGATCAACGCGCGGCGCGGTCGATCCGCGCGGCGCTCAAGTCCGAGCGCGATCCCATCCTGGCCGGATACCTCGCGCTCGCGGCCGGCCTGCTCGGCGACGCGGCGGCGGCGGCGACGATCGAGAAGCTCCTCGAGAAGGCGGTGGACGAGGAACTCGTCCCGAACGCCGCGATCGCCCTTCACCTGATCGGCGGGCCGAGCGCCCAGCGAATCCTGATGGAACGGCTCGACGGAGAGCGCCGCCCCGGCGCGCGGTCCGCGGTGCTGTATGCGCTCGCGCGCGTCGGCAACGCCGACGCGTTCGATTCCATCATCGCCGTGCTCGACGATCACGAGGAGCCGGCCGCCGTCCGGGCGTACGCGGCGGTGGCGCTCGGCGACCTCGCGGCGGGACGAGCCGTGCGCCGCTGGGCCTCGATCATCGAGGACTTCAACTATCAGGCGGAGCCCGACCTCCTCGATAACTTCCTCGCGACGCTCTGATCCGCGCCGACCGGGAAATCAGATCCCGTTCGTGCTCGCTTCGTCCGTGGCCGGCTCGCCGATCAGGAGCAACAGCCGTTCGAGTGCGCGCACGCCCGCCTCGTACCTCTTCTCGAGCAGGACGATCCGCTCCGCGAGCTTGCCGACGACGGGTGGAAGCACCGCTTCGCGCGTGTAGTTCTCGATCAACCCGAGCGTCTCCGCGCGCTCGCGGTTGACGGGCTTGTGGAAGTGGTAGTGGAAGTTCTGGGAGAGGATTCCTTCGACGAGACGCTCCGTCGTCTTCTCGACGTCGGTCTGGTCCGTGGAGCGGTGCTCGAGCAGGTAGCACTCCTTCTTGTATTCGTGCAAGATTTCCTGGACCTGCGCTCGATCAACACGATGCATGGCAACTCCTCGGTTTCTGTGAGGACCCGATTCTAGCGCGCTGGATGGTGCGACGGCACGCAGCTCGTCCGTTTCTCGCCAGCAACAGCCGGCCGGATCGACCCCAGAGGCCGGAAACGGGCGAGACGCCGTCAGTCGTGGCGCTGGACGTAGGTCTCGATCTCATCCAAGAGCTCACGCAGCCGGCGGGTCTCTTGCGTGACGATCTGCCGGAACCCGGACTCCATACGCCGACTCTCGTCGCGAACGGGATCGTCCGTTTCACCGGAAACCCCGACGCCGAGACTCATCGCGCGCAGGACTCCGTCCTCGACGCGGTCGGGTCGTTCGAGCTGGTCCTTCGCCCGGACGAGCGCGGCGCAGGCCGTCTTGAACGCCGAGATGTCCTTGCAGATTCGAAGGATGCCAACGACCCGCCCGGCGCGGTCGCGCATCGGCACGAGCGTGTAGATCAACGAGGCAAGCATCCCCTGCTTGCAGCGCGTCTTGGCCACGCTGTTCCGCACGGTCAAGCCGGAGATCACGTCGCGGCTGTTCAGCGCGTCGATCTCGCGGTGCTTCTCCGGGAAAAGGAACGCGATGTTCTTGCCGATCACCTCATGGGCGCGGTATCCGAGCAGACGCTCGGCTCCGCTGTTCCACGACAGGATGACGTTGTCCCGGCTGGTCGTGACGATCGCGTCGTCCAGCGCGGAACCGACACCGGTGGGCTTGCCGGACGACGTCGAGGCGTGGGCTTCTAGGGTCAGCATCGATCGCTCCCGGCGCCCTATCGGCTCGGACGCAAACGCAGCTTGTGGCGATCCTCACCGAAAACCCGGACGTCGTCGCATCAAGAGCCGGCGCGAGGCACGACTCCAAGGACCCGCGCCAACGCCACCCCGGCCCCCACCGCGAGCGCCGGCGCCACGATGACGGTCGCCCCGGCCGGCGGCAAGCGGTCGATCCCACGGAGGTTCTCCACCACGTAGCGTCCCGCCGCGAGGAGCTCGGCCTCCGCGGCCCGCGCGTCGAGCCAGCCCGGGTCGAGACGGGGACCGTCCACTCCGATCCCACGGATGTCCCGCTGCTCGAGCAGAAAACGAACGGCCTCCTCGCCGATACCGGGGAAGTGGAACCCGCCATGTGCATCGGCGTTCCAGTAGCGCGCCGAGTCGCCGTGCCGGCCGTCCCAACCGGCGCGGATCAGGATGATCGCACCGGCGGGAATCGGACCGTGTCGCGATTCGTAGGCGAGCCAGTCGTCCCGTGCGAGAGTCGTGTCCGGATCGTCGCGGGCGCGGTCCTCGATGTCGATCACCACCGCCGGACCGATCAGGGCGCCGGGATCGATGCGGTCGACGCTGAGCTCGCCACCTCGCGACGCGGGCGCGCGCAGCCGGGTCGGGCTCGCGTCCGAGTCGATCGAATCGCTCTCGGCCAGCGGATGGGTCAAGTCGACGATTCGGCCGGACGCGGGAAGGGGCGATGCGCTCACGAGCCGAGGGAGATCGTCGGACGCGGGCGGACCGTAGCATGCGCCCAGCCCGCCCCACACGATGCCCGCGATCCAACCGATGAGTCGTCGCGAGGACGGCGGCACCGCCGCCTACCCCGGATCAGCGGCGGCCGGTCCGGCGACCACGGCCGCCGCGACCCGAGCCTCCGCCGTCTCCCCCTCCACCGCCGCCACTGCGACCGGGGCCGCCGCTGCCGCCGCTGCGGCCGGGACCGCCACTCCGGCCGGGACCGCCGCTGCGACCGGGACCGCCGCCGCTGCGTCCGGAACGACCACCACCCCCCGGTCGGCCCGGCCCCCGTCCGGACGGACGGCCGCCACGGGGGCCTCCCTGCGGGGGACCCGATCGAGGAGGCCGGCCATGGAGCTCCTGCGCCCCGACCTCATCCTCCTCCCCGGGCTCGACCTCGTCGTCGAACTCGAGCTCGTCCTCGTCATCGTCCTCGAAGTCGTCCTCGAGATCCTCGACTTCATCGACTTCATCGACGTCTTCGACTTCCTCGATGTCTTCGATGTCTTCGACTTCGTCGACGTCTTCCACGTCCAGGGGCCCCACGCCGAGCGCGTCGACTTCCTCTTCGATGTCCTCCGTCACGAACGGGGGCTCACGCTCCTTGTCGCCGCGACCGCCGAACCGCGAGCGCCCGCGACCACTCGGGCCACCGGCCGCCGGCTCCGGGCGGTCGCTCCGTCCCCGGTCGTCACGCGCACGGCCGCCACGGTCGTCACGCTCGCGCCCGCCGCGGTCGTCACGCTCGCGCCCGCCGCGCTCCTCGCGTTCGCGACCGCCGCGCTCCTCGCGTTCGCGGCCGCCGCGCTCCTCGCGTTCGCGGCCGCCACGGTCGTCCCGGTCGCGACCGCTTCGCTCGGGGCGGCCCCCTCGGTCGTCGCGGCTGTCGCGCTCGGCCCGAACCACGTCGCGGTCGCCCCGCTCGCGCCCGCCGCGCTCACCCTGCGAACCACGGTCGTCGCGGTCCCGGCCGCCCCGTTCCGGCCGACCGCCACGGTCACGGTCGTGTCCTCCACGGTCACGGCCGCCCCGGTCGTCACGCTCGCGACCCCCGCGCTCCCCTCGGTCGCTGCGACCTCCCGGCTCGTCGCGAGGCCGCCCGCCACGGTCGTCACGGCCCCCCCGATCCGATCGAGGTCCTCCACGTTCGCCGCCGCCCCCGCGTTCGCGTTCGCGTTCTGCCACGCGCTCGGCCGGCGGAGCGCCCCCGGTCCCGGCTTCGCTCATCGCGGCCTTTCGCGACAGCTTGATCCGCCCGGTCGGGTCGACATGGATCACCTTGACGCGGATGACGTCGCCCAGCTTCACGACATCGGTCACATCCTTGACGAACTCCGTGCTGAGCTCGGAGACGTGGCAGAGACCCTCTTGTCCGGGAGCGATTTCGACGAAGGCGCCGAACTCCTTGATCGCGATGACCTTGCCGTCGAAAACCTGTCCGACCTCCACCTCGGCCGTCACCGCGCGCACCATCGAGACGCCAGCCTCGACCGACTCGGCGTCCGGTCCGGAGACCAGGACGACGCCGTCGTCGCTGACCTCGATGTTCACGTTGGTCTGCTCTTGGATCGCCTTGATCTGACGTCCGCCGGGGCCGATCAGCATGCCGATCTTCTCGACCGGGATCGTAAGGCGCTTCAGCCGCGGCGCGTACTGCGACACATCGGAGCGCGGCTCCGCGATCGTCTCCACCATCTTCTCGAGGATGTGCAGGCGACCGCGACGGGCCTGCTCCAACGCCTCGCGCAGGATCTCGATCGTGAGACCGCCGACCTTGATGTCCATCTGGAGCGCGGTGATGCCGGCGCTGGTTCCCGCGACCTTGAAATCCATGTCGCCGTTGTGATCCTCGGAGCCCGCGATGTCGGTCAGGATCTGGTAGCGACTGCCGTCCATCACGAGCCCCATCGCGACGCCGGCCACGGGCGCCTTGATCGGGACTCCCGCGTCCATCATCGCGAGGGTGGCACCGCAGACCGACGCCATCGACGACGACCCGTTCGACTCGAGGATGTCCGACACGATCCGCACGGTGTACGAGAAGCCCTCGGCCTCCGGGAAGACGGCCAACACCGCGCGCTCCGCGAGCGCGCCGTGGCCGATCTCGCGCCGGCCCACGCCACGGATCGGGCGCACCTCGCCGACCGAGAACGGCGGGAAGTTGTAGTCGAGGTAGAACCGCTTCTTGTAGTCGGCCATCACGTGCTCGACGCGCTGCTCGGCGTCGGCCGTGCCCAGCACCGCGGTCACGAGGGCCTGGGTCTCGCCGCGGGTGAAGAGGGCCGAGCCGTGCGTCCGCGGCAGCAGGCCGACCTCGCACGTGATGTCGCGGATCTCGTCGGGCCGGCGGCCGTCGACACGCACGCCACGCTCGACGATCAACGCCCGCTCCTGGACCCACGAGACCTGCGAGAACGCCTTCTTGGCGTCCTTCTTGACCCGCATGAGTTCGATCTCGTCCTCGATCCCGTCGGTCTCCGATTCGACCGCCTCGGCCGCGAGCGCGTCGATCGCCTCGTGTCGTGCGAGCTTGCCGTTCGTCTGGAGGGCGTCTCGGATCCGATCCTCGAAGCGGTCGCGGATGCGGTCGACCATCTCCTCGTTGGTCTCGACGGCCTCGTACTCCTGCACCGGCTTTCCGGCCGTCTCCTTGAGCTCGAGAATCATCGGGATGATCTCGCGGATCGCGTCGTGGCCGGCCTGGATCGCCTCGATCATCTCCTCTTCGGAGACCTCGGATGCACCGGCCTCGACCATCACGACCGCGTCCATGGTTCCCGCGATCACGAGGTCGAGCGTGCACGTCTCGCGCACCGCGGTCGTCGGGTTGATCACGTAGCGGCCGCGGGCCTTGCCGACGCGCACGCCCGCGATCGGGCCCAGGAAAGGAATGCTCGACAACGCGAGCGCCGCGGAGGCGCCGGTCAGCGTGAGGACATCCGGATCGTTCTCTCGGTCGGCCGAGAGAAGCGTGCCGATGATCTGCACCTCCCGCACGTAGCCCGCGGGGAAGAGCGGCCGGACCGGCCGGTCGATCTGGCGCATCGTGAGGATCTCGCGCGTGGAGGGTCGCCCCTCGCGCTTGATGAACCCGCCGGGAAACAACCCTCCGGCCGACATCTTCTCGCGGTACTCGACGGTCAGGGGGAAGAAGTCGATCCCCTCGCGAGCCTTCGCCGACTGCGCCGTCACCAACACGACCGAGTCGCCGTAGCGGATCACGACGGCGCCGTCGGCCTGCTTCGCGAGCTTCCCGGTCTCGATCGACAGCTTTTGCCCGCCGATCTTCCTCTCGACTTTTGCGTACGTCACTAGCTTTCCTCTTTCTGGGCGGTCCGGCGTTCGCAGAAAACAGGAGGCGGACGCTCGGCAAGATGCTCGGACTGGGTCTTCTTCTGGGGGAACCCGCCGGACCGAATAGGGGTCGGCTCGCCGTTCAGGGAGCCGCGCTTTCACTCAACTCAGGTCACACACACAGGAAACCCGGGGGCCGATCCTCGGCTCGGAACCAACGGGGGCCGCGGACGGCGGGAAGCGGACGGCATTCGTCCGAATGACCGCCGGCCGCGGATCGCGGCAGCGCACCGCGAGCGCGCCGCGTGGCGAGGCAGACGCGCCTTCGCCGCTGCTTCGAGCACTGAGACACGACCGGAGTCTTCGCGTGGGAACCGCTCGGCCGCGAACGCGAGGTCGCGGCGTCGTTCGTCGTCACCATATCGACTGCGGATATGGATGCTTCTCACTCCCTGCGTCGACGTTTCTTGCTCGGGCTCGTTCCTCGCCGAAACCTCGGCGGGGTCCTAGTGCCTCAGCTCGAGGCGGCGAACGATGTCGCGGTACTTGTTCTCATCGTTCTGCCGGAGGTACCGAAGGAACTTCGCCCTTCGTCCCACCATCATCAGAAGGCCGCGCCGCGAGGCATGGTCCTTCTTGTGGAGCTTCAGGTGCTCCGTGAGCTCGCGGATGCGCGTCGTCAGAATCGCGACCTGGACCTCCGCCGAGCCCGTATCGCCGTCATGCTGCTTGAAGGCGTCGATGATCTTCGCCTTGTCGTCGAGCGTCAAAACCATGGTTTATCCGAGTCGGCTGGTATCGCCGACGTTCACTTCCTTAATGTCACCAGTCGTTAAGCCGCGGGAATCTAAGCGATTCCGTCCCGCCGCGAAAGGACTTTCCCCGGACGGCGTCGTTCGATCCGGTCCCCGGCCGCGTCAGGAACGGCGCGCCGGCAGGTCGCGCAGGAGGCGGCGGACGAATGCCTGGTAGAGCTCGCTCCGCTCCACGTCGCTCAGCTCGCGGTCCGGGCCGAAATCGACCTCGAACGTCATCGGCATCTGGTGATCGAACAGGACGGCTCCGGCGGGATCGACGAGCGAACCTCGCGCCTCGAGCCGGTAGATCCCCGGGTTCAAGCCCGGAACTTCTTTGACGGAAATGAGTTCCAGTGACATGAACGCGTCCGTGCGGATCGCGCCGCGGAGCGCGTCGAGGCGCGCAGCGAGAGCGCCGATCTGTCCATCGACGAACGTCGGGTTCAGGCACGTGTATCCTTTGGAGAGCAGCTCGCCGTAGAGTCGTTCCCGCATCAGGGCGGCGTGGGCGGCCGGGAAGTTCGGCACTTCGTTCGGCAGAAGGACCGCGATCTCGATCGGGGTTCGGTCCGCATAGTCCGGCGCCATGTAGACCAACGAGTTCGGCGCCTCGGCCGGCGGCATCACGGTACAGCCCGCGACCGTCGCGGCGACGAGTGCAAGTGCGAGCGCTGGCCTTCGGTCGAACGTCATGCCGTTTCCTCTCTGAGTGTCTCCTGTTCGAACCGGCCCAGCATTCCAGCGCGATCGAGCGCGCGCAAGAGCCGAAGGCAGGACTCGCAGCGACGACACTGGACGTCGCGCCCCTCGTAGCAGGACCAGATCCTCCCCATCGGTGCCCCCAACTCGTAGCCGCGCCGCACGATCGCGACCTTGTCGAGCTCCATCGTGGGGGCCGCGACGCGAACGCGCGCGAGCGTCGAGAGCGCGAGGGCGGCGTTCGTCCGCTCGAGGAACTCCGCCGAATTGTCCGAGAACGTCTGACCCTCCTCGCGATTCAGGCCGATGACGATCTCCTGCGCGCCGAGGCCCTCGGCGAACGTCGCCGCGACGGCGATGAAGAGGCCGTTTCGGTTCGGCACCCAGACCAACCGCATCGCGTCCGCCGCGGCTCCCTGGACGTCGTCGAGCTCCTCGGGAGCGACGCTCGGCAGGTCGAACGCGCGGTTGACGAGCGCAGTGTTCGTCAGCTCGCGGAGGAAGTCGAGCCGCACGACGCGGTGGCGGATTCCGAGCTCGCGTGCGATCTCACGCGCGGCCGCCATCTCGCGAACCGCCGCGCGTTGGCCGTAGTCGACCGTCAACGCGAGCGCGACGCCGCCGGCGCGGTGAGCGTCGGCAGTGGCGACCGTCGAGTCGAGGCCGCCCGAAAGGAGCGCGATCGCGGTCATGGCGCCGTCGTGTCCACCGGGATCGTCGCCGAGCGTGACAACCGCCGATGGAGGCGCTCGACGTCCGCGAAGGTGAACGCGTCGAAGTCGAACGTCCCCGCGGCGAACTCCACCGCGGTCACCTCGAGCTGGAACAGCCCCGCGGCATCGAACGGCTCCGCGCCGATCGACGGCAGCTTGACGATCGCCGGCATCATGCCCGTCGCGTCCGCCGCGACCAGGACGATCCAGTTGCGGGGATCGGTCTCGCCGGTGAGCGCGATGCGGAACAGCGAGTCCTCCGGGGTCATGTCCGGGCTTCCGCCCACGTTCACGTCGATCATGATCGATGGAGGGTGCTCGCTCAACGTCAGCAGCGACGGCACGACCGGAAGATCGACGGCCTCGATCGCCGTCGCGCCCGTCCCCGTGAAGTCGAGCGCGACGCGCTGGCGGGTCAACCGCGTCGATCCCGACTCGGCCGCCTCGACCTCGAAGCGGAACGTCTGCTCGAGGAGGGCGTCCGTCGGCGGAAGCACGCCGGTTCCCGCGTCCGGCTGGAACAGGAGCTCGTGCGCGGGATCGATCGCCGGCGCGAACTCGTTCACCATCAGCGACGGCGGGATCGGCGCGCGCAACGTGCGCGTCGTGCCGCCGCCGGCCGTGACCGGGAACGGCGAGAACGTCAGCGGCAGGACGTCGGGCAGGCCGGGGATCGTCCCGACGAGGCGCGCGCGCGTCACGTCGGCGGGGGGCTCGGTGATGCCGGCCATCGTCACGTCCTCGTGCGACACGGTCGCGCTCGCGAAGGCAACGGCAAACTCCATCGTGCTCGCCTTGTCCGCGTAGTCGAACTCGACCGTCACGTCCTCCTCGGTCACCTGCAGGGCGCTCGCGTGGGTCGCGAACGCCGTCGACGAGGGATCGGCGCCGTCGAACTCGACGTTCGTCACGATGAACGGCCGGTTGACGTCGACCCTCAGGAACGTCTCGGTGCCGAGCCCAAGGTCGTCGACGAAGAAGCGGCCGTCGTCCACCGTGGGTCCCTTGCCCGCCGCCGGCCGGCCGGCGTTCGCGGCGCTCGCGACGAACGCGGGAATCGAGTCGACCACCGCCGCCACGGGCACGTCGTTCGTCGTCTCCACCGTGACCTCGGGCCGCTTCGAGCCGGTCTCCCGCAACACGATTCCAACCCCGACCTGCTTGGCCATCATCGCGGGGTTCTCCATCCCCGCCACCGTGAAGACGTCGTAGCTCTTGCGGAACGCGGTGATCGAGATCGCCGGTCCGAAGCCGGTCAGATCGCCCCCCGCGAACTCGACCTCGCCGTCCTTGGCGGTCGTGCGGACGAGCGGAGGGACGGCGCCCGGCATGCCGATCGGGACGAACGGGAACGCGTCGATCTGCACCTCGACCTTCTTCAGCGGAAGGAGGGTCCGCTCGTCGACGACGCGCACGCGGAGCGCCTCGGTGGCGTCCGCCTCGAGCGGTCCGCCGACCGAGCCCTCGAAGTGGATCATGCCGGCGGCGGCGGCGTCGATCGTCGCGGTGTTCCCGATCGCGTCGCGGAACTCGATCTCATCGATCGCGAGCGGCAGGAAACGTGGCCCGGATCCGAGCTCGCCGCCGGGCAGCGCCCCCACGGCCGGCTTGGTGATGAAGCGGCGGTTCGCATCGGTCACGCCGAGGTTGCCGCCGAGCGCGATCGCGTCGAACGTCGCGGGGAGCGTGGTGGCGTTGACGATCGCGCGGAACGACGTGAGGGGCTCGTTGGCGACGCCGTAGACGGTCGGCTCTCCCAGCACCGTGCGGAACGTGTAAGGATCCGACTCTTCCGCCGGCGGACCGAGCGTCGCCTCGGGGAGCGACGTCTTGACGAACACGCGCGGGAGTTCCACCGGACCGACGGGCGAATTGCGGTTGCCGCGCGTCGTGAACGCGCCGAGCAGGAGGATCCGCGGCGGGAGGCCGGAGTTCGTGTCGACGAACGCGGCGGCGTCGTCGCCCTTCGAGAGGTCGACGTTGAACAACACCTTCCCCTGGCTCGCGTTCTTCGAGAACGCGCGGGACGCGGCGCTCGTCTCGCCCTTCTGCTGGAAGAAGAGGAGCGTCACCGAGTCGACGCTCGGCGATCCGCCCGGGATCTTCACGTCCGCCTTGAACTTCTTCACGTTCTGCGTGGTCAGCGTTCCGTCGACGGTGATCTCGTCGACGGTCAGCGGCGCGTTGTCGATCAGCTTGATCGAGCTCGGCGTAGGGACGTCGGTCACGCGGAACTGCTCGACGAAGTCCTCCGTCCCGCCGTTCAGGTTCAGCGCCGGGATGTTGAACCCGTCGATCTCGAGCGCCTGGCTCCGGAGGTTGGCGCTCGCCGTCACCTGGATCATCTCGCCCATCGGCAGGCCGCCCGACGGCGTGAAGCGCACGACGCGCGGGTCGTCCTGCACTTCGAACTCGCCCTCGATCGGGCCGCCGAGCACTCCCGGCGTCTCGACGATGAGGTTCCCGGCCGTATCGATCGTGCTCTCGTCCACCGGGATCGAGAAGTAGAGCTGGATCACCGCGTCGATCGGGGCGTTGTCGTCGCCCGGCACCGGGTACATCGCGACGACGTTGAACGAGTTCTGAAGCTGCTGCCCGCCGCCCTGGACGATGTTGATCGTCTCGAAGGCCGCCGAGTTCCCGGGCACGCCGCCGAGCGACCCGCCGCCGCCGCCGGACGCGGTCGCCTGCAGGATGTTCCCCTCGAGGTCGCGCACCCCGCTGGTCAGGGAGACCATGTAGCGCGTGTTCGGCTCGAGCGGCTCGTTCGGGACGAGCAGCGCGACCTGCAGCGCGGTCGACGGATCGAGCGCGACCGCGGCCGGGATCGTGGCGCCGCCCCCACCGATTCCCCCGAACACGTCGCCGTCGTCCTCGCGAAGCATGAACGTCTGCGGCGTGATCGACTTCGGATCGATCGATTCGGAGAACATGGCCACGATCGGCGTGGTGAGGGCGACGCCGAACGCACCGTCGGCCGGACCGAGGAGGCCGAGGCTCGGCGCGCCGCCACCGAACTGGGCTCCGCTGAACAGCGCCGCCAGGTTCGCGACCCCGGTCGAGCCCGTGTTCCCGACCTGGCCCGGCGGCGGGCCCCCGGCCCCCCCGCCGTCCGCGCCCCGCGTGTACTGCGTGAAGGCACCGATCTGGCGCTGTCCATCGCAGCCCGGCAGCGCAACGAGCAACCCGAGCAAGGCGGTCGTCGAGGTCGCCAGCGCGGGACGGGTGGTGCAAGCGTCGCGTTCGGACATCTCGCCTCCGAGGTGGAAGAGGTGGAAATGGAGCCCGGGTCGAAGGATAGCTCCCGCGCCGCGTGCCGGGGAGAACGAAGGTCCGGCGCCGACGGCTCCGAGGGCACCGGAATCGCGGATTCGGAGAAGGATACGCCCGAACCGCGGGTTCGCTTCCCGCGATCCAACGGCGCACTCCTCTTCTTGTCGACACGGTCGGTCGGAGTTAGCCTAGCCGCCCGTGGTGAAAGTCATTCCGGCTGCGGGCCCTCGCGACCGATCTCTTCGTTGCAGGATCCTCGACGTACAGGCAGTACGCCTGCGGTCCTGCGCCTCGATCTCGGTCGCGATGACCTCGCCTCGCTTCGAAAGCACTTTCACCACGAGCTGCTAGCCCAGCTTCCGAAAGGTCCCTCAGCCCACCCGCCAGGACGCATCCGAGTCGATTGGACCCATTGGGCCTCT
>CAZYQW010000101.1:0-12236 GCA_964649825.1 uncultured Phycisphaeraceae bacterium | reverse complement strand
GTGGATTATCCGGAGGTCATCGTCGTCGCTGGCAAGGCGCGACGACGACCGCGTATTCGAGATACGTCGAGGAGGAGCAACGCAGCAAGCGATGACGAGGGCCCCGGAGAAACGTCAACAACTCTGAATCACACCACTAGGGAAGGAAAAGCTCGACCCCGTTCGTCGACGAGTAGCCGCCCGCGCCGACCGGGTCGGCGACCAGGACCTGCATCGTCACCGTCACCGGCGTGTTGATCGCCGGCGTGATCGAATCCGTGAACTGCAGGATCCCGCCGCCGGGGCCGCTTCCGGAGAGGGGAAGGTTGAAGACGTTCGGCAGCGTCGGACCGATGAGCAGCGGACATCCCGGACCGAGCGCGACCGCGTCGTGGCCGAGACCGAGGATGAGGAACGCGACCGAGCCGCCGAGCGCGCTCGTCAGGGAGAACATGATGGACCCGCCCGGCGTGGGGCACCCGGTGATCGCGAGGTCGGGAACGAAGCCGCCCGTGCCAGCGCACCCGGTCCCGTAGCCGAACGCCGTGCCGCACGTGGGAGAGATCAGGAACGCGGCCCCACCATTGATGCTGGCGGAGTCGTCGAACGGGGCGCCGATGAGGACGTCGTCGAACCCGTCACGGTTGACGTCGCCGGCGCGGCTGACGAAGTATCCGTACAGCGACGGGTCGTCAGGGTTCATCGAGCGCAGCGTGGAGCCGTCCGCGCCGGAGATGATCTGGGCTCCACCCGACGAGTGGACGTGCTCCGGCATGCCGACGATGAAGTCGGGCACGCCGTCGCCGTCGAGGTCGTCAAGGTCGCCGACGCACCATCCGAATCGGCTCTTGTACGGTCCGTCGACCTGAAGCAGCACGGAATGATCGAAGCCGGAGAAGACGCGGATCATGCCGGAATCGAAGCCGTTGTTGTCGTCGCGCGGCGCTCCCACCACCACGTCTGCGTATCCGTCTCCATTCACGTCGCCCGCGCGGCAGACCGAGTACCCGAACCAATCGGCGGTCGCGTCGCCCAGCCAGGTCTTCAGCACCGAACCATCGAACCCCGACAGCAGGCGGGCTCCGCCGCAATCGGTGACGACGTCGTCGAGGTCGAGGACCGCGCAGATGACGTCGTCGTAGCCGTCGAGGTTGGTGTCGCCGGCGCCGCTCACCGAGAAGCCGAACTCGTCGCCCGGCGATGCCCCGAACCACTCGTGGAGGAGCGCCCCGTCGCTTCCGGAGAAGACGCGCACCGTCCCCGAATCGGGGCCGTTCTTGCTGTCGCGCCACGCGCCGCCGACGACGTCGGGGAAGCCGTCCATGTCGACGTCGCCCGCATCGGCGACCGAGTAGCCGAACCATCCGCCGTAACCGTCGCCGTCCCACGAGTAGAGGAGCGCGCCGTCGAGGCCCGAGTAGGCGAACGCCGCGCCGGTATCGATCAAGGTGCCGTCGTGGTGCGGCGCTCCCACGAGGACGTCGGCGTGACCGTCGCCGTTGACGTCGCCGGCCCGGCTCACCGACCAGCCGAACCACTCGCCCAGCGTCGATCCGTGGAACGCGTGAAGGACGGCACCGTCCGCCCCCGAATGGACGTAGACCGCGCCAGCGGGGACGCCCGCGACGAGCGTCAGCTTCGCCGCCACGATGAAGTCGGGAATGCCGTCGAGGTCGACGTCTCCCGCGTCGGCCACCGCGTTTCCGAGGGTCTCTCCACTCGACCCCTCGAACTGGAACAACTTGCCTTGTCCTGGCGACGACGGCGAGAGCGCGAACAGAGCGATGACGAACGGGGCGAACGACGAGCGCATGGCATACCTTTGGTGTTCGATCCTCGGTGATGTTGGATTCCTACGCCGCAGGTTCGAGCGTGTCGCGAAGAACCCACGACCGCATCCACTCCGACCCATGACCACAGGTTCCCTCGCCTCATGGGATGGTGATGGGGGCCGGGGATCGCGTCACGCGCGCCTCCTAGGTTGCGATCCTTTCGGGTTCAGCGGTGGAGTTTCGGCCATCACGGACCGCACGCGTTCGTGTTACGTTCGGACGGCAATGAGGAACTCGATTGCCAAGCTGCATGGGCTGTTTCCCGCCGACGTGCGGGTCCTCGAGGCCGACCCGGCGACCGTCGCCGGGACGATCTTCCCCGAGGAGGAGGCACTGATGTCGCGCGCGGTTGCGAAGCGGCGCCACGAGTTCGCGGCGGGAAGAACGCTGGCCCGGCGCGCGCTCAGCGATCTCGGCGTCGCCCCGCGGCCGATCCTCCCCGACGTGCGCCGCGCTCCGATCTGGCCACCGGAGATCATTGGAAGCATCACCCACACCCGCGGCTACTGCGGGGTGGCCGTCGCGCGCGCGTCGTCGGGGTTGCAATCCCTCGGGCTCGACGCGGAGCCGGAGGAGGAGATCCGCGACGAGATCGTTCGTCGCGTCACGACGGGCCGCGAGCAAGCCGCCATCGCGCGGCTCGACGGGGTCGAGCGCGGCATCATGGGTCGCTTGCTCTTCTCGGCGAAGGAGAGCGTCTACAAGTGCCAGTATCCGCTGACGCGGCGGTTCCTCGAGTTCGGAGACGTCGAGATCGAGCTCGACGCGTCGAACGAGAGGTTCTCGGTGCGATCGGTCGGGGAGGGAGCGCGCGGCCTGCGGCTCGAACGGCTGGAGGGCCGGTGGCGGCGCGCGGGGGGGTTGATCCTGACGACCTGCATCGCGCGAGGGGCTCTGACGTAGAGCCGTCGAACCGCCCCTTGCTTCTGGGCGACTTCCGGGCGACCGTCGACGTGCGGCTGACAACGCCGCCGATGCGTCCTCTCTTGGTGCGGTCCTGCCGCGTGGGGTACAACGTGACCCACCGTGGATGGCCAAACCAAGGGAGGTTCGAGGTGGGCGACGCCTGGAGAATCGTCGCGGTCGTCGTGCTGCTCGCGACCGGGCGAGCACTGGCGGACGAGGTGGAGTTCGCGACGGGCCTCGACCGAGTGGAGGCGCTCATGGGTCGGGGCAAGTGGCAGGATGCCCTGTCGTCGCTGAAGGACGTGCTCGACGAACACGCTCGCCGACCCTACGTGGCGGCCGAGCGCGCGCGGATCGAGGAGGACGTCCGCCGTTGCGTCTTTCGGGTCGAGACCCAGGTTCCCACGATCGAGAACCTGATCAAGGGCGAGATCCTCTCGTACGACCGCCGCACGGGCCAGATCAAGCTGCGCTACTTGAGGTCGCCGGCTGACAAGGACGTTCACGACTTCCAAACCGGGAAGGGTGGGCTGCTCTCGCACCCGGTCCTGTTCGACGGACCGTACACGATCGAGTTCAAGGGACCGTCGTATCCGACGATCATGGTTTCGGGAAGCCGACCGCCGAAGGTCTACTGCGGCTTCGAGAATGACGAGTACCTGGTCGTCTGCTTCGGCTTCGAGCGCCGAACGCACGGCAGCACCGTCCATCACCACGCGGCGTACATCGCGCGCCAGCGCGGCGACGACGGAAAGATCCTGGATGAGAAGGACGCGACGCCGTGCAAGTCGGGCGCCAAGTTCTCGATCAAGGTGCAGGTCGGCGCCACCTCCGTTTCCGCGCTGTACAACGGACGGAAGTTCCTGAGCGGCCCGAAGTCGAAGGACGTCTATGGAACGATCGCGTTCGAGGACATCCGGGGCTGGACGGAGATCCTGATCTCCGGGGACGCCCAGACGAGCTGGGTCCAGGAGCGCGAGGACGCGGCCGAGCAGGCCGCGCAGAGGGAGTTCCAGAAGACCTATCGTCCGGCCGACCATCTGCCGGATTGGTTCATCCGCGGCGAGTACGACCGGCCCGAGCCCCCCCACGCACTGGACGCCCCGGACGCCGGGATCGCGCAAGAGAGTCGACTGTATCCGGGCGAGTCGAGATCCGCGCTCGACAGTCTGTATCGGGCGGCGAGGCAGCACATCGATCGCGGGGACTACGAAGCGGGGCTCGCGTACGTCGAGGAGAAGAAGGACCTCATGACTCCGGCTCTCGCCGCCTATCTCGCCGCCTGGTGCAGTTACGAGCTGGGGGACCACGACGCGGCCCTCCGCCTTTGCGAGCAGGTCGAGGCGGAGGACGGCGAGTTCACCGGCGCGAAGCGGATCCGGCTCCGAATCCAGCTCGCGCGAGGCGTCGATGCGGCGGCCGCGGAGGCCGAGTGGCGAGGCCTCCTCGAGCGGCATCCGACGGACCCGGACCTCTACCATGAGCTCGTTCAGCACGTCCTTCACCACGGCCGCGTCGAAGACGCCAAAGAGCTGACCGGGCTTGCCCTGCGGCGCGGGATCGGCGTCGAGGAGTTCACCGAGTTCGATCGGAACCTCGCGATCGCGCTGAAGGGACCGGACTGGTCCACCCGGTTCGAGCATCGGTCGAAGAACTACCACGTCGTGTCGGACATCGACGTCGCGACGTGCCGGGAGGCCGCGAAGCTGTTGGAAGAAGCGTACGCCGCGTACGTGAACCGGCTGAGAAACGTGCCGGGCCTCGAGAACCGCAAGTTCTTCGTCTTCCTCTTCTCCGGCAGCGGCGGCTACCAGACCCACATCGAGCGTGTGCTCCAGGGACTGGGGGGAGCGCCGCCGTTCCACACCGCCGGCGTCTACACCCCGACGTTCAAGCAGCTCTTCATCTGGAACCAGCGAGATCGCGCGGACATGATGCGGACCGTCCGTCACGAAGGGTTCCACCAGTATCTCGACCGCGTCGTCGCCGACGCGCCGTTGTGGTTCAACGAGGGCCTCGCCGAGTACTACGAGATCGGCGAGGTCGCCGGGAGCTCGTTCAAGACGGGACAGGTCCACCCGCCGAACGTGGAGACTCTCGCCAAGACGGGGTCGGGCGGCCTCGTGCCGCTCGGCACGTTCGTCCGACAGGATCGGCGCGCGTTCTACGCCAACCCGACGCTCCACTACGCGCAGGCCTGGGCGCTCGTCCACTTCCTCCAGCACGGGCCGCGGGGGAGGGGACGATTGTTCGACGACCTGTTCGAGTGTCTCGCCAGCGGCGTCAGGGCGCGGGCGGCGATCGAACGCGTGTTCGGCGACGTCGACCTGCAGGACCTGGACGAGCAGTTCCGTGCCTACGTGAGAGAGCTCGACCGGCGCAAATGACCGGCGTCGAGGAGCGATGCGGGCGTCACCGCGGCGGCGCGGGCGGATACAATCCTCGACGCCCCGCCGGATCCCGCCGCCCTCGAGGGACCGAACCTTGTCGATCCAACTGCTCCTTCTCTACGTCTTCGCCGCCACGACGCTCGACGAGGGCGAGCCCGCCGGCGCCGAGGTTCGCGCGATCCAACACCACTACCGCGTAGCGATCTGGTGTCGCACCCGCGGGCACGAGGACGCGATGCGCGAGCAAGCGAGGAAGGTCCTCGCGCTCGACATCGATCATGAGGGAGCGCGCTCGCTCCTCGGCTTCGCACAAGTCGAAGGGCGCTGGGTCCGCACCCAGGAGACGCGGGAATGGGTCGAGACGTTCCAGGACGAGGTGAACGCCGAGCTTCGCCGGCTCGTGTCGGCGGACAAGCCGGTCCGTGACGGGGCTCGTTCCGCTCTCCTCTTGACGGCGCGGATCGAGGGCCTGGCCGACCTTGCTCGCCACGTCGATCGGATCCACCGCGACGCCGAGCGCGTGTTCGCCCGCACCGTGGTCGAGGTGCGCGGGCAGCGCTCCGCGCTCGTGGGTCGGCGGATGGTCGGAGTCAGCCTCGGCACGGGGTCCCCGGTCCGACTCCAGCTCCCCGAGCTCGGTTCCGTTCGGATCGGGACGACCGGGGTGGTCCCGACCGGCCCATAGTCGGTGTTGTTTTCCCATCGACCGGGGGGCTAGGATGGGTCAGCGTCGTGACGCCCTGGCTGCGTTCACGGACCCATCACCTGAGAGTCGCACCGAATGAGTGATTTTCGACGTCGAGTTGCCGCGACCGCCGTTGCACTGTTGGCCGGGTTCGGCCCTGACGCGTTCGGCACGTGGTCGATCGTGCTCGCCGATTCCGCGACCGGGGAGGTCGCCGTCGGGGCGGCAACGTGCTGGGACGGACAGTGGCTGCAGGCGATGCAGCCGGTCGTCCGGGTGGGACGAGGAGCGGCCAACGCGCAGGCCACGTGGGATCAATTCGGCCTCGACCGCCGGCTGATCTGGCAGGATCTCGGCCTGGGCATCGACCCCGCGACGACGCTGTCCCTGACCGCGTCGATCGATCCGATCTTCGAGAGCCGGCAGTTCGGGATCGTCGACCTCGAAGGTCGGGCGGTGAGCCACACGGGCAGCACGATCCAGAACAGTTGGAAAGGCGGGATCGCCGGAACGAAGGGAACGCTCGCCTATGCGATCCAGGGCAACCTGCTCGCCGGAGACTTCGTCGTCCAGTCCGCGCTCTACGCGGTGCTGAACACGGAGGGAGACGTCGCGACCAAGCTGATGTCGGGGATGCTCGTCGCGCGGATGGCCGGGGGCGACGGACGTTGCTCGTGCAACCTCTACACGCCGGACGCGTGCGGAGCTCCGCCGCCGTCGTTCACGAAGGCGGCCCACGTCGGCTTCATGATCGTCGCCCGTGTCGGCGACGAGGAAGGCACCTGCTTTCCGCTGGGGTGCGCGACCGGCAAGTACTTCCTCGACTTCGACGTGGGCGGCCAACAGGGCGCGAACGAGGACCCCGTCTTCCAGCTTTTGAAGCAGTACATCGACTGGCAGGGCAAGCGGAAAGGGAAGCCGGATCACCTGACGTCGACGGTCGGCGTGCTGCCCGCCGCGCTCGCGACGGGCGCGACGGGGCGGCTCGTGATCCGCCTCCGGGACAGCAACGGGGTGCCGATCACGCACGGCGGACACAAGGTCACCGTGACTCGCGAGGTTGGCGATGACCTGCTCACGATCGGCAACGCGATCGATCTCCAGGACGGGTCGTACGAGGTACCGCTCGTCGCCGGCGGAAAGCCCGGCTGCGCGAACGTGAGAGTGACCGTCGAGGTCGGGGCCGAGAAGGTCACGCTCTATCCGTTCACGGAAGTGCCGGTCGCCCACGCCGACGCGATGCGGGCCGGACCGGCCGAGATCTCGTCGAGCCGCGGCGATGACGTCTGGATCGAGGCCGATCCGGGCGACGCGCTGGCCGGATGGCCGTACCTGATCCTCGCCAGCGGATCGGGCACGTCGCCGGGGACGGCGCTCGACGGCGTTCACGTCCCTCTGAACGTCGATTCGACGCTGTTCGCATCGATGCTCCATCCGAACCAGGTTCCATTCGTGAACACCCTCGGCGTCATCGCCGCGAATGGAGCGGTCCTCGCGGGCCTCGCCTGCCCTCCCCACCTGCTCGACCCGTTGGTCGGCGGCACGCTCTCGCTGTCGCTCGTTTCCATCGGATACGCGTCCGAACCGGTGAGCATCGTGGTTCGCCGCTGAGCCCGAACGATTCCCGCCCGTCCCGCGCCTGGCGGGTGCTCGTCGCCGCTCTCTGCGTCGTTCGTCGTCGAGACCCAACGCGGTATGACCGCAACCGAAGAAGCACACGGCACGTGTGCGCCTGAGGGCACGGTCGCGTGTCGGGTGGACATGCTTCGAGTTCTTCGCGGCACGCGAAGAACTCGAGGCCTGGAACCCAACCGGGTCGATCTCCTCCTCACCCCTTGATCTCGACGACGATCACTCCGCCAGGGAAGCTCGCTCCAATCCTTGCAACCGGCCTGTCGGTCCAAGGATGGGGTTGTGCTCCCGCGCCGCTCCGTTTCTCGCGGGACGGGCGTGAATCGTCCCGGCTGAGCCCCGGTGCCGAGTTTCACGAAAAAAGACCCGTGCACGGTTCGCTCGAGTTGATCTGATGCATCGCCCAAGCGCAGCCGCTCGACGAGCATTCCGCCCGTGCATGAAGTCCCGCTGGACATCCTCGCACAACCCGATGACACGACCTGCGGACCCACCTGTCTGCAAGCGGTCTATCGATACTTCGGCGACGACGTCTCGCTCGATCAGGTGATCCGCGAGGTGCCCGTCCTCGTCAGCGGGGGCACGCTGGCCCCTCACCTGGGGACGCACGCGCTGAAGCGCGGCTACGACGCGCGGATCTACACCTACAACCTCATCGCGTTCGATCCCACGTGGTTCGTGCGACCCGGCGTCGACCTCTCCGAGCGCCTTCGCGCGCAGGCCGCGATCAAGCACGATCCGAAGCTCCACCTGGAGACGGACGCGTACCTTCAGTTTCTCGCCTTGGGCGGCGAGGTCGCGTTCGAGGACCTCACGTCGGCCCTGCTGAGGCGCTACCTGAAGCGTGGGATCCCGATCCTCACCGGACTCAGCTCCACGTACCTCTACCGCGCACCGCGAGAGTTCGGCCCCAAAGACGACGAGGACGACCTGCGCGGTACGTCCTCCGGTCATTTCGTCGTGCTCGCGGGATACGACCCGAGATCGCGCTCGGTCGTGGTCGTCGATCCGTATCGTGACAATCCGGTCTTCGACTCGCACCGCTACACCGTGTCGGTGGCGCGGGTGGTCTGCTCGATCCTGCTGGGCGTACTGACGTTCGACGCCAATCTCCTCGTGATTCGCCCCCGGCGCGAACGCCCAGCAGCAGCAAAGGAAAAGGACAAATGACGGTTCTCATCGTCGTCAGCGATCCGAACGACTGGCAGCTCGGCGTGCTCGACGTGAAGGTGGTCAAGGCGCATGACTACCTGACGAATCCGCAGTTCGCGGAGGAGCCGCGCCTCAAGGTATTCAACCTCTGCCGGTCCTACCGCTACCAAGGCTACGGCTACTACGTGTCGCTTCTCGCGGAAGCTCGCGGGCATCGTCCGCTGCCGAGCGTTGGGACGGTGCAGGACCTGAAGTCGACGACGGTCATCCGGACCGCGTCGGCCGAGCTCGACGACCTCATCCAGAAGAGTCTCACGTCGATCGTCTCCGACGAGTTCGACCTGAGCGTCTACTTCGGCCGCAACGTCGCGAAACGGCACGAAAGCCTCGCGAGCGCGCTGTTCCGAATCTTCCCCGCCCCGTTCATGCGCGCGCACTTCGTGCGCAATCCGAAATCGGGCCAGTGGTCGATGCAGGACGTCAACCCGCTCGCGGCGCGGGACATCCCGGACGATCATCGCGGGTTCGGCGAGGAGGCGGCGCGCGAGTTCTTCGCGGCGCGCCATTCACCATCGCGCCGCAGGAAGGCGCAGGCCCGCTTCGACCTCGCGATCCTGCGCGACGAGAGCGACGAGGAGCCGGCGTCCGACGCGCGCGCGATCAAGAGGTTCATCAAGGCCGGCGAGGCGGTCGGCTTCGCGGTGGAGACGATCGGCCGGAACGAGTTCGCCCGCATCCCCCAATTCGACGCCTTGTTCATCCGGGACACGACCGCGGTGAACCACTACACGTATCGGTTCGCGCGGGCGGCGAAGGCGGCCGGGTTGGTCGTCGTCGACGAGCCCGAGTCGATCCTGCGGTGCATGAACAAGGTGTACCTGGCCGAGCTGATGCAGAGGAACCGGATCCCCACGCCGCGCACCCTGATCGTCGGACGCAGCGAAGCGAACACGATCGAGGCCGTCCTGGGCCTTCCGTGCGTGCTGAAGCAGCCGGACAGCGCGTTCTCTCGCGGCGTCTTGAAGGTGGAGACGTCGGAGCAACTGCGAGCCGAGCTCGACCGCCTCTTCGAGAAGTCGGCGCTCGTGATCGCCCAGGAGTTCCGGCCCTCCGAGTTCGACTGGCGCATCGGGGTCCTCGACGGTCACCCCCTCTACGCGTGTCGCTACTACATGGCGCGACGGCACTGGCAGATCATCAATCGCGCCGGCGAACGCGGATCCAAGTACGGTCGCTTCGACACGCTGCCGGTGGCGCAGGTGCCGACGCACGTGGTGCGAGCGGCGGTGAAGGCGGCGAGCTTGTACGGCGACGCGTTGTTCGGCGTCGACCTGAAGGAGGACGATCGCGGCGTCTGCGTGATCGAGGTGAACGAGAACCCGAGCATCGACGCCGGCGTCGAGGACGCGGTGCTGAAGGACGAGCTGTACCTGCGAATCATGAGGTGGTTCATGGCGCGCGTCGAGCACCTCAAGCGACCGGGAGCCTACGCATGAGCGACGATGCATCGCCACTCCACCTGTTCGAGGCGTACGGGATCGAGATCGAGTACATGATCGTCGACCGCGAGACGCTCGCGGTGCGTCCGATCTCCGACGAGATCCTGAAGGCGGCCACCGGCGCGTATCAGTGCGACTACGAGGACGGTCCGGTCGCGTGGTCGAACGAGCTCGTGCTCCACGTGATCGAACTGAAGATGAACGGCCCGGCGCCGGCCCTCGCGGGGTGGGCGAACCGGTTCTCGAGCGACGTCCGGCGGATCGACGGGATCCTGCGCGAGCACGGCGCGATGCTGCTGCCGGGCGCGATGCACCCGACGTTCGACCCGGTGACGGAGACCAAGCTCTGGCCGCACGAGAACGGCGAGATCTACGCCACGTACGACCGGATCTTCGGCTGTCGCCGGCACGGCTGGGCCAACCTGCAGAGCTGCCACGTCAACCTTCCGTTCCAGGGGGACGACGAGTTCGCGCGGCTCCACGCGGCGATCCGCGTCGTGCTGCCGCTCCTGCCCGCGCTCGCCGCGAGCTCACCGATGATGGACGGCAAGGTCACGGGCTTCCTGGACAACCGGCTGCACGTGTACCTGACGCACCAGGCCCGCATTCCGACCGCGATGGGGCTCGTGATCCCGGAGCCGGTGTTCACGAAGGCCGATTACGAGCGCCGGATCTTCCGGCCGATGTTCGCGGAGGTCGCGCCGATCGACAGCGAGGGGATCCTCCAGCGAGAGTTCCTGAACGCGCGCGGCGCGATCGCGCGCTTCGAACGGGACGCGATCGAGATCCGTCTCCTCGACGTGCAGGAGACTCCGCGCGCGGACCTCGGCATCGCTCTGCTGGTGACCGCCGCGGTGCGGGCGCTCACCGAGGAGAGGTGGATCTCGCTGGACGCGCTGAAGTCGTTCTCGGCCGAGTCGCTCGCGGCCACGCTCGAGCGCGCGATCGCGAGCGCGGACGCGACCGTTCTCGACGAGGCCGACTTCGTGGCCGCGTTCGGACTGCGCGCGCCGGTCAAGGCCGGCGACGTGTGGAAGCACCTCGCCGCCGTTCTGCCGCGAGACGACGGCGACTGGCGCGAGCTCGGGGGCACGATCGACGAGGTCCTGGAGCGGGGACCGCTCGCGCGGCGGTTGCGCACGCGCCTGGGAGACGCGCCGGCGAGCGAGCGGATCCGCGACGTCTACGCCGACCTGGCGCGATGCCTCGTCGAGGACCGGCTCTTTCGTGGGGCGTAGGCCCGTCGTCGTCCTCTCGTGCGAGCACGCGGGGAATCGAGTGCCGCGGCGGTGCCGACGTCTGTTTCTGGGGGACGAGCGCCTGCTTGCGAGCCATCGAGGCTTCGATGCCGGAGCGCTCGCCACCGCGCGAACGCTGGCGGCCCGGTGCGGCCCGCGCCGGTCGACGCCGGCGCCGCTGATTCGCACGACGATCACGCGGCTCGTCGTCGACACGAACCGGAGCGAGACGCATCGGGCCGTCTTCTCCGAGCGAACGCGGGATCTGCCGTCCGGTGAACGAGAGGAGCTGCTCGAGCGCTACCACCGAAGTCACCGCTCCGCGGTCCGAAATGCAGTCGCACGTCGGCTTCGCGGCGGGAGCCGCGTCGTGCACGTCGCCTCGCACTCGTTCTCGCCGGTCCTGGACGGCCGCGTCCGGGAGTTGGAGGTCGGGCTGCTCTACGATCCTCGGCGTCGGCTCGAGGTCGCGTTGTGCCGCGCGTGGCGGGACGCGTTCTCGACCCGCGACCCGACCATCCGCGTCCGCTTCAACCGCCCGTACCTCGGTATCTCGGATGGACTCGCGCGGTGGTTGCGGACGGAGTTTGCGCCGTCGCGGTACGCCGGCGTGGAGCTCGAGGTGAACCAGACGTTGATCGACGAGCCGTCGCGCCTCCGACGCGTGCGACGTACGCTGGCCGACGCGCTGCGAGACGCACTCGACGTCATCTGATCGGAGTCGCGGGCGCCGCTCGTCCACCTCTCGTCCAGAGGTGGATGGACGTTCTCGCCCCCGCCTCCTAGTGGTGTGATTCAGATTGTTGGTGGATTATCCGGAGGTCATCGTCGTCGCTGGCAAGGCGCGACGACGACCGCGTATTCGAGATACGTCGAGGAGGAGCAACGCAGCAAGCGATGACGAGGGCCCCGGAGAAACGTCA
>CAZYQW010000100.1:0-22623 GCA_964649825.1 uncultured Phycisphaeraceae bacterium | reverse complement strand
CCAAAGCGCTGGACGCAGGCGACCAGGGACTGGAGCCGCGTCGAGAACGTCGCACTCAACCCCGATCCCGACGCCGAGGAAGCCGCCGCCGACGCGGCGTAGACGCATGACCAGAGGCGACAACTACCTTGACACTCACCGGCGGCAGCCGCACAATCTCGATCACCGGCGCCGGACTCGGGTCGGAGTTCCTCGGCGTCGCGGTCTACGACGCGCTCGGCTTCGGCTCGCCGCGCCTTGCCGCCCTGAACCTCTGGGGGCTCGATGTCCTTGGCTCCGCCACCTGCTCGCGGAGCAGCCCCACGTTCCTCTCGCTCTTCGGGCCCGGCGGCCCGGTGCTCGTCCCGTCGCTGCCGGAGATGCCCCGATCGGTCGGCAAGCTCGACCCGCTCGCGAACGTCCTGCTGTCGAACGCGATCTGGCAGCTCTCGACGAACCACACGACGTTCCCCGGCGCACTGAACGTCCCGTGGTTCCCGTCGCCGGCCGGCAACTCGGGCTCGAACGGCACTGGCATCAACGGCGGGTTCGTGATCCCGCTCCCGCCGCTTGCGTCTTTGGTCGGGATCCAGATCTATCTCTGGAGCTGGCCGACCGACCCGTCGAACTCGTTCCTCGACTTCGGCGTGAACGGCGGGCACTCGAACACGAACGGGTACGACGTGCTGTTCTTCCCGTAGTCGTCGGCGCGCGCACGAACCCGCTCGGAGCGGCGGCGACGCGCATCGCGTCCGCCGCCGCCACCCGTCTGCTCACTCGGCGTCGTTCAAGGACGCACGAGCGCTTCGAGCCGGGCCGTCCACGCGGCGCGGAGCGGATCGGCGGCTGCCAGGGTCGGCACCTTCGCGGCTGGGATCTGGACCTGGTGGAATCGGAGCGCCCAATCGGAGAGAGAACTCTCGAATCGGCGACGTCGTCCGCGACGACGCGGCGGCGTGTCTGCCTGGCCCTGGCCGGTATACTCTCACCGTATGGACCACACGGTGAAGATCCCTCTCTTCAGGCCGCTGACGAAGCGACCGACCGCCGTGACGATCACGGTGCGGGAGCTCGTGCAAAAAGCCCAGGCCGGCGAAGTCCGTGTGCCTCACTTCCAGCGGCCTCTGCGCTGGACGCGGGAGGACGTCGTGCGACTGCTCGATAGCATCTGGCGGGGCTACCCGGTCGGGTCGCTCCTCTTTTGGAAGCGGCCGGCGGATGCGGACCGCGTTCCGATAGGCGGCGCGATGGTGAATGCGCCGAAGGTCGCCGATGCCTGGTGGGTCGTCGATGGCCAGCAACGGACGACGGCGCTGGCTGCAACGCTGCTCGACCTCGATCACGTGGGCGACACGCGCTGGGTCGTGCGCTTCGACCCCGAGCGAGACGAGCCGTTCGTAGCTGGCCCGCCGCCTCCAGAACGGGTGGGAATGGACGTTCCCGTGTCGGTGCTCGGCGATCTCCGTCGCCTGGGCCGCTGGCTGCGCGACAGCGCTCTCGACGAGAAGGCTACGACGGGGGTCGAGGACGCGCAGCAACGGCTGCTTGACTACGCGATCCCGGCCTACGTCGTCGACACCGACGACGAGGGTGCCCTTCGTGCGGTGTTCGCGCGTCTGAACAGCACGGGGGCGCGCATGCGCGCCGACGAGGTGTTCCAGGCGCTGCTTGGTGCGCCGCCGTCGCCCGGTGGGCCATCCCTCGACCTCGACGAGCTCCAGCGGTGCTGCGACCTCGACGGCTTCGGGACCCCTGAACGAGCCGAGGTCCTGAAGGCCGTGCTCGCGATGAGCAACATGGATCCGAGCCGCAGACTCGAGGATCTCGGAGGATTGCAGGGCGCCCAGTTCGTTTCGCGCGAGGATGCGGCGGAGGCGTTGTCGCGGACGATCGGTTTCCTGGTCGCGGAATGCGGGATTCCCCACATCAGCCTGATCCCCTACCCCGTCGTCTTTTTCATCCTGGCCCGTTGGTTCCACGTGCATCCGACCGCCTCCGACGCCACTCGCGCTCGGCTCGCGCGGTGGGTTTGGCGTGGCGCCGTCACCGGCGCACATCAGCGCGCCGAGGTTTCTCGCATGCGAGAACAGGTGCGATCGATCACCTCGGAGGACGAGCAGGGGTCGCTCGACCGTCTGCTCGATCGCGCCGGCTCGCAGTCGGACGGAAGCTGGGAGCTGCGGCCGTTCCAACTCCGGAGCGCGCGCAGCCGGATCGAGACGCTGGCACTGCTCGCGCAAAGACCGTGCGACCCGCTTGGGCCCGTGTCCGTCGCCGCGCTCGAGAGCGGCGGGCGCATCGCGCGCGAGATCTTCCGGAGTTCTGACTGGGAAGGGCTTGCCGACCAGGACCGAGCGCTTGCGCGCACGGCCGCCAACCGCGCCGTGCTCGGGATCGCTCACACCGGCTTGAGCGCCAAGCTCAAGACGTGGGACGCCGACGATCCGGCACTCGCGTCGCATCTGATCGACGCGCAGGCGTTCAAGCACCTGCGCACCGACGACGTGGCCGCGTTCCTCCGCCGCCGCGGCGCCGCCGTGCGCCATGCGGTCGAGGCGTTCACGGCGCGCAAGGCGGCGTGGGACGCACCGAACCTTCGGCCGGTCGAGGCGTACCTGGAGGCCGATGACGCGTGAGCGGCAGGATCGGCTCGTTCCAGCCCGGCCTGGAGGTGCGGGTGTACGGCGAGTTGGTCGGACGGCTGACCCGGGACCCGCACGGGACCGTCCGGTTCATCCCCAGTCGCGACTGGCTCGACCGCGATCAACGCCCGCCGCTCGGGCTGGCCTTCCTCAGGAATCCGACGCCGAGACCGCAACCCGGCAACCTCCCGGTCTGGTTCGAGAACCTGCTGCCTGAGCGGGACAGTGTGCTCCGCCGCTGGATCTGTCGACAGCACGGAATCCGCGACCATGATTCGGCCGCGCTCCTCCCGGTGCTTGGCCGTGACCTTCCCGGCGCGGTCGAGGTCGTGGGAGATGTCGCGGTCGATGTCGCGGACGACACGTTGTCGTCAGAGGAGGCTGGTCCCGAAAAGCTCCGCTTCTCCCTCGCGGGAGTGCAGCTCAAGCTGTCCATGCTTCTCGATGGGGACCGGTTCTCGCTGGCAGCGAAGGATCAGATCGGGCGATGGATCGTGAAGATACCCGGCAGCCGGTTCCCGGACCTGCCCGACGTGGAGGCCACGACGATGGCCTGGGCACGCGCCGCCGGCTTGCCGACTCCGGCGAACCATGTCCTTCCGATCGCGGTGCTCCAGGGCGTGGATCCCACCTTGATCGGAGAGCCGACCATGGCGTTCGCCGTCGAGCGCTTCGATCGACGTCCCGACGGCCGCGTCCACCAGGAGGATTTTGCGCAGGCGCTCGAGATTCGTCCGAAACACAAGTACGGAGAGCCTGGTCGGGCTCCGACGTACGACAGTCTCACGCGTCTCGTCGGAGACGTCTGTGGTGCGAAGGCCAAAGAGGACTTCGTCCGGCGAGTCGCATTCGTGGTCGCATCGGGCAACGGCGATGCGCACCTCAAGAACTGGTCGTTCCAGTGGGGGCAGGACCATCGTCCGTGGCTCAACCCTTGCTACGACCAGGTCGCGACGATCGCATGGACTGGCATGGGATGGAGCCTTCCAGAAGGGCCGGAGCTGGCCCTCTCGTTGGGGAAGACGCGGCGGTTCGCGGAGTTGAACCGAGGCCGAGTCCGCAGGTTCGCCGAGAGAGCTGGCGACCCGGCCAGCGAGGCCATCTTCCTCGATGCCCTCGAGAATGCCCGGGCCGCGTGGGCAGCCCATCGCGATGATGCCCCGGAACGGATGCGCATCGCGCTCGATGAGCACTGGCGACGCGTCCCATTGCTTCATGAAGTCGGAGGAGCCTAGACCGAACGGTTGGTGCACGCGCCACCACGGGCTGTCGCATCGTCGTCGAACAGGTCGCTGATGCCGCCGCGCTCGACCGCGGGGACGAACGTACGGTCCGTCCGAGTGGACTCGTCCCGTTTCAGCAGGCCAGCCGTCCGCCGAACACGTCGAAGAACGACGCGAGCATGCGATGCGTCATCCCCCAAATGACGTGATCGCGATACCGGATGGCCGGCAGGGTGACGTGTCGAGATTCGCTCGAGAACGTGTGGCGCGTCGCAGCGGCGGGACTGGAGAGCGCGGACAGGGGGATCCAGACCACGGCGTCGACTTCGTCGTTCAGCCGGACGCGGGGCGGCTCGTCGAGCTGGTACACGAACGGCGAGACGACCAAGGGCCACGAGCGCGGGGCGGCTCGGGCGTCGAGGTCGTGCAGCCTCGCGATCGGCGGACCGAGATCCACGCCGATCTCTTCCCGGGTCTCGCGGCGGGCCGTCGCCTCGATCGTGGCATCGACGAGGTCGCGGCGTCCGCCGGGGAACGCCACGTGACCGGACCACGCGTCGCCGTCGCGGCGCGCGCGCCGGATGAAGAGCAGCTCCGGCTGGCGGCCGATCGGTTCGTGGAGCAGGAGCGCCACCGCCGCGTAGTCGACGCCGGCTTCGTCCGGCGCGACGACGTTCGGCGCGTGGGTCCGCAACGACCGCACGATCGATTCCAGCGAGCCCGGCGTCGCTTCGTCGGACAATGATCGCTCGTCTACTCGAGTCGCTTGATGATGTGCCAGCCGTACGGGCTCTTCTGCTGGTTGTACGCGGCCACTCCGACCTCGCCGACCTGGAGCCGCCATCCGATGTCGCCGAACGCGGGCACCATGGTGCCTCGCGAGGCGCGCGTCATCTCGTAGATCCCGGGGTGGGAATCGTCCGTGTTCTGCGCCACCACGGCGTCGAAGTCCGCGTCGCCGCCCTCGATCCTCTTCAGGAGCTGGCCCGTCAGCTTCTCGGCCGCTTCCTGGCTGCGCGTCTGGTCGATGCGCGGGGCTCCCTGGAACGAGATCAGGCAGTGCTGCACCTTGACGCGCGGCGCGTTGTGCTCGCGCCGGGCGTTGAGCTCGGCGCAGTGCGCGCGCAGGGCGAGAACCGGGTCGTCCTTGATCAGCTGCACGGCCGGCACCATGTCGTCGGCGCCGTCGTCGCGGCACCCGGTGCAGAGTCCGAGAAACAGCAGGAAGGCGTAGATGGATCGTGTGCTCATGCCCGACAGGATACCGTCGGTCGGATCGGGACCAACCACTCGAGCGGGGGCTCGCTTGGGCGGCCTCGGCGGGACGCGACGCTTGGTCGCGATCGATCCGCGGAGTAGGATCGCCGTTCGCTCGCCCCGACGCTTGGCAATCCGTTACCGAGACCGAACCATGCTGCACCGAACCTTCCCGCTCGTCGCCCTTCTCGTCGCCCGATTCGCGACGGCCGGTGCCGCGGCGGACCGCTACGACTGTCACGAGAAGACGCTCGAGAACGGTCTCTCCATCGTCACCATCGAGGACCGCTCCTGTCCGATCGTCGCCGTGCAAGTCTGGTACCACGTCGGCTCGAAGGACGAAAGCCCGGAGCGGAACGGGTTCGCGCATATGTTCGAGCACATGATGTTCCGCGGGACCGACCGGCTCGGCCCCGAGGATCACTTCGAGCTCATCCGCGGCGTCGGCGGGGACTGCAACGCATACACCGCGTTCGATCAGACCGTCTACGTGCAGGAGGTGCCGAGCAACCAGGTGCCGCTCGTCTTCTGGCTCGAGGCGGAGCGGATGTCGGCGCTGCGCGTCGACGAGGAGGGGTTCCAGGTCGAGCGCGCGGTCGTGGAAGAGGAGAGGCGCATGGGACTGAACCAGCCGTACGGCTCGGTCGCGGAGAAGCTGCTCGCGCAGGTCTTCCGCGAGCATCCGTACCGTTGGTCGCCGATCGGGAACATCGCGCATCTCCGTGCGGCGACGTCGGAGGAGCTGCTGCGCTTCTGGGAGACCTACTACGTGCCGAACAATGCGACCCTCGTCGTGGTCGGCGACGTCGATCATGAGTGGGTCGAGGCCGAGGCCGAGAAGGCGTTCGGCTGGATCCCCCGGTGCGACGACCCGCCGCGCGTGACGGTGCGGGAGCCGCTCTACGAGAAGCCGGTCGACGTCGTCATCAAGGAGGAACGCGGGCCTGTGCCGATCGTCGGCATCGGCTACCGGACGGTCCCGATGGATCACCCCGACGCGCTTCCGCTCGAGATGCTGATGTCGATCGTCGGCGGGGGAGAGACGAGCCGCATCTATCGGCGCATCGTCGAGGAGGAGGACCTGGCTCCGATGGCGATGGGCGCGGCGGTGACGATGGAGCACGAAGGCTTCGCAGGGGCGGCCGCGATGGCGATGCCGTTCGGCGACCTCGACGGCATCGCGAAGGCGCTCGACGAGGAGCTCGAGCGCGTGCGGACGGAATCCGTCGACGAGACCGAGCTCTCGAAGGTCAAGGCGAACTTCCGGCGCAACCTCGTGGACGAGGCCCTGACGGCCGCGTCCAAGGCGAACCTCGTCGGCACCGCGTACGTTTTCCACGGCGGCGAGGAGTGGTTGAACGCGCGCGCGGCTCGGATCGAGTCGATCAGCGCCGACGACCTGCAGCGGGTGGCCGAGGTGTACTTCGTGCCGGAGCGACGGGTCGACGTCCGCATCAAGCCGACGCTCGGGGGCATGGTGAAGACGTTGCTCGGGGGCTTGACGAAGCGCGGCGGCGCCGAGGATGAAGACGAGCACGCGCACGACGAGAAGGAGAAGCCGGCGACGTCGACGATGGCCGAGCGTCGCGGTCCGAAGGCCGACGCGAAGCGGCCCGACGATCTGCCCGCGTCGCCGCCTGTCGCGAAGCTCCTCGCGGCACGCGTGCCGATGGACTCGGTTTCGAGGAAGCTCGACAACGGCCTCGAGGTCGTGATCGTCGAGAACCACGAAGTCCCTGTCGTCAACATGCATCTCGGGCTCCTGAACGGGGCGTTCCTCGACCCGGAGGAGAAACCCGGCACGGCCGCGCTGGCCGGCCAGATGCTGACGAAAGGGACGAAGGGAAGGAACGCGCAGTCGATCGCCGACGAGCTCGAGTCGAACGCGGTCACGCTCTCCGGCTCGGCTGGAATGGACTCCGCGGCGGTGCGCGGCAGCGCGGTCGCGGGTCAGCTCGGCCGACTGGCGCGCCTGATGGCGGACATCGTGAAGTACCCGACGTTCCCCGAGGACGAGTTCTCCACCCTGAAGCGACAGGTCCTCACCGGCATGTCGATCGCCGAGAAGTCGCCCGAGGCGATGGCCGAACGCGAGTTCGCGCGCGGTCTGTTCGGAGGCCACTTCTACGCGCGCGAGGACTCCGGGACGTCCGACGACGTCAAGCGGATCGAGACGAGCGACTGCCGCGGCTGGTGGAGCGCGAACGCGCGACCCGATCAGGCGGTGCTCTACTTCGCCGGCGACGTGGAGCCGGACGTCGCGTTCGACCTGGCCGAGGCGTTCTTCGGCGACTGGTCGGTCGAGGGCGAGCCGCCGCGCGCCAAGATCGAACCGATCCCGGATCCCGAGGCGACCCGCATCGTCCTGGTCGACGTGCCCGGCGCGATCCAGAGCCAGATCCGCGTCGGCCACCTCGGCATCCGGCGCGGCGATTCGCGCTACGCCGGCGGCCGCATCCTCACCCAGGTGTTCGGCGGCGCGTTCAACAGCCGCCTCAACAAGACGATCCGGGTCGAGAAGGGTCTGACCTACGGCGCGCGCGGCGGGCTCCGGTCGGACCGGTTCGCGGGCCGGTTCTTCGTGTCGACGTTCAGCAAGACGGCGTCGACGTCCGCCGCGGTCGAGGCGATCCTCGGCGAGATCCGCCGCATGCGCGACGAAGCGCCGAGCGAGAAGGAGATGACGCAGGCGAAGTCGTACATCGTCGGCTCGTTCGCCGGCGACCACGAGACGCCGCACTCGATCGCGAACGAGCTGTGGTCGCTGCGTCTGCACGGGCTCGACAAGGGCGACGTCGAGCGGTTCCTCGACTCGGTGGCGAAGATCACCTCGGAGGACGTTCAGAAGGTCGCCCGGTCCGTGATCGACCCGGAGCGTCTCTTCATCGTCGTCGTCGGCGACGCGTCCGCGGTGAAGGCGGACCTCGAGGAGATCGCGCCGGTCACCGTGCTCGAGGAGAACGGCGAGGAGCGCAAGGCCTCTTGATCGGCGGTGCGTTCGTCGGGGAACGCGCCGCCGATTATCGGGACTTTCCTGAACCATCGGGTGCAGCCTTCGCTGATAACGGGACGTCGCACCGTATCCCTACGTTCCTTCGGGAGGCCGCAAGTGACCGTGACATCGATCGTTCCTCGTCTGTGCCATCCACTTCGCGCCGCCGTCCTCTCCGCCGCGGTCGTCGCGAGCGCGACCGCTCATGGCGACCTCTTCGGGCCGGGATACAGCATGCCGCCGACCTTCGGTCCGTGGTTCCAGACCTATGACGAGATCGGGACCATCGAGGTCGGCGACCTGAACGATGACCTCATCTCGGACGCCGTGCTGCTCGTCGATGGGTCGCCGCACTTCCTCTACGGCGTCGGGCTCTACATGGGGCTCCTCCGGATCGAGGACCTGTCCCAGGCGCCGCCGTGGTCGACGGCCGCGGACGTGGCGGTGCTCGCGGCCGACGCGCCGGGGTTTCGCGACGCGGTGATCGTTCCGACGGCGCGCGGGATCGAGCGCTATCGGCTCGGCTCCGGCGGAGCGTTCCACATGGACCTGCTGGCGCCCGCGTCGACCTGGTCGATCTGGTCGTCGTGCTCGCGCGTCGCGTGCGCCGACGTCGACGGCTCGGGCACGATGGACGTCGTCTTCGTGTCCGCGGACGGCCTCGCCGTCGGCGCGGTCTTCGACGCGAACCACGACGTTCCGGGGCCGGCGGTGCCGCTCTTCACGTTCCACCTTCCGATCCTCGAGCTGCTTCCGTGCAATTTCATCGGCACGCCGGCGATGGAGTTCGCCGCGATCACGACGGGAGGCACGAGGATCCTGAGCGGGGGCGGCTCCGTCCTCGCCGCGCTGCCGTTCGGCGCCGCGGGGGATCGACTGGTGCGCCTGTGCGGCGTCCATACGACGGCGCAGCGTGCGGCGCTGGTCCTCGGAGGCGGCGCCTCGGCCGAGCTCGTCGTGCTCGGAGCGGAGGGAATCGAAGGGCCGGTATCGTTGGGAGTGGCGAACGTGAGCGACGTGGCCGCCGGCGACGCCGATCAGGACGGCCAAGATGACGTCGTGTTCACCGAGCCGGGCGCGCAGGTCGCGCACTTCCTGCGGGCGCATCCCTCGGGGGCGACCACGTATTGGCCGGAAGCGGAGCAGGTGGTCTCGCTCGGCGGCGGTGCGCCGCTCTCCCCGGCCGACGACCGGCGCGTCGCGATGATCGACCTCGACGGCGACGGAGACCTCGATCTCCTCGTCGCGCGCGAGGGCGACGCTGACGTCGCCACCGCCACCAACCAGACGATCAATGCCCGCACGCTCGCGCCCGTGGTGATCTCGACTTCGTTCGCGGCCGAGTCGCAGGACTTCGAGTTCGAGCTGGGCCGGCCCTCGGGGCTGGGCTCGGAGTACGACGAGGTCGAGGTGCTGCTCTGGGAGGTCGTGGACGGGTTCCTCGTCAACGAGCCGATCCACGCGCACTCGGTGCCGGCGCCGGCCAGCACGGTGACGGTGTCGATCGCGGATCTGACCATTTCGGTTCCGTCGACGCTGCTCGCGGTGATTCGGTTCATCCGTCGCGTCGACGGAGTCGCCGTCGGCGCCTCTCCCGCCGTCGTCCTCGAAGTCCTCTACAGCTCCGGTGGATCCGGCGGAACGGCCGGGACGCTCGACGTCCCGCCCCTCCCGTGCCTGCTCGACCCGACCGTGCCCGACCCTCCCGAGCTGAATCCGCCGCCGACTCCTCCCGATCCGCCAGGTTCGTAGAACGTGGAGCGGCCCTCAGCGTGGGAGGCGCTCGTGCCCGAGCCCCTCCACGCTCACCAGGCCCCAGTAGAACGGCGCCTCGTGCCGGGGGTTGGAGCGTACGGCGCGCCGCGCCTCGCAGAGCGCTTCGGCTGGGCTGGACCCGGCCGCGAGCCGTTCGTGGAGCGTCCGCGACAGCGCGAGCGTCGCGTGCAAGTCGATCGCCGTCCGCGCGTGCAGAACGGCCTGCGCGCCGCGTCGCAGCCAGATGGATGCCAGGCCGGCCGCGCCCGCGTCGCCGACCCGGAGCGGCGCGCGACCGATGCTGCAGCTCGTCAGCACGACGAGCGGCGGCGCGTCGAGCGCCTCGACGTCCTCCGCCCGCAGGAGGCCGTCGTCGTCGCCGTGCGGCGTGAGGAGCAGCGCGGCGGTCCGCTCCACGCCCGCCTCGTGGACGCCGTGCACGAGGAACTGCGCCACGCGGAATCGCGACGGTTCGATGGCACGCAGCGCGGCGCGCGTCGCCCGTCCGCGCGCGAGGATCGTCACCTGCTCCGGCGGATAGGCCGCGGTCAACCGCGCGAGCTCGTCGTCGCCCAGGTCGAGCCGCGGGAGCTCCGCGAACGGAGCCCCTTCCGCGCCCGGCGTCGCGTCCGTCACGAGCAGGAAGCCGCGGTCGCGCACCGGCGTCGTGCGTCCGTCCGCAGCGAGTCGCCGCCGCGCCCACAAACCGATCGCCGGCGAGGCGAGCGAATCGATCGGCCGGCGCGTGGCGAGCCGCTCCTCCTCGTCCCACGCGACGCACTCGAACGGAAGCAGCTCGAGCCAATCGAGCGGGCAGACGGTGACGCCGCTCCAGTCGTTCACTCGCTCCCGGATCGGCGCGGGCAAGAGGAGCACGCCGAGCCGCTGCGCGAGGGCGCGCTCGCGCGCGGCGTCCCGCCGCCGCAGGGCCTCGTCGGCGACGGAGAACGGCGGCGTGCCGACGACCGCCACGTACTCGCGGACGAGAGCCTCGAGCTCATCCTCCGGAGGGAGGAGCGCGTGGACGACCTGGCGGCGGTCGACCGCGAACACGTGCGATTGGTCGGGAGCGGTCAGGTAGAGCAGCATGCCGCGGCCGTCGTCGAGCAGCTCGTCGCGGATCTCGGCGAGCGACGGCTGAGCGAGGCCGAGCCGACGAACGTCGGTCGCGCAGGTGTGCGCTCGCAGCAGGTCGTCGAGAGCGCGCTCCGCGCCGCCCTCGCTTCCCGCGACCGCAAGTCGTAATCGAAGCAGCTCCGAGAGCACGGCCCGTCGGCTCGACTTGCGCAGGAACCCAACGCCGCCGGCGCGGAGAGGCACGTCGCACCAACGCTCGAGGAGCTCGTCGAACGCGGCCGCGAGGTCGCGCAGCTCCTCCCGCGGCGAGTCGCCGTCGGGAAGGAGCGCGACGGCGATCCTCGCCTTCATGCGGGCCACGTCGGCGGCGTCGCGCGGCTCGACGCGCGCCCCCGCGAAGCCGGCCGCCCCCGTCGCGCCCTCGAGGACGTCGCGGGCCGCCGTCGCTTCGCCGCAGAGAAGCAGGAGATCGGCCCGGCAGAGCGCGAGGCGCAGTCTGTCCGGGGCCGACAAGACGGCCTCGTCGGGCACGTCGAGCGCCGCCTTCGCTTCATCGATCCACCCGGGATTCGTCCGGGCGAGGTCGGTCAGCGCCATGCCCTTCATGAGCTGAAGGTGCGCGCGGCGGCCGGGCGCCGCGGAGTAGACCTCGTCGTCGGACAAGCATCGATCGACCTCGGCCACGACGTCGGCGTAGAAGCCCTGAGCGTAGAGCAGGTTCGCGCGCCGGATCTGCGACGCGGCGACGAGCTCGAGCGTCCTCGCGTCCGAGCTCGCCGCGCGCATCGCCTCGACCGCCGCGTGCTCGCGTCGGATCGCCGGCGCGGCTCGGTCGGGCAGCCCCAGGTCGAGATCGATCTGGATGCGCAACGGGAGCAGTCCCCATTCGACGAGGCGCGCGTCGTCGGCGTCCCCGTACGCGTGCTCGAGTCGGGCGAGGCGCCGGTCGGCTTCGCCGTAGTCGCCGCGCATCCTCAGGATCCCCGCGAAGTAGATCTCGACGTATAGCATCCACTTCGAGCCCGGGTAGCGGTCGAGGAGGGCGGCGAGCACGTCGGCGGCTTCGTCGAGCCGGTCCGCCTCACCGAGCAGGCGCGCCTCGAGGAAGCGCAGCCCGATCTCCTCCCGCTCGGTCGTCAGGAACGATGCCCCTCGTTCGATCCACTCGCGCCGGATCGCGAGGTCGTACGGACCGTGGGAGGCGACGTCGAAGCAGGCGAGGAGCATCGCGGCGCGGAGTGCTTCACGATCGTCCGGCCGCGCGGCGAGGTGGAGCTCGATCTCGTGCGCCACGTCGGTCATCGCGGCGACGGCCGCCGCGTCGCCGCGGCTCAGGAGGTCATGGCAGGCGGCGACCCTCCGAGCGAGGACGGACGCCGCGTCGTCGCCCTCCGTCGCTCGCGCGACGGGCGGACCGAGGCTCGCCAGCAGCAGGATCAGCGCGAGGCGGTGGCGGCGGCGCGTCCCACGATGTCGCCGGACGGCGCGAGGATCGTCACCTCCCACGCGATCCGCGGAGGCCACGACGCCGTTTGGCTCGCTTCGTTCGAGCATCGTGCTCGCTCCCGCGGAGGACTCGTGAACAGCGACCCGGGCCGCGGGTCGTCGTCGTTCGGGTAGATCGTCAGCACGTAGAAGGGGTCGGCCGGCAGGTCGGCGGCGCGGGCGAGCGCGCCGTGCCGATCGGAGGCCGACATCTCATCCATGCGCGTCATGGTACTGAAGCCCGACCGCCGCCCGGAAGGGCGCGCGCGACGCGGCGTTCCGCATCGACGGACGTCGATGGGTCGTCGCTCCTGACCGGGGCGGGCATGGAGGATGATGCTTAACCGTTGGCTGAAGAAGTGATTACACGAACGTGCCGCTGGGTTCGGCGCTCTCATTCGGAATGGGCGGGCTCCAGAACCTGTGCTATCATTCCCGGCTGTTCTCTCAACCAGACGACCTTTCGCTCGAACCACGAAACGGCCCGGTCACTCCGTTGCCCGGACAACAGGGGCAGAACGACACATGAGAGTCTCCCTCATCTATCCGCCGGACCACAAGATCCCGCACTCGCTGGCGCTCAGCCTGGCGGAGCTGGCAGGGTCGCTGCGGGCCGCGGGCCGCGAAGTGGTCATTCGGGACCTGAACGCCGAGGTCCTGAACACGCTCCTCAACAAGAAGATCCTCGAGAGCTACCGCGACTACATGGAGAAGACCACCGCGGAGTTCCGGCGGAAGACGGAGCTGAGCGGGCCCGAGACGGTGATGAAGCACTTCATGGAGAATTGCCTCTCGATGCCGCTCGACCTGGCGATGGAGGGGGAGGCTGCGGCGCGAACGCTCTACGACCCGGAGCGTTTCTACGACCCGAAGGAGTACCGCCTCGCGATGGACCGTCTCGTCGCGGCGCTCGGCTTCCTGTTCGGCTCGATCGGCGGTCCGTCGCCCTACGCCCCCGACTACCTGCCGCAGATGCAGCAGATCCTCCGGCTCGAGCACGACGATCCGGTCATTCGCGCGCTCAAGATGGGGCTGCTCGACTCGGTCATCGTCGAGGAGCCGGACCTCATCGGCATCACGATCCCGTTCCAGGAGCAGCTCTTCGAGGGGCTGCGCATCGCGGCGATGCTGAAGCGGATGGAGCCGAACCTGAAGATCGCGATCGGCGGTCCGCAGGTGACGAAGTACCAGCACGAGATGTTCGCGGACGCGACGCTGTTCGAGTTCATCGACTACGCGTGCGTGAACGAGGGCAACTCGGCGATCGTCGAGATGGTCGAGGCGATCGAGGGGAAGCGTGCCAACAAGGAGGTCCGCAACACCTATTGGGCCGAGAACGGGGAGATCCGGTTCAACGGGGTGAGCCCGAACGAGAACATGAGCGCGCTGCCGAGCCCGAGCTACATTGGCGCGAAGCTCGACGCGCACCTGAAGCCGGAACCGCTCTTCGGCCTGATGACGACGCGCGGCTGCGCCTACAAGATCTGCACGTTCTGCTCGGAGGCGTTCCACAGCAACTTCGCGATGCGCAGCACCGACAGGGTGTTCGAGGACGTGAAGAGGCTGGTCACCGAGAGCGGGGCGAAGCACATCTTCTTCTGGGACTCGCTCATGCCGCCGCGCTCGATGTGGGAGCTCGCGGACAAGATCGCCGAGGCGAAGCTCGACGTCACGTGGTTCTGCAACACCAAGTTCTACGACCTCTTCGCCGACCCGGTGCAGGCCAAGCGCCTCTACGACGGCGGCCTGCGCAGCATCCACTTCGGCATGGAGTCCGCGAACCAACGGATCCTCGACCTGATGAAGAAGGGGACGAAGATCGTCAAGGTCCCCGCGATCCTGAAGACGCTCCGCCAGGCCGGGATCATGACCCAGTGCTCGTGGTTCGGCGGCTTCCCGACCGAGACGCGCGAGGAGTTCGACGAGACGGTCCAGTTCCTCCAGGACAACAAGCAACACCTCAGCCTCGACGTCTTCGTCGGCTCGTACTACTTCGAGTTCGGCACGTACGTCAGCCAGCACCCCGAGGAGTTCGACGGCGAGATCGTCGACATCGGCGGTGACTACGCGTTCGAGTGCAAGTCGGGGATGCGTCAGGACGAGATCCAGATGCTGCGCGAGCACTACCTGCAGAACAGCGACATGGATCTGCTCTGCCACGGCGGGTACTACCTGTACCACGTCAACAAGCAGGTGAGCCCGCACGTCATCAGCCGGCAGAAGCTGCGCCCGCTCCCGCCGCCGGGCAGCGTCGACGCGGGCCGCCGGCAGGAGGTTCGCGCCGGCTGGTAGCTTTGCGGGCCGCCGCGCGCGGCGGCCGCCTCGCCCCTTCACTCACGTCGCTTCGTCGCCGTCCCCGTGGCTTCGCAGCTCGTGCAGCACCACGCGCATCGCCTCGATCTGGTGATCGAGGGCGATGCCCTTCAGGTCGAGGCCGAGGTCCGGCGTGGGTGGCAGGTGGATGAAGCCGCACGGGATGGGGCGGTTGCCGATCCGGTGGCGGGCGAGATAGAAGGCGGCGTTGCAGAGGTAGACGCCGGCCGAGAGCGAGATCCGGTTCACGAAGCCGTGCGCCGAGAGCGACCGATGGAGACGGTCGATCGGGAGGGTCGAGAAGTACGCGGCGGGGCCCGCGTGGACGATCGGCGCGCTGACGGGGGCGAAGCCCGAATCGTCGGGGCGGCGCGGCTCGCGGAAGTTGCTCGCGACCCGCTCCAGGCTGATGCAGTTGCGCCGCGCCGCGAGCCCGAGGAGGAGGACCGCCGCGAAGTCGCCGGGGAGAAGGCGGGTCAGCGCCTCCTCAGCCGCGTGGTAGCCGACGGGGAGGATCTCGACGCGGACGCCGTCGCCGGCCAGAGCGTTCGCGACGTGTTTCGATGGGTTGTCCGTGACACCGGCAAACGGTTCGAATCCGGTGACGAGGACGTCCGCCACATCAACGCTCCAGCCGGCAGAACGAGTAGGAAGACGCGTTCTCTTCGTCGGCGTCGTGGTCCTCCCGCGCGACCTCCTTCCACTCGGACTCGTCGAACGCGGGGAAGAACACGTCCCCCTCGAACTCGGCGTGGACCCGCGTCAGGTAGATGCGGTCGGCGCGCGGCAGCGCCTCGGCGAAGAGTTCCGCGCCGCCGATGATGAACACCTCCGCGGCGTCGCCCGCGAAGGCGAGCGCTTCGTCGAACGATCGAGCCGTCGCGCATCCCGCGGCGTGGTACTCCTCGTCGCGAGTCACGACGATGTTCAACCGGCCGGGCAGCGGACGGCCGATCGACTCGTGCGTCTTCCGTCCCATCACGATCGGGCTGCCCATCGTGAGTTGCTTGAAGTACGCGAGGTCGGCCGGCAGATGCCACGGGAGGCGGTCCTCGTTGCCGATGACGCCGTGCTCGCCGACGGCCGCGACGATCGAGATGATCATGGGAATCTCGCTCCGGCTCCGAGATCAAACCGCCACCGGCGCTTTGATCGCCGGGTGGCACTGGTAGCCCTGGAGGTCGAAGTCCTCGAACGTGAACTCGAAGAGCGATCGCACGTCGGGGTTCAGCCTCATGCGCGGCGGCGGAAACGGATCGCGGGCGAGCTGGAGCTCGACCGGCTCGAGGTGGTTCAAGTAGACGTGGGCGTCGCCGAACGTGAGCACGAACTCGTCCGGCTCGAGGCCGGTCACCTGCGCGATCATCAGGACGAGGAGCGAGTACGAAGCGACGTTGAACGGCACGCCGAGGAAGACGTCGGCGCTGCGCATGTAGAGCTGGCAGGAGAGCCGCCCGTCGACCACGTAGAACTGGAACAACGTGTGGCACGGCGGCAGTGCCATCTTGTCGATCTCCCCTACGTTCCACGCGCTGACCACGAGCCGCCGCGAGTCGGGGTTCGTTCGGATCTGCTGGACCACGTCCGTGACCTGATCGATGACGCGACCGTCGGCCGCGGCCCACGCCCGCCACTGCCGGCCGTAGATCGGGCCGAGCTCCCCGGCCTCGTCGGCCCATTCGTCCCAGATCGTGACGCCGTTCTCCTTCAGGTAGCGGATGTTCGTGTCGCCGCGCAGGAACCAGAGGAGCTCGTGGATGATCGACCTCAAGTGCACCCGCTTGGTCGTCACCAGGGGGAACGAGTCGCGCAGGTCGAACCGAAGCTGATACCCGAACACGCTGATCGTGCCGGTGCCGGTGCGGTCCTGCTTGCGGGTTCCGCGCGCGAGGATGTACCGCAGCAGATCCAGGTAGGTCTTCATCCCGGCATCTTAGTCGCCGGCCTGGATCGCCTCACGACCCTCGAAAGACAAAGGCGACGTCGCCCCCGCCCAGGATTCGGCGCGGATCTCCACAAAAACCGTATTCATAGATGCTTGTGATCGATGTCACGATGGATGACCCGAGGGCGGGCCCGGGGCGGCGCGCGGGGGCCGGAACCCGCGGGCGCCAGTTTCTTGGAATCCTGGGCAAGAACGACCGGTCCGTGGCGTCCATGAGGCCGGTGATCTGGGCGGAGGACGTCGACCGGTGACTCCATCGAATCGGAATGCCCTCGAATGGCCGCGGGGCGCGCGAGCGGGCCTCTTGTGCGTCCTCGGGTGGTGGCTCGGCATCTTCGGCGTCCTCGGGGTCTTCGGCGATGTCGCGGCGGCGGGGCCGTCGGACCTGTTCTTCCGGGTCGTCGACGCGGACGGGCGACCGCAGGGCGGTCTTCGCGTCCGGCTGCTCCTGCGGTCTGAGGACGACGCGGACCTCGTCCTCTTCGCGGGTTCGACGGAGGTGGATGGCACCATCCGCGTGGCCGGGCCCGCGTACGCGCGCGACACGGCGGTCTGGTCGGATCTCGCGAGGGAGCGCGAGCTGATCGTCGAAGTGATGATCGCCACCCTCGACGTCGCGGCGGTGCGCCTCGATCCGCGGCAGCTCCGTGATCGGCTCCTGGTGCTCTCGGCGCCGAGCACCGGATCGGTCCGCGCCGCCGTGGAGGACCGGAGGGGTCGTCCGATCGACGCCGTTTCCGTGAGGCTCCTCGGTCGGCGCGACGACGGCGATGATTGGCGGGCGCTCGACGAGCGGATCACCGGGTCGGACGGCGTCGCCTTCTTCGACCACGTCGAGACCGCGATCGAGCTGATGCTCTACGCCCAGGCGACCGACGGGCGGTGGCAGCCGGCCGAGTCGATCGGTCCGTCGCCGCCCGCGGCCGGGGCGGAGGTCCGTTACCGGCTCCACTTCAGAGATCCGAACACGACGTTCTGGGTGAAGCTGCTGGCCGCCGATGGCGAGCCGCTCGACCGCGCCGTGGTCTTCATCGATCAGCTCGTCGACGGGAAGAGCATCGTCCCTTCGCGCGTCGGAATGCCCGGCGCCGCGCACGCGACGGACGAGAACGGCGACGTCGAGGTTCGGCTCGATCGCGCCTGCCGTTTCGCCGGGAGCTTCGAACTCTCGTTCGCGCGGGCCGATCCGCACGACACCTCGAGCCGCGCCGGTCCGGTGGAGTCCGCGCGCGTCGACGTCACGAGCCTGCTGCGGCCGGGCCGAGTGCGAATGGAGACCGTGCAGCTCGAGGCGCTTGCGATCATCGCCGCGGGGCAGGTGTTGTCGGAGGACGGCCGCGCGATCCCGAAGGCGGTCGTGACCGTCTACGAGGACGCGGGGGACAGCCTCCCGCGCCGGGATGCGCTGGGTCGGACGTCGGTGCCTCATCCGACCGAACCGGGTCGCTGGCTGACCCAGCGCTTCCGCACCAAGACCCGCGCCGATGGCACCTTCATCGTGAGAGGCTGCACCGACGTCGACGCGCTGTTCGTCATGGCCCGCCGGCACGGCCTGCTCGACGCCGAGCCGCGGCCGATCACGCGCGGCGCTCGCGGACTGTCGTTCACGCTGCCGCGATGACGCCGCGCCGATCGGCGCGGCCGCGAGCCGCGGTCGATCAGCCCTCGGCCTTCTCCTTGTCGAACCCGTACTCGAGCTCGTAGGGAGGCGGCGCGCCGCCGTCGCCCTTCAGGTAGTGCTCGAACCACTGCAGCATGCGGAGGCTGTAGTCGTACCGCGCCGCCGCCTTGCGGTTGCCGTGGCCCTCGCCCGGGTAGTAGACGAGCCGAACCGGCGTTCGCCCGAGCACCTTGAGCTGGCGGTACAGCTCGAGCGACTGCGAAGGATGGACGCGCGGGTCGTCCTTGCCGTGCATGATGAGCAGCGGGGTGCGAGCCTGCTCGACGTAGTAGATCGGGCTTCGTTCGAGGAAGAAGCTCCAGTCGTCCCACAGGCGCTTGCGCGAGTGGACGAGGAACATCTCGTTCGGGATGTCGGTGCTGCCCGACTTCGAGACGTGGTCGCTGATTCCGACGAACATCACGCCGGCCGCGAAGCGCTCGGTGTGCTTGGTCGAGCACCAGGCCGTCGCGAAGCCGCCGTAGGAGCCGCCGGTGATCCCGACGCGATCCTTGTCGACGAGACCCGCCTCGATGAGGTGATCCACCGCGTCGATCAGGTCGTCGAACTCTTTGCCGGCGTAGTCGGCCTGGCCCATCTTCGAGAACTCGACGCCGCGCCCCGTGCTGCCGCGGTAGTTCGGATAGAAGACCGCGAACCCGCGCGCCGCGCCGACCTGGCCGGGGTTGGAGTAGCTCGTCACCCAGCCGTTGCTGACGTGTGCCTCGGGTCCGCCGTGGACGGACAGGATCAGCGGGTACCGCTTGCCCGGCTCCTCGTCGAGCGGGCGGATCAGGATGCCTTCCAGCTCGAGCCCGTCGCGCGCGTTGTGCTTCACGACCTCCTGCTTCGCCATCCGCACGTCGGCCAGCCACGCGTTGCTCGTGGTCAAACGCCGGGCGAACCGCGCCCCGTAATCCATCGCGTACACCTCGCGCGGATGCTTCGGGCTCTCCGAGACCGCGGCGCCGGAGCCGCCGTCCTTCGACAGCGTCAACCCGGCGAGCAGGACGCGTCCGGCGGGGATGACCGTCTTCTCGTTCTTGCCGTCGGCGCCGATCTCGTTCAGCGACGTCGACGTGCCTTCGTCGGCGACGTAGACGATCGTGTCGGCGTTCTTCCACGCGATCGAGGTCACGTGGCCCAGGAAGTTCGGCCGGACGTTGTCGAGGCGACCGCCTTCGCTCGCGCCGACGTAGAGGCGGCCTTCCGACGGATCGTTGACGTCGGCGGCGCCGATCATCGCGACGCGGCGGCCGTCGGGGCTGAAGCGGACGTCGCCCATCTTCCCTTCGTGATCGAATCGCCCGCGCACCTTGCCGGTCGCGACCTCGACGACGTGGAGGCGCCGGAACATGTAGCCGTCGTCGACGAGCGGCGTAGGCGCGAGCGCGACGGCGAGCACGTCGCCCGCGGGACTCCAGTGCATCTCCGACGCGTTGCCATCGAGCTCGAGCTGGCGCGGCTTCCAGTCGGGGTTGCCGGGCTCGGCGATCCAGACCCGCGTGTACGTCAGCTCCTCCTCGTACACCTCGGCGTCGAAGCCCTTCTTCTCGAGCTTCTCCTCGTCGGCGTCCTTCTTGTCCGGGGCGAGGAAGGCAACGCGCGTCCCGTCGGGATTCCACGAGTAGTCGGAGATCGCGGTCTCGTGCTCGAGCACGCGGCGCGACTCGCCGCCGTCGACCGCGATCACGTAGAGCGAGCGGTTCTTGTCCTCGCCGCGTTTGGCGAGGTACGAGATCCCGCGGCCGTCCGGCGTCCACGCCACGGAGCCGACGTTCACCTCGCCGCTCACGAACGACCGCGTGCTTCCTTGGCGGTCGACCACGTGCAGCTCGGCCCACGCGGCCCCGTTGTCACCCTCGTTGGGGATGCGCGGGACGGAGAGGACGTACGCGACGTGCTGGCCGTCGGGGGAGATCGCGGCGCTGGTGACGCCCTTCAGCTTCGCGACGTGACTCGGCGTCATGACGTCCGCCGCCTCGCTGGCGGGGGCGAGGATCAGGAGCAGGACGAGGCTCCGTCCGAAGGCGCTGGCTCGGATCATGCGTGGGTCATTCCTTCCATCGTGGGTTTCGTGGCAATGGACGAGACGAGACAGAATCCCGTTCGCGGCGCGAATCGTCAAGGCCAGTACGCGGGGCGCGCCCTATCGTTGGCGTGACGACCGGCTCGAGAATCTCACCAAGCCGGCGCCGCTCCCGGGTACGATCCTGCCGTGCGCGCGCCCCGTTCGATCCGCTCCGCCTTCGTCGTCGCGTTCCTGTCGTCGGGCCGGCTCCTCGCCCAGGCTCCCGCGGACGACGGGCTCGAGTTCTTCGAGACGCGCGTGCGTCCGATCCTCGAGGAGAGCTGCGTCAAGTGCCACGGCGCCGCGCGCCAGAAGTCCGGTCTGAGGCTCGACGCCCACGCGTGGATCCTGAAGGGCGGCGAGCGCGGGCCGGCCGTCGTGCCGGCGGACCCGGCCACCAGCCGGCTGGTGCAGGCGGTGCGCTACGAGGACCCCGATCTCGCGATGCCGCCGAAGGGGCGCCTCGACGACGACGCGATCGCCGACCTCGTGCGGTGGGTCGAGATCGGCGCGCCCGGTCCCGACGAGGCGATCGAGGCCCGCGCCGAGGCGGCGTTCGACCTCGACGCGCGGCGCTCGCACTGGTCGTGGCATCCGCCGCGGGACGTCGCGGCCCCGCCGGTCGAGGACGAGCGGTGGGCGCGCGATCCGGTCGACCGATTCGTGCTCGCCGGGCTGGAAGCGGCGGGCCTTCGGCCCGCGTTGCCGATCGACCGGCGCGGATTGCTTCGCCGCCTCGCGTTCACGGTCACCGGCCTTCCGCCCACGCAAGGCGAGATCGAGTCGTTCGTCGGCGCCGACGGCGAGGACGCGCTCGCGCGCGTCGTCGACCGGCTCCTCGCGTCGCCCCGCTTCGGCGAGCGCTGGGGCAGGCACTGGCTCGACCTCGTGCGGTACGCGGAGACTCGCGGGCACGAGTACGACTTCATCGTCCCGAACGCGTGGCAGTATCGGGACTACGTCGTGCGCGCCTTCAACGCGGACGTGCCGTACGACGACTTCGTGGTCGAGCACGTCGCCGGCGACCTCCTCGAGGAGCCGCGCCTCCACCCCGAGCGCGGCTTCAACGAATCGATCCTCGGCACCGGTTGGTGGCTCCTCGGCGAGGAGGTCCACTCGCCGGTCGACCCGCGCAAGGACGAGCTCGACCGGATCGCGAACCAGATCGACGTGCTGTCGAAGTCGTTCCTGGGGTTGACCGTCGCCTGCGCCCGCTGCCACGACCACAAGTTCGACGCGATCAGCCAGGCCGACTACTACGCCCTCGCGGGGTTTGTGCAGAGCAGCGACTATCGCCTGGCGCGGTTTGAAACGCTCGATTACAATCGCCGCATCGCCGAGCAGTTGCACGCGCTGCGTGCGAAGTCGGGCAAAGAGATCGCGCGGTTGAATCTGGCCGTGCAGCGCCCAGTGCTCGACAAGCTCGATGCCTATTTGCTGGCCGCCCGCGAAGCGATCGTCGCGCCGGCAAAGGGCGAGTCGCCGGCGCCGAAGCCTCGATCCGACACCATCTTCGCCGACTTCGAATCGGGAAGTTACGACGGCTGGAAAGTCGAAGGCGAGGCGTTTGCCGACAAGCCGGCGGCTGGCACCCAGCCGCGGCAGCAAACAGTCAGCGGCTGGCAGGGAAAATTTTACGTCAACACCTATCCCGGCAACGATGGCGTGCAAGGCAAGGCGACGTCGCGGCGGTTCAAGATCGAGCGGCGATACATCACGATGCTCGTCGGTGGCGGTGCTCACGCGGGGCAGACGTGCATGAATCTCGTCGTCGACGGCAAGGCGGCGCGGACGATCACCGGCAAAGACAACGAACGCCTCGATCCGGCCTTTTGGGACGTCGCCGGCCTCGCCGGCAAAGACGCCCACTTGGAAATCATCGACGCTCACTCTGGCGGCTGGGGGCACATCAATCTCGATCACATCGTTTTTACCGACAACAAGCCAGCGACGGGCGAGGCGTCGCGCCCGGCGCTCGCCGTGCCACGTGAGCACATCGCGGCGATCGCGGCGAAACATGGGCTTGATGCGGATACTCTCGCGGCATGGGTTGAGCACTTGACGGTCGCCAAGAACGATGCCAGCGATCCACTGCATCTTTGGGCGAGTCTAGCGCACGAAGCCAATGGCGATGATGCGCACGTCGCGTCCGTTGCCCAGCGCATCGCCGCGGACATCGCAAATCGCTCCCTGCAAATACCGCAAGCATTGAACGCAGCGAAGA
>CAZYQW010000099.1:0-101687 GCA_964649825.1 uncultured Phycisphaeraceae bacterium | reverse complement strand
ACGAACCGCCGCCCCTTGCGCCCCCTCGGGCGGAGCGCCGGGAGCTCCTTCTCGAGCGACGTGACCCGCCGCCGCCAGTCGATCGCCTCGTGGATCGACGGAGCGACGAGGGCGAGGAACTCCTCGAGGAAGAGGTCGAGCGCCTCTTTCCAGAAGCCGTCGAGGTCGTGGCCGGCCTCGCCGTCGTTCGATGGCGTCGCGTCGCGCTTCACGACGATGAGGACGGTGGCGAGGCGCTCGACTCACGTGAGGAAACCGCGACGGCGTCGAGTTCGCGCGCGACGCTCGCGAATCGATCACGGCCGGATCACGACCTCGACCGGGTTGGTCGCCGCGCGCTGGTTGGGGTCGAGCGTGGCGGGCTGGCCGGGGAAGACGACCTGGAATCGGAACGAGCGCCCGATCAGGGACGTCTCATGCGGCACGTCGTACGGGCACGAGACAGGGAAGAGGGACCCCTGCGACACGAGCGCGCCGAAGAAGAGGAGCCGGCTCGGATCGAACCAGAGCGGGACGTCGAGGATCGGGACCGGCGTGAGGGTGTCATCCTCCGACAGGAGGAGCAGTCCCATCTGTTTCGGCGCGCCGAACAGCAGCACCTCTCCCGGCGAGTCGAGCCCGTTCGGCCCGAAGTTGCGCAGGAACGGCTCGGCGAGGTCCGCCTGGACGACGACGTTGCCCGCCCCGACGTCGTCGACGCCGAAGTGGAGGACCTCGTTCAGGACGAGGGTGCTGCCGTCCTGCACCATGAACGACGCGCCGGGCGCTCCACTGGAGGACGGCGCGCCCGGGAAGACGACGTCGAACGCCGCGCCGCGCACGCTCGCCTCCGAGCCGATGAGCTCGACGCCGTTGCCGGCCGCGCCTCCCCCCTGGGGGAGGGCGTCGCCGCCGAAGATCGCTCCGCCCGCGAACAGCAGGTCGCACCCCTGCACGAGGCGTACGCCGGCCGCGCTGCCGCTCCCGAAGATCGCGTCCTCGGCGAGCGTGAGCCGCGACTGGATCGCGCGCAACCCGATGCCGGCGAACCCGTCGGACGGCGCGCCGCGGATCACCGAGCGCGAGACGAGCAACGCGCTGCATTGGTTCACCGCGAGACCGATCGGCTGCGCGGCCGAGCCGGTCAGCACGCAGTCCTCGATCGTCGCCGCTCCGCCCACGGACTGGACCGTCACGCCGCCCAGCTCGAGCCGGACGAAGCGGAAGGTCGACGCCTGCACCTGCACCGGACCGGCCGAGCGCGGCCGCGCCACGCCGGCCCGACCCGAGATCACGAGATCCTTGTCGAGCACGAAGCCGTCGTAGTCGCCCGGCTCGACCACGAGAAGATCGCCGTCGGCCACCGCCGCCGCGGCGATCGCTTCGCCGATCTGGCCGAAGTCCGCCGGACCGTCATCATCCACCGTCCACGAGTTCCCCGCGAGCAACGCGAGGAGAACGAGGTTCGCTTCCAGCATGCTGGTTCCTCATCGAGGGGCATGTCGCGAAGCGCGGAGTCCGGCCGCCTCGAGATCGAGGCACGTGCGGGGGCAAGAGCTGTTTCACGATCGGACGCGCGGGCGGCGCCGTTTCGCTTTCGAGCTCTTTTCCCTTTGGTCGACCACGGCGGGGGGCGGCTGAAGAGCCAAGGTCGGAATTCTCGCGAAGGGCGCCGACGCAGGCCCCGGCCGGGATCGTCCGCGCCACCGCCGTGCCGCGGAGAGGTCCCGGTTCGCCCAAGTTTCCGACCGAATCCCGACGAACCGGCGCTTCCGCTCCGCTCTTCACCTTCGAACCGTCCCTGTTCCCGGAAAGGGCCCCACCATGTCGACGCGCGCCTTCGTCATCCTCTCCCTCGCCTTGATCACCGTCGCCCTTCCCGGCATGTCCGGAGGCGGCAAGTCCGTGAAGCTCGCCGGGCACACCGGTCAGACCGGAAGCGGGACGGAGCTCGCGCCGGGGTTGGTGCAGTTCTCGTTCGACGGGGTGGGCCGGCTCGTCAAGATCGGCAACGTCCTCATCGAGGCGACACAGATCGTGGACTTCACCACGAACCCGGCCGGCGACGTGAGCGGCACCGGGAAGTTCACGGTGGTCGCGACCGGGGACGAGATCCACTTCGCGCACGAAGGCTCGTCGACGCTGCCCGACGCGCTCGGCGTGATCGACTACGAGTTCGCGATGGAGGTGACCGGGGGGACGGGGAAGTTCGCGGGCGCGACGGGGTCGGGCACGTTGCTCGGCGCGTTCCGGTTCGGGATCCCGATGGACTGCGGCAGCGCCATGACCGGCACCGGCGAGTCGATCGTCGCCGGGAAGATCCATCCGTGAGCGCGAGCGCGCTCGACGTGGTGGCCGTGGATGCGGCGGAAGACGGTCTGTACGCCCCGGATCGCGGCGACCCGAGCCTCGATCCGGTCCGCGACCACGCCATCGCGCGTCATCGGTGCCTCACGCGCCGGCTCCCCGCTCCTTCGTCCCGCTGTCTCGTCGTGGTGACTGGGGCGCGACGGACCGGCAAGTCCGCGATCGCGCGCCAGCAATACCGCGACCTCCCGTACCTCAGCCTCGGCGACGCCGAGGTTCGCTCCGCCTTCCGGTCGGGCCGGCCGGCGAGCTGGGGCCGCGACGTGGGAGCGGCGATCCTGGACGACGCGCACAAGGAGCCGAGCGTCTTCGAGAAGGTCAAGCTCGCGTTCGACTCCGGCGCGATCGACTTCACCGTCCTGCTCGCGCCCTCGCGGTTCGACCGGGAAGCGCTGCGCGAGTCGCTGGGTGGCTCCGCGGCGCTGCACGACGCCTGGCCGCTGATGGCGAGCGAAGTGCGGACCGTAGCGCACGGGACTCCGTCGCCTCCGCTCCTCGAGCGGCTCCTCGACTCGAGCGGCGGCATCGGCCCCGTCCTGCGGGACGAGCCGGCGCGGCTCCGCGGCTCCGACGAGGACGAGCGCCTCGCCTCGATCGAGCACCTCGCGCACTGGGGCGGCATGCCCGAGCTCCTGACGCGGGACGACGCGGCGCGGCGCGACTGGCTGAAGACGTACCAGGAGACGTTCCTCGAACGCGACCTCGCCGACCTCTGCCGACTCTCCGATCTGCTCCCCTTCCGGAGCCTCCAGCGGCAGTGCATGCTCCGCTCCGGCGGGTTGCTGTCGTACGCCGAGCTCGGCCGAGACGCGTCGCTCAGCCCGCCGACGGCGCGCCGCTACGTCGAGTACCTCGACCGGTCCTATCAAGTGTTCCTGCTGCCCCCGTTCGGCCGCGACCTCACGAGCTCGGCCGTGAAGCACCCCAAGCTCTACTGGATGGACCTCGGTCTCCTGCGGCACGAGACGCTGCAGCTCGGGCCGCTCGACGATCACCTGTTCGAGACGCTCGTGGTGGGAGAGATCCGCAAGTGGATCGACACCGCGGGCACGGACGCGGAGATGACGTTCTATCGCACGCGGTCCGGGCTGGAGGTCGACCTGCTGGTCCGCACTTCGGCCGGCGTCCTCGGCGTCGAGATCAAGAACCGGGACCATGCCACGCGCAAGGACCTGAACGCGCTCGCCACCGTCGCCGACGCGCTCGGCGACGAGTGGCGCGGCGGGATGATCGTCCACCGCGGCCCCGCCCTCGAGGCCGAGGACGAGGCGCGCTCGATCTACTCGGTGCCGGTGCACCGGCTGTTGTGAAGGGAGGAGGACGGAGACTCGACGCGCCGAGCCGACTCCCTGCGCCGAGCCAACTCCCTCTCGTGGACGTCGGTCGGGGGCGATGCGTTCCCGCCGCGGATCCGAAGGTTTCCGAGATTCTCCGTTCCGGCTCGACCTCTTGCGCGTCCTGACTCGAGCCGGCCGCCAAGTCAGCGCCGGCTCGAAACGCGTCCCTCTCGAGAGGTCCTCCCTTGCGATCGAAGTTCCTCGTACATGAGCGCAGTGAGGACGGGAATCGCGGAGATCGGGCCGACGCGAGGGCGCGCCGGCTCGGCTACGACGGCCTCGCGACCGGCGCGTAGAACGACGCCCCGCGCACGTCCTCGTCGATGCTCAACCCCTCCTGCAGCGGCGGGAACGCACGCGCTTCGCAATCGCGGCGGTCGCAGAGCCGGCACGTGACGCCGACCGGGACCGCGGCCGACGGGTTCTCGAGGTCGACGCCGTCGGCGTAGACCATCGCGGCGGCGTCCTCGACGCGGCAGCCGAGTCCGATCGCGGTCAAGTTGTTCCGACTCTGGTAGCCGCCGCGGTGCTTGCGCACCGTGCGGGCGATCGAGAAGAACGTCATCCCGTCGGGCAACGCGGAGATCTGGACGCGGATGAAACCGGGGCTGAGGAACGCCCCGTGCACGTTCCAAAGCGGGCAGAGCCCCGAGAACCGCGGGAAGCGGACTCCCGTCGCGCTGAACTTCTTCGAGATGTTCCCGGCGATGTCGACGCGGATCATGTGGAAGCGGATCCCTTCGCGGCCGCGGCGCCGGAGCGTCGTCAGACGATGGCAGACCTGCTCGTAGCTGGCGCGGAAGCGATGCCCCAGCAGGTCGATGTCGTAGCGCACGTCCGAGACCGCCTCGAAGAACTCCTCGTACGGCATCAGCACCGCGGACGCGAAGTAGTTCGCGAGCGCCACGCGGCCGAGCGCGCGCGAGGCGTCGGTCGTGAGCGTGGGCTCGCGGGCGAGGCGATCGATGACGTCGCTCGCCGCGAGCAGCCCGACCTGGTACGCGAGCTGGAAGTTGCGCGACCCGCGCCGGAGCACCTCGGAGAGGAACAGCTCGTGCCGCTCACGATCGAAGCGCCGCAGCAGCCCGCCCATCGCCGACACCTGGGCGATCCGCACCTGCACGCCGTGTCTCGTCTCGAGGTAGCTCGCGAGGCGGGCGAACAGCTCCTCGTCCTCGAGACCGGCGTCGCGGCGCACCTGGTCCGCCGCGTCCTCGAGCTCGGGGAAGTGGTTGGCGTGCGCCTCGATCATGTCCGACACCTGCTCGCTCGAGAGGCGGATCGGATCGATGCCGGCGCCGAGCTCCTGCGGATCGAGGATCCGTTCGGCTAACGCCTGCGCGGAGCCGCGCGCGGCGAGGTACGCGTGGTACAGGTCGACCACGCCGCGAGCGACGTCGGGGTGAGCGCCGGCGAGGTCCGCGACGTCAGCCGGTTCGATCACCCGGTCCGCGAACAGCGGGTCGCCGAACGCTTCGCCGAGGTCCGCGATCAGCCGCGTCCAGTCGCCACCGCCGAACTGACGCACGTCGATGTCGAACTGAGTGGCAAGCTGGATCAGGAGCCCGGCCGGCAGGGGGCGACGATCACCCTCAATCAACGCGATGTACGAGGCGCTGACGCCGAGCCGCGCCGCGAGCTGAGCCTGGGTCATTCCGGCTCTCGTGCGGAGCGCCTTCAGGCGTTTCCCAAACCGTTGCGAAAGCCCCACTTGCCGGCCTCGGACTTGACAACTTGACAGCCGTACAACCGTCGGCAGACCGCGGAGTACTACTTAAGCCAAATAGGAATAAAAACTTAGGTTCGCGTTGCCGACCCCGTGCGAACCGGTCAAGCTCCAGTGTCCAGGAACTGGAGCCAACCGATGTCTCGTCCCGCGCCCGTCGTCTCGGTGACCGGCCCCGTCGCCGACGCGCATCGCGTGATCCTCACCCAAGAAGCGATCCGCTTCGTCGCGGACCTCGTGCGTGCCTTCCGACCGGACCTCGACGACCTGCTCGCGCGGCGCCGCGAGCGACAAGCCGAGCTCGATCACGGAGCAAGCCTTCAGTTCCTCGAGGAGACCCGCGAGCTGCGCCAGGCGCGCTGGCACGTGGCGCCGGTTCCGAAGGATCTCGAACGGCGGATCGTCGAGATCACCGGACCCGTCGATCGGAAGATGATCATCAACGCGCTCAACTCGGGCGCCGACGTCTTCATGGCCGACTTCGAGGACGCGAGCTCGCCGACCTGGCGGAACATGATCGAGGGGCAGGTGAACCTGTTCGACGCGGTCCGCCGCACGATCACGTTCGACGATCCGGGCCGCGGGAAGCGCTACGCTCTGAACGAGACGGTGGCGACGCTGCTCGTCCGGCCGCGCGGCCTCCACCTTCCCGAGCGGCACTTCCTCGTCGACGGGCGCCCGGCCCCCGGAGCGCTGGTCGACTTCGGCTTCTACTTCTTTCACAACGCGATCGAGCGGCTCGAGCGCGGCAGCGGCCCGTACTTCTACCTCCCGAAGCTGGAGAGCCATCGCGAGGCGCGCTGGTGGAACGAGGTGTTCGTGTTCGCCGAGCGCGGGCTCGGGATCCCGGTGGGAACGATCAAGGCGACGGTCCTGATCGAGACGCTCCACGCCGCGTTCCAGATGGACGAGATCCTCTACGAGCTGAAGGACCACTCCGCCGGGCTGAACTGCGGGCGCTGGGACTACATCTTCAGCTTCATCAAAGCGCGCCGTAACGATCCGTCCGCCATCCTCCCCGACCGCGGCGAGGTGACGATGGAGCAGCCGTTCATGCGCGCCTACACGCGGCTCCTCATCCAGACGTGCCACCGCCGTCGCGCGCACGCGATGGGTGGGATGGCGGCGCAGATCCCGATCCGGCACGACCCCGAGGCGGGGGCCGCGGCGCTGGCGAAGGTGCGCGCCGACAAGCTGCGCGAGGTGAGCGACGGTCACGACGGGACGTGGGTGGCTCATCCGGGACTCGTCCCCGTGGCACGCGCGGTCTTCCTCGCACACATGGCCGGCGATCACCAGCTCCACCGGCTCCGAGAGGACGTGCAAGTGACGGCCGGCGACCTGCTGGCCGTCCCGACCGGCAAGCGGACCGAGGCGGGCCTGCGTCACAACGTCCGCGTCGGCGTCCTCTACCTCGAGGCGTGGCTGCGAGGCACGGGCTGCGTGCCGCTCTATGACCTGATGGAGGACGCGGCAACCGCCGAGATCTGCCGGGCGCAGATCTGGCAGTGGATCCACCACGCGGCGCGGCTCGACGACGGCCGCGTCGTCGACCGTGCGCTGTTCCAGGCCCTGCTCGAGGACGAGATGCTCGCCCTCACCGACGAGGTCGGCCCGGCGCGCGTCGAGTCAGGTCGCTTCGGCGAGGCCCTCCGCCTCTTCGCCGAGCTCTGCCTCGCGGATGACCTCGCCGACTTCCTCACGCTGAACGCGTACGAGCTGCTCGTTTCATCGACCGACAACTGGGAACCGAACACGGAGAGAGTCCGATGACCCACCCGCTGCACGAGACGAACGGTCACCACGGCGAACGATCCACCCGCTGGGACGGGATCACGCGCCCGTACTCGAGGGATGACGTCGAGCGCCTGCGCGGCTCGATCCGCATCGAGCACACGCTCGCGCGCCGCGGAGCGGAGAAGCTCTGGCGGCTGCTCAAGACCGAGCCGTTCGTGAGCGCGCTCGGAGCGCTGACCGGAAACCAGGCGGTGCAGCAGGTGCGTGCGGGGTTGAAGGCGATCTACCTCAGCGGCTGGCAGGTCGCGGCCGACGCGAACCTGTCCGGAAACATGTATCCGGACCAGAGCCTCTATCCGGCGAACAGCGTGCCGCACGTCGTGCAGCGGATCAACCAGGCGCTCCTGCGCGCCGATCAGATCGAGCACGCGGAGGGGAAGTGCGAGCGCGACTGGTTCGCGCCGATCGTCGCCGACGCGGAGGCCGGTTTCGGCGGTCCGCTGAACGCGTACGAGCTGATGAAAGGAATGATCGAGGCCGGCGCGGCGGGCGTTCACTTCGAAGACCAGCTCTCGTCCGAGAAGAAGTGCGGCCACATGGGTGGAAAGGTCCTCGTCCCGACCGCGCAGTTCATCCGCACTCTGGTCGCGGCGCGCCTCGCGGCCGACGTCTGCGACGTGCCGACGCTCCTGGTCGCGCGCACCGACGCCGACAGCGCGAAGCTCCTGACGTCCGACGTCGACCCGGCCGACCACCCGTTCCTCACCGGAGAGCGGACCCCTGAGGGCTTCTATCGCATCCACGGCGGCCTCGACTGCGCGATCGCGCGCGGCCTCGCGTACGCGCCGTACGCGGACCTGATCTGGTGCGAGACGTCGACGCCCGACCTCGACGACGCCCGGCGCTTCGCGGATGCGATGCACGCCCGGTTCCCGGGCAAGCTCCTCGCGTACAACTGCTCGCCGTCGTTCAACTGGAGGAAGAACCTCGACGACGCGACGATCGCGAAGTTCCAGCGCGAGCTCGGGGCGATGGGCTACAAGTTCCAGTTCGTCACGCTCGCCGGCTTCCACGCGCTCAACCACTCGATGTACGAGCTGGCCCGCGCCTACAAGGATCGGCAAATGGCCGCGTACTCCGAGCTGCAGCAGGCCGAGTTCGCGAGCGAGGCGCACGGCTATTCGGCGACGCGCCATCAGCGCGAGGTCGGCACCGGCTACTTCGACCAGGTGTCGCAGGTGATCACGCAGGGGCTGTCGTCGACGCTCGCGTTGAAGGAGTCGACGGAGGCGGCTCAGTTCTGACGAGCCGACCCGCGGTTGCTCTCATCGCGCGGGACCGTCGTCCAGCGCGTCCTGGATCCTCGCGTCGAACTCCGCCAAACGGGCCGGCTGCTGCCAGCTCGCGTAGACCGAACGCAGCAGCGCCTGGCTCGCGCGCTGCGCCGCCTCGACGGCGCCGGCGTCGCGCGCCTCGCGGAACCACGCGACCCCGCGCTCCTCGGCTTCCGAGTGACGGCCGACCTGACACAGGTACCCCGCGTACAGGCTCCGCACGATCCACGTGCGCGTGTCGTCGAGACCGTAGAGCTCCCGCGCCAGCGCCGCCGCGGCGTCGAGGTGTTCGTCCGGGCCCTCCCGTCCCGCCTTCGCGAAGACGTCGGCCACCGCGATCAACGCGACGACGCGCGCGGGATGAACGCTTCCGCCGGCGCTGCTCGTACGCTCCAGCAGCATCTCCGCGAGGCGCTCCGCCTCCGCGGCGTCCCGTACGGCGACGAGGCCGGACAGCGCGACGATCGAGCGGAGCGTGTCCGCGTGGTGCGGACCGAGGTGCCGCTCCTGCAGGGCGAACGCCGCTCGAAGCTGCTCGATCGAGCGGTCGAGCGACGCCACCGGATCGAACCCGCCCATCGTTCCGCGGTAGCCGACGTTCAGGGCGTACGACAGGCGCGCCTCGAGGTCGGGACGCGTGCCGAACTCGCTGCGAACGATCTTCGCGACTCGATCGAGCTCCGCGCGAGAGAACGTCGCCAGCAACGCGGGATCGAGCGCGTCGACGACGCTCGAGAGCACGCGCACCGTCGTCTCCGCGGTCGCCGCCTCGTGGCGCGCGCGCTGGAAGGCGATCAGCAAACCGACGCCGGCCGCGACCCACGTCACCAGCAGGAGCGCCGAGACGATCACTCCGACGCGGTGGCGCACGATCAGCTTCCGCAGCACGTACCAGCCGCTGTCGCGCTTCGCCTCTATCGGCTCCCCCGCCAGGTAGCGCTGGAGGTCGCGCGCCAGCTCGCCCGCGTTCTGATACCTGCGCTCCGGGTCCTTCTGAAGGCAGCGTCCGACGATGGTGTCGACCTCGTCGTCGACCTCGCACCGGATCGAACCGGGCCGCGCCGGCTCCTCGTGGAGGATGCGATCGAGGACGTCGCGCAGCGGACCGGAGACGTCGTACGGGAAGGCGCCGGTCAGCATCTGGAACAGCGTGACGCCGAGCGAATAGACGTCGGTGCGCACGTCGATCTCGTGCGTCCGGCCCGCCGCCTGTTCGGGGCTCGCCCACGGCAGCGACCCAACGAACTGGCCGGTCATGGTCATGGTCGATCGCTCGTCGTCGTCGCCGGCGAGCGTCGCCCCCGCCGCCGCCTTCGCCAACCCGAAGTCGACGATCCGCGGCTCGCCGTTCCGGTCGACCAGGATGTTGCTCGGCTTCAGGTCGCGGTGCAGCACGCCGCGCAGGTGCGCGGCGTTCACCGCCGACGCGACCCGCTCGAAGAGCTCCAGCACGCTCCGCACCGCGTCGACGCCGGGACGGAGGTGACCGTCGATCGGCTGCCCTTCGACCCAGTCCATGACGTGAAAGGGGCTCCCGCCGACGGAGCCGGTGTCGCGCACGGGGACGATGTTCGGGTGGTCGAGCCGACCGAGCACGACCGCCTCGCGCTCGAACCGCGTCCGCTCCCGCCCCACCGCGAACGCGCCGTGCAGCAGCGTCTTGATCGCGACCCGCTCGCCGTCGCTCGCTCGAATCGCCTCGTAGACGACGCCCTGACCGCCTCGGTGCACCTCCCGCACGATCGAGTAGCCGGGGAACGACGGCGCTGGGCCCACCCCGCGCCGCCGCCGCGGCAGATCGAGCAGCGCGTCGCCCGCGTCGTGACCCGCGAGCAACGCCTCCACCTCGCTCCTCAGCGCGCCGTCCCCGCGGCACGCGTCGGCCAACCGCGCCTCCCGTTCGCCGACCGGAAGGTCGTACACCGCGAGGAAAACCTCGCGAACGCGAGCGTGTCGAGCGCGGTCAGCCAAGATCGCCGTCCAGCCGGGCGTCCATCGGGTCGGATCGTGCCTCCATGAGACCACACGATCGGCCGGAATCGAGCCCGGACGTGGCGCCGCTCCGGTCGCGCTAGCCGCCCGTGGTGAAAGTGCTTTCGAAGCGAGGCGAGGTCATCGCGACCGAGATCGAGGCGCAGGACCGCAGGCGTACTGCCTGTACGTCGAGGATCCTGCAACGAAGAGATCGGTCGCGAAGGCCCGCCGCAGCCGGAATGACTTTCACCACGGGCGGCTAGGGTCCGATCGTCACGATCAAGCCGTTCGACGTCACGCGCCGCCCCGGCTCCTGCAGGAACGCCTGGACGTACACGTTGGTCGCCACGGGGAAGATCCCCGTCGGGAGCGAGAGATGGACCCGCCCCTGCGCGTCCATGATGAAGAACCCCTCGATCACGAGCGGGGGCTGGACGAGCAGCGAGCAGCCGCCGCCGAGCGGGATGTTCGCCGGCGCGAGCGACGAGTAGAAGATGCCGGTCTGGAACGGCCGTCCCTTGGTGACGAAGAGCGAGACGGTGGACAGGCTCTTCCCCGGCCCGGTGCCCGACAGGATCGGCACGAACCCGTTTCCGCCCGGGCAGCCCGCGCCGTACTTCGGATAGATGTTCGAGCCGGGCCAACCCTGCTCGAGGAACGCCGCGTTGATCGATGCGAAATGCGGCGTCCCGTCCGACAGGTCGCCGTTGTCGTCGTCGAGGACGATCCAGTGGTCGAGGATCACGTTCAGGATCTTCGGGTCGTGGAACGTCTGCATCCAGGCGAGGAAGAGCCGATCCGCGACGCGCCCGCCGGCCCCGGCCCCGAGCGCGTTCTTCAGGTTGCGCTTCACCTTCCACAGCGCGCTGGCGAGCGCCTTTCCTTCTTCATGCACCTCGCCGCCGTGGCAGCTCTCGTCGCCATCGATCGGACACTTCTTCACCACGAGCTGTTCGCCGTTGCGCACGCAGCCGGTCCCCGGACCGCCCGCGTCCAGCCAGAAGCACGGGTCATCGTTGATGTAGTACGTCCAGGCGTCGGCGGTCCCCTCGTGGAACGAGAAGCTCGGGTTGCCGTTGTAGCGTGCGATCGCCCAGTGCCCCTCCTCGTGGTGGAAGCCGGACCGGTACGCGAGGTTCACCGGGCAGCCCGGCGGGTTCGCGATGAAGAAGTTGATCGAGTTGCCGTTGAAGAACGCGTCGCAGATCCCGAACTGGTTGACGTTCGCGACGACCTGGAAGTCCATGGTCGGGTCGTTGGCGTCGTTCGCCTTGATGAACTTGCGGAACGCGTCGATCCACTTGGCAGCCGCGACCTCCGCCGTCGGGTACTCGGCCGGGATCGGGTTGAAGGTCAAGAGCAGATGCCCGTTCGGACCCAGCGGCACGTTGAAGAAGCTGTTCGGCGCGGCGAAGCTGTTGACGACGAAGAACGGACCGCGCAGCGCCACGAAGAGGGTCGCGGCCGCGCCGGCCGCCACCGCGAAACGGCCCTGGTCGTCGGTCACGGCGAGGACCGGGCCGCCCGGCCCGTTCGCCTGGACCCAGAGGTTGGCGAGGTCCGGGATCTCCTGGTTCACCGCGTTGTTCGGCTCGGGGCCGAGATTCACCTGGCCGCGCACGCGACCCTGGACGCCGCCGCCGCCCGGTGCCGCGCGATGGGCCGTCGGGTGGACCGCGAACGGCGCAGGGTCGCCCGCGGCGGGAACGAACACGCGCGCCTCGGCGGGCAACCCATCTTCGATCGATCGCCCGGGCGTGGCGAGATCGATGATCGCGGTGAGCGTCGGGCCGCGCTCGACGATCGGATGGCCGGCGTCGAACGCGGCCGGTCCGACGATCGCGTAGCGCACGTCGACCACGTGCGACGGCTCGAGCGCGAACCGATCGCGGTAGGCATCGCGCGCCGTGGCCACGAGGTCCGCCTCCGAGCGCGCCGGGATCACGTCGACCCGGCTCGCGAACGGAACACCGGTCGTGTCGAGGGCCAGCACGTCGCCGCTCGCCCGGTCGAACAGGACGGTGACGTTCGCGTTCCAGACCGGCATGCCGCCGACCTCCTGCCGGAAGATCACGGCAACCTTGTCCGAGCTCCCGTAGCCCGAGAGCGCGAGCTCGCGGACTTGGCCGAGGACGAGCTCGTTGGAGCCGAAGCCGAAGAGGTCGGCCTCGTCATCGACGACCGCGCGCGCCGCGATCTCGAACTCGGATGCGCTCGTGGCGGCGAACGGCGGCGCGAGCCGCCGCCCGTACACGAACGCGGGCGCACCGGTGATCGGTTCGGGGACGACGATCCAGTCCGGGCCGTGGCGCTCCAGGAACCGCTCGGCGGACGGCGACCGCGGCGCCGCCGGCTGGGCGAGCGCGTGCAGCGACGTCGCGGCGAGCGCGACAAGCACGAGCGAGGAGACGAGCGGGACGCGGCGCGATGGGCGCATGGAGATCCTCCCAGCGTTGAATGAGGTTTCTCGTTCGTCCACCGAATCGCGCGGATCGGCCCAACCGCGGGCAGACGTTTCTCCCGTTTTCTCCCGCTTCTCCGAAGATCGTCGAATCCGCCGCGGCGCATCGGAACGGCCGGCCGCTCCCGTAGAATCCCGGAGGTCTCGCGCATTCGTCGGCGTCCTCACAGATGGGCGGTGCCAGTGGTCGATCCCGGATCCACGAACCCTCCCGAGTCGTCGGACGGCGCGTTCGCGGCCGGGCTCGAGCCCGCCACGCGCCGCATCCTGGCCAACCCCGAGGTCTCCACCGCTTCCCTCGCCGAGACGATGAGCCGGCTCTACGACGAGCTGCACTCGGTGGCCGGACGCAGCCGCCGCGGCGAGGGCGCCGATCGGACCCTGAACACGACCGCGCTCGTCCACGAGGCTTACGTCCGGCTCGTGGGGCAGCGCGAGCTCGACCTCGACGATCGCGCGCGGTTCCTCGCCGCGGCGGCGGAGACGATCCACCGGATACTGACCGATGACGCCCGCAAGCGCCTCGCGGCTCGACGGGGAGGCGACCGCCGGCGCATCCTGCTGCGCGACGACTTGGCCGGCGACGGCGGGGTGGCCGACGCGGACGTGCTCGCGCTCGACGAGGCGCTCGCGGAGCTTCGCGCCCTCGACGAGCGGCAGGCGCGCGTCGTCCAGCTCCGCTTCTTCGCCGGGATGAGCGTCGAAGAGGTCGCGCACGTGATGGGTCTGTCCGAGCGGACGGTGAAGGGAGACTGGGCGATGGCCCGAGCGTGGCTCCGCCGCCGCCTCGGCGACGGCCCCTCGGGGTAAGGGGGGATTCCGGCCCTCCTAAGTCGCGAACCATCATCCAGTAAGATCGAGACCGATCGCAACCGGCCGGGCTCCTGCGCGAGCGTCGATCGACCCTGGACTCGAAGTGGCGATCGAGGTCGATGCGGCTATACTGCTTCGTTCTCCGAGACTTGAAGTTCGTGAAACCGGCCGACCGGCCCCCTCGGCAAGCACCCGGGTCCGGTCCGCGCAGGGGTCGAGTATGCCCGAGACTTCCGTGAAACAGCTCCCCTCGCACGGGGCGGTCAGCCCGGCGCCGCAGAACGTCGGCGAGGGGTTCAAGAAGGCGAAGCACGAGATGACGTCGATCGAGGCCCCCGAAGGTCTCGTCCCGAACCTCCGCTTCTTCCTCGAGAACTTCGGCCACATGATGTCCCGGGTCGTGCTGACGATCCTGTACGTCGTGCTGATCACGCCGATCGGCGTGGTCTATCGACTCGTGGCGGACCCGTTCATGTCCCGTTACCGCGGCTCGAGCTTCACCCGTTGGAACGCTCAGAACTCGACGCTCGACGAAGCCCGCCGCCAGGGCTAGCAGCCCGGCCGCCCCGCCGGCGGTTCCCCCTTTCCCGAGACGCACCTGACGACAGAGCTGCCATGAACATCATCGGTCTTTCGTTCTTCTATCACGACTCGGCCGCCGCCCTGGTCCAGGACGGAGTCGTCGTGGCCGCCGCCGAGGAGGAACGGTTCTCGCGCGTCAAGCATGACCACGGCTTCCCGATGAAGGCGATCGAGTTCTGCCTGCGGACCGGTGGCATCGCGATCGAGGACGTCGACTACGTCGTCTTCTACGAGAAGCCGTTCGTCAAGTTCGAACGCATCCTGATGTCGACCCTCAAGACCTTCCCGAAGTCGTGGAAGGTCTTCCGCGAGTCGATGCTGACGTGGCTCACCGACAAGCTCTGGGTGAAGTCGCTGCTGAAGGAACGGCTCGGCCTGGACTCCTCGAAGATCCTGTTCGCGGACCACCACATGTCGCACGCGGCGGCGAGCTACCTCTGCTCGCCGTTCGAGGAGTCGGCGATCCTCACCGTCGACGGGGCCGGCGAGTGGACGACGAGCACGATGGGAGTCGGCCGCGCGAACCACATCGAGATCAAGCAGGAGATGCGGTTCCCGCACTCGATCGGGCTGCTGTACTCGGCGTTCACCGCGTTCTGCGGGTTCGAGGTGAACGAGGGCGAGTACAAGCTGATGGGGATGTCGCCGTACGGCAAGGCGAAGTACGTCGACAAGATCAAGGAGGTCGTCAAGATCGGCGACGACGGCTCGCTCTGGCACGACATGCGGTACTTCTCGTACCACTATTCGCCCGAGTCGACCCTCTCCGCGAAGTTCATCGAGAAGTTCGGCCCCGCACGGGATCCCCGCCGCGCCGACGTCCACATGGACGAGTACTACGCGGACATCGCGGCATCGATCCAGGTGGTGACGGAAGAGATCCTCATCAAGATGGCGAACCATCTGCACAAGATGACGGGTACCGACAACCTCTGCCTCTCGGGCGGCGTCGCGCTGAACTGCGTCGCGAACTACAAGATCCTGCAGCAGACCCCGTTCAAGCGGATCTACGTCCAGCCCGCGGCCGGCGACGACGGCGGCGCGGTCGGCGCCGCGATGTGGGCGTGGAACGACCTGCTCGGCAACGAGAAGCGGTTCGTGATGGAGCACGCCTACTGGGGCTCCGAGTACTCGAACGGCGAGGTCGAGGACTGGCTGAAGAAGCAGAACATCAAGTACACGCGCTTCGACGACGAGGAGAAGTGCACCGACCTGCTCGTCGACAAGCTGACGAACGGGCACGTGCTCGGCTGGTACGACGGCCGCTTCGAGTGGGGCCCGCGCGCGCTTGGCTCGCGCTCGATCATCGCCGACGCGCGGCGTGCCGAGATGAAGGACATCGTCAACGCGAAGATCAAGTTCCGCGAAGCGTTCCGACCGTTCGCGCCGTCCTGCCTGATGGAGAAGGTCTCCGACCTGTTCGACATCGAGAACCCGGAGGAGCAGTATCCGTCGCGGTTCATGCTCTACGTCGTCCAGGTGAAGTCGGACCAGATCCCGGCGATCACCCACGTCGACAACTCGGGACGGGTGCAAGGCGTGGTCAAGGAGTACGCGCCGCGGTACCACCGCCTGATCGAACGGTTCGGCGACGCGACGGGCGTGCCCTGCATCTTGAACACGTCGTTCAACCTGAAGGGAGAGCCGATCGTCGAGACTCCGGCGAACGCCTACAACACGTTCATGAAGTCGGGCATGGACTCGCTGATCTACAACAACACGTTCGTCGTGACGAAGAACGGGAGCTGAGCCGTGCTCAACCGACTCATGGGCTACATCGTCACGTTGACGATGATCGTGCTCGTCGTGTTTCCGATCGCGGATTGGCTGCTCGGGTTCGCCGGGATCCGGCCGCAGCCGAGGCTGGTGGAATTCCACCCGACCCTCGGCTGGAAGAACGTCCCGAGCCGCACGGTGACCCGCGAGACCGGCGAGTTCAGCGTCACGTTCGCCATGAACGACAAGGGGATCCGCAACCCGCCCCTTCCGTATCAGAACGAAACGGGCGCGTCCCGGGTGCTCTTCGTCGGAGATTCGTTCACGCTGGGCTACACCGTGGACGAGCAGGACCTGTTCCTGCGCCGGTTCGAGGCCGCGATGCGCGCGCGCGGTCACGACGTGGTCGCGATCAACGGCGGTACCGAGGGCTACTCGACCGATCAGGAGCTCGTCTGGCTCATGGAGGAGGGCCTGAAGTACTCCCCCGACTACGTGGTCCTCGCTCCGTACCTGAACGACATCTTCTGGAACACGCAGCCGAAGTACGCCGACCGCGGCAAGCCGCACTACGCGCTCCACGGCGACGCGCTCGAGCGGAGCCAGGCCGCCCTCGAGAACCCCGGCGAGACCTCGTGGTTCTACAGCAGCACGGGGATCGGCACGCTCATCAACAGCATCCGCAAGGGAGGACTGCTGCCGAAGACGCAGGTCGGCGGCCGGACCGTCCTCCTCGAGTACGCACCGATGCTGAAGCACGAGACGGCGAAGGTGACCGACGCGTACGCGGTGACCGCGGCGCTCCTGGGCGAGTTCGCCCGGCTCGTCCGAGGCGGCGACGCGAAGCCGGTCGCGCTGCTCATCCCCAACAAATGGGAGATCCATCCGGACATGGCGCTGCCGGGCGAGCTCGGCGGAACGCCGCAGGAGGACATCGATCCATCCGCGTCGACGAAGCGCGTCGCGGACGCGTGCCGCACCGCGGGGTTCGTGGTCGTCGATCCAGCGCCGATCCTGAAGAAGCACGCGGGCGACGAGCGCCTCTACTTCGATCGTGACTGGCACTGGAACGCGCGCGGCAACCATCTGGTCGCCGAGGCGCTGGTGGAGGCGTTCATCCGGCCGGACATGCTCGGACCGGGCACCGGCACGGCGGTGGCGTCCGAGGCGGAGACGGTGGACGAGACGGGGGTGGCGGCGAGCGGCGGCCGCCTGTCGAACTGGATCCTGATCCCCGGCATCATCTGGCTCGTCCTCGGGTTCCTCTTCTGGCGCTCGTACCCGAACGAGAACCCGCTCCTCGCCTACCTCAAGGTCGGCCTCCTGATCGCATTCGTCGTCGGGGTGATCTACGGAGTCGGCCGGCTCGCCGATCTGCTGCCGGCGTGGATCGCGCAGTGGGTCCTGCCGCTGATCCTCGCCCTGATCATCGGCTTCGTGCTCGTCAAGATCGGGAAGCGGCTCGCGACGATCAGCGAGCTCTACGGCGCGTTCCTCCGCCGCGGGCATTGGTACGTCCTGCCGATGCTCGTCGTCCTGGTCTCGATCGGCATGCTCCTCGTCGTCGCGGCGTCGAGCCCGTTCGTCGCGCCGTTCATCTACACGTTGTTTTGAAGCAGATGCGCGGGTCTCGAGCGACGATGCCGTCGCGCGCCCACGCCGCGGCCGCGCTGTCCGCCTTCCCATGGACGGCGAAGGTCACCACGTTCGCGTTCAAGCGCCGCGCGCTGACCATCGGCACCGCGCACGACCTGTTCAGCAGCGCCGCGGTCGACGTCGGCACCGCGCGGCTGCTGCGCACCCTGGAGGCGAAGGGCTCGCCGCTCGAGCGAGCGTCCCTCGAGCGTCCGCTTCGCGTCCTCGACCTCGGCTGCGGCGTCGGGACGATCGGCCTCGCGATCGCCACCGCTCTCCCCGACGGCTCGGTGCACGTCACGCTCTCCGACCGCGATCGCCTCGCGGTGGCGATGACCCGCGAGAACGCGCGCGCGAACGGACTCGACCCGGACTCCGATCGGTGCCGCGTGCTCGCGGCCGGCGTCGGCTACGCGCCGTGCCGTGCCGCGCGGACGGCGCCGTTCGACCTCATCGTGTCGAACGTGCCGGCGAAGGTCGGCGAGGATGGGCTTCGCGAGCTGTTGCTCGGCGCCGGCCCTCTGCTCGAGCCGGGCGGGTCGGTCGCGTTCGTCCACGTGACGCCACTGACCGAGACGATCGACTCGCTTCGCGCCGAGAATGACGAGGCCGCCGGCGGGCTGGAGACGACGAAGGAGAGCGCCGGCAAGGAGCATCGCGCCCTCCATTGGCGGTTCGAGCGCGGACTGCCGGCGAACGAGGCCGGCGACGCCCTCGCCCCGTGGCGCCGGTTCGACGCGCCGAGCACGATCCTGCTGCGTGGCACGCGCCCTCTCGAGCACGTGGCGGTCAAGGACGTCGAGGAGTTCGACACGCCCCATCACCGCACCGTGACCCTCTCGATCCTCACGTCGAAGTCGGTGCCGCGCGCGCGGCGCGAGGAGCGCGAACGGATCCTCGTCCTGAACCCGAACCACGGCTTCGTCGCCGCTCTCCTCGCCAACCGCCGCGAGCCGGCGACGATCGAGCTCATCGGGCGCGACACGCTGGCGATCGCCACCGCGCGCGCGAACCTCGACGCGACGCTCGCGCGTTGGAGCCCGCCGCCCGACGTCGACGTGCGCGAGGCAGCGGGACGGGACGACTGGACCTGGCTGCCGCGACCGGCGTCGCCTCCGCACCACGGCTACCACCTCATCGTCGGCCACCTCCTGTCGAAGGAGGGGAAGCAGGCGCACGTCGCGACGCTCGGGGCCCTTCGCGAAGCGCTCGCGGACGACGGGCGCATCGTGATCGCGGTCGGCACGGGTCAGCTCGAGGGGCTGAAGCGCCTCGCCAAGGCGGCCGGGCTGCGCTTCGGACGGGACGAGCGGCGCCACGGCTACGTGGCGATCGTGCTCCGTTCGCTGTCGGCGGACTCGGAAGACGGCTAGCAGCCCGTGGTGAAAGTGCTTTCGAAGCGAGGCGAGGTCATCGCGACCGAGATCGAGGCGCAGGACCGCAGGCGTACTGCCTGTACGTCGAGGATCCTGCAACGAAGAGATCGGTCGCGAGGGACCGCCGCAGCCGGAATGACTTTCACCACGGGCGGCTAGAGCCGAACGTCAGGTGCGCCGACTCGCACCAGCGGTCGCGGTCCTCTGCGACTGTCTTCGATGCCGCGCAACCGATAGATTCACCGGACCCTCACCCTCCGGATCCAACGCGGTATGACAGCAACCGAAGAAGCACACGACACGCCTGCGCCTGAGGGCGCGGTCACGTGTCGGGTGGCCATGCTCCAAGCTCCTCGCGGCACGCGAAGAACTTGAAGCATGGAACCCAAGGGCGCAGCCTCATGAGTTGGCGGCTCCTCCTGAACGGCGCGCTCGCGCTCCTCTTCCTCATGGCGGGCGTGATGGCGTTTTCCCGGCTCGCGGCGATGAGGGAGGCGCCCGACCGGGCGATCCACCCCGCTCCCGTCACCGTGGTGCGGACGGTCGTGCTCGAGCGCGGCCCGTTCCGGGAGTCGCTCTCGGGCTACGGCCGTGCCCGCGCGCTGCGCCGCACGGTCGTCTCCTCTCGGGTCGACGGCGTCGTGGAGTGGATCTCGCCTCAACTCGAGGCGGGCACGCTGGTCGAGGCGGGCGCCGAGCTCGTGCGTCTCGAACGGCGCGACCTCGAGCAGGCGCTCGAACGGGCCGAGTCCGATCTCGGCCGATCGATCGCCGTGCGGGCCCAGCACGTGGTCGAGGAGGAGGGGCTGAAGCTGCGCCTCGCGGTCTCGAAGGCCGAGCTCGAGACGTCGCAGGACGAGCTCGCCCGGAGCGAGGCGCTCGCCGGCGACGATACGATCTCGGCGCGCGAGCGCGACGCGCAGCGCCGCGCGACCAACCTCCTCGAGCGCCAGACGATGGATCTCGAGACGCGACGGCTCGGCATGACGCCGATGCTCGAGGCCGACGAGGCGGTCGTCCGCTGGAACCGGACCGTCGTCGACCAGGCGCGGACCGACCTGGCGCGAACGACGATCGCCGCCCCGTACCAGGGCCGCGTCGAGGAACGTCTGGCCGAGCTCGGCGCGCGCGTGGTCCCAGGCACCGACCTCTTTCGCGTGGTCGACGCGTCGCGCGTGGAGCTCGCGATCCAGCTCCCCGCGTCGCGCTTCGGCGACGTCGTGGCCGGCGCTCGCGCGCACGTCCGTCTCACCGACGTCGGGCCGGTCGCCTGGGAGGGCTGCGTCGCGCGGGTCGGCGCCGTCGTCGACGAGCAGGACAGCACGTTCGCCGCCTACCTCGTGATCGAGCACGACCCGGAGCGTCCGGCGGTGCCGCCCGGCGCGTTCGCGCTGGCGACGGTCGACGGACGCCGTCACGACGACGTGATCCCGATCCCGCGCATCGCGTTCCTCGGCGACCTGATCTACGTCGCCGAACCGGGATCGGCCGCGGACCCCGGCCAGACCGACGAGGATGGCGCGCGCCCCGTCTCCTTCGTCGCCCGCAGCCGGCGCCCCGTCATCGTACGCGAGCTGCCGGACGTCGCGCTCGCCACCAGCGGCGTCGCCGCCGGCGACCTCGTCATCGTGTCGAACCTCGAGCGGCTCGGCGAGGGGTCGCGGGTCACGGTGCGCGACCTCGACGCGGTTCCCGCCGGCGACGATGCAAACGGCGGCACGCACCGGGGGAGCTCGCGGTGAACCTGCCGCGATTCTCGGTCGGCAACCCGGTGGCGGTGAACCTGCTGATGTGGAGCATCATCCTCGGCGGGCTCTACCACTGGTTCACGATGGTCAGGGAGTTCTTCCCGGCGCTCGACGCGGAGCAGATCTCCATCATCGTCCCGTACCCCGGCGCGACCCCCGAGGACGTCGAGCGCGCGATCACGCTGCGGATCGAGCGCAAGATCCGCGACATCGATGGCATCGACGAAATCGAATCGGCCGTCTACGAGGGGATGTCGGTCATCCTCGTGAAGCTGGACGAGGGGGTCGACCGCGACCGCGTCCTGAACGCGATCCGCAGCGACATCGATCAGGTGAAGCCGGAGTTCCCGGCGACGGCCGACGACCCCGAGATCGTCGACGTCCGGCCGTACGTGCCGGTCATCTCGCTCGTCCTCGCGGGCGACGTCCCGGAGGGAAACCTGCGCGACGAGGCCCTTCGCGTGCGCGACGACCTGCTCGACCTGGGCGGGATCTCGGAGATCTCGCTGATCGGACTGCGCAACCGCGAGATCTGGGCGGAGGTGAAACCCGAGAAGCTCGAGGAGCACGGGCTCACGTTCGAGGAGGTCGGTCGAGTGGTGGCGGAGGCGAACCTCGACCTGCCGGCCGGACAACTCAAGAGCTCGAGCGGCAACGTCCGCGTCCGGACGATGGGCGAATCGCGTCGCGGGCTCCAGCTCGAGAACATCATCGTCGACGCGCGGCCGGACGGAACCGCGACCCGCCTGCGCGACGTGGCGGACGTGAGGGACACGTTCGAGGACCGCGTCACCCGCGGCGGCTTCTCGGGTCGCCGAGCGATCTCCCTGACCATCTTCAAGACGCCGGAGCAAGACGCCCTCGAGATCGCGTCGAAGGTGAAGCAATACGTCGCCGAGAACCCGGCGCGGTTCGGCGGCGCCCTCACGCTGCAGACGACGACCGATCTCTCCCGTCTGATCGCCCAGCGGCTCGACCTGATGCTCCGGAACGCGACGTACGGCGGCATCCTCGTCGTGATCACGCTCGCCCTCTTCCTGAGCATCCGCACCGCGTTCTGGGTCGCGCTCGGCCTGCCGATCGCGCTCCTCGGGGCGTTCATCGTGATGGCGTGGCTCGGCGCGACGATCAACCTGCTGTCGTTGTTCGCGCTCATCGTGGTGCTCGGGCTGATCGTCGACGACGCCGTCGTCATCGGCGAGGCGGTCCACGGACGGATCCAAGCCGGCATGCCCCCCCTCGAGGCGGCGGTGAAAGGGGCGAACGAGATGGCGCGCCCCGTCGTCGCCGCGGTGCTCACCTCCGTCATCGCGTTCGTCCCGATCCTCTTCATGGGAGGCATCTGGGGCGACTTCATGGGAGTGCTGCCGATCGTCGTCGGCTCGGCGCTCCTCGTCTCGCTCGTCGAGGCGTTCGTGATCCTGCCGTCCCATCTCGGGCACATGCGCGTCCGGCCGCCGGGATCGCCGGCGCGCGCCGGCCCGTTCGGGTTCTTCGATCGCGTGGGACGTGCGCGCGACCAGTGGCTGAACCGTCGCATGCAGGACGGCCTCGAGCGGGTGCTCCGCTTCATGCTGCGCTGGCGCTACCCGGCGGTCGCCGCGTCGCTAGGGGTCCTGATCGCGGCGGCGGGGCTCGTCGCCGGCGGCGTGGTGCCGTTCGTCCTCGTGCAGGACGTCGACGCGGAGACGGTCACCGTGACGCTGGAGATGGCGGCGGGAACCCACGAGGACGACACCCACGCGGTGATGACTCGGATCGAGTCGATGGCGCTCCAGTACCCGGAGGTCGCCACCGTCTTCTCGGTCCTCGGGACGTCGTTCTCGAACCGCGGCCAGGAGACGGCCTCCGATCCGGCCACCGTCGGCCAGCTCTACTTCGAGCTGCTCGCCGCCGACGAGCGCGAGCTCGCCGGGATGCGGAGCGCGGCGGCGATCATCGACGAGATGCGCGCCGCCACGCGCGTCGTCCCCGGCGTCGACAAGCTCTCGTTCCGCGCGGAGAACGGCACCATGCAGGGGGCCGACATCCAGATCCGCGTGCGCAGCGAGTCCCTCGCGACCGCCGCCCGGGCCGCCGACCACGTCCGCGACATGCTCCTCGAGTACGACGGCGTCGGGGAGGTCGAGCGCGACCTGCGCGACGGCAAGCTCGAGGCCAGGCTGCGCCTGAAGGACCAGGCGCGCCTCCTCGGGCTGAACACCCAGGACCTCGCGCTGCAGCTCCGCCACGCCGTGTTCGGGCACGAGGCGCAGGAGCTCCAAGAGGACGAGGACGAGATCAAGGTCCGCGTCCTCCTCCCCGAGCCCGCCCGGCGCGACCTCGCCGATCTCGACCGCCTGCGCGTCGCCACGGACGACGGCGGCCGCGTGCCGTTCGAGGAGGTCGCGAGCCTCCGCACCGAACGTGGCTACGCCACGCTGAAGCGGGTCGACGGAAAACGCGCCGTCACCGTGAGCGCGATGGTCGACGACGAGAAAGCGAACGTGCAGGAGGTCACGTGGGACCTTCAAGACCGGCTGTCCACGATCGGCCGCGAGTTCCCGGGCGTGACGATCTCGTTCGAAGGGGAGGAGAAGGAGACGAAGGAGAGCTTCGGCGTGCTCGCCCTGGTCGGCCTGCCGGTGGCGATGTTCGCGATCTATGCGCTCATCGCGATCCTGTTCGGGTCGTACGTCCAGCCCGTCATCGTGATGGCGATCATTCCGTTCTCGATCGTCGGCGCGATCCTCGGCCACGTCGTGATGGGCTACCCGCTGACCTTGCTGTCGTCGATCGGCATCGTCGCGCTCACCGGCATCGTGGTGAACGACAGTCTGATCCTCGTCGACAAGGTGAACCGCAACCATCGTGAAGAGGGGATGCCCCTGCTCGAAGCGGTCGTCCACGGCGCGCGCAGCCGCATCCGGGCGATCGTGCTCACGACGATCACCACGGCGGCGGGCCTGTTTCCCCTCCTGCTCGAGCGGAGCTTCCAGGCGCAGTTCCTGATCCCGATGGCGATCTCGATCGTGTTCGGGCTGGTCTTCGCGACGATCCTGACCCTGCTGATCCTGCCGACGTTCTACATCGTGTTCGAGGACGTCCGGCGCCTCTTGCGCTGGCTGTTCATCGGCGCCCCGAAGGCCGCCGGGGTGGAGTAGGCGCGACGGCAGTCACGAAGGACAAGGTCCACGCCCGAGGCCCCCCATCCGAGAAGCCGACGATTTCCCCCGGGTCGGGGGTCGATTTCGGGGCCGGGCCTTGGTGCGATGTCCCCGCGACTGGGATGAGATCGACGATTCGACCGCACCGGAGGGTTCTTCCTCGACGGCGCGGAGCATCGCGTTCCATAAATCTCGAGCGCGATGTCCGTGCAATTCCCGAGGACTTGCGGGTGGCGACTGTCTAGGATGCCGTCCGAATCTCCGACGGGATGCGATTCGCATGATGCCCCCAACCCACGTCAAGGAGGAGGGTTGAGAGTGAAAACTGCTATTCGAGCTTCTAGTCTCGTGGCGATCGCCACATTGTCCGCCTGCGTCTGCTTCGGGCCGCGCGAGTCTGCGCCGGAACCGATGAAGAAGGCCGTGGAGAAGGCACCGGCGCCGCCGATGTCCGACTGCGGACCGGGCATGATCAGTTCGAAGCTCTACTTCCCGACCGGGATGGAAGCCTCGAGCTCGATTCGCCTGGTGAAGTGCGCGCCCGAAGAGGTCAGCGCGGGTGATCCCATCCAGTACGAGATCCAGGTCACGAACCTGACCTCGCATGCGATCCACGGCGTCTCCGTGATCGACACGCCGGGTCCGGGCTTCTCGATGACCTCCTCGAACCCGTCCGGAACACCGGGGATGGACGGCGACCACGTCTACTCGATCGGCACGCTCGATGGCGGTTCGACCAAGACGGTCGTCATCAATGGAAACGCGGGCGGTTCCGGCACGGTCCGCAACTGCGCGTCGATCGCGATCGACAACGAGACTTGCGTCGAGACGCGCGTCGTCGATCCACGCCTCAGCGTGACCAAGACCGGACCGGCCGAGGTGTCGATGTGCGACCCGATCGACTACACGATCACGGTCATGAACGACGGCACCGGAACGATCCGCAACATCGACGTCACCGATTCGCTCCCGGACGGCCTGACCGCGTCGGGCGCGACCAGCATGACGATCGCCGAGCTCGGCCCCGGCCAGACTCGGACGTTCACGGTCGCGGCGAAGGCATCGTCCACCGGGACCTACGAAAACTCCGCGTTCGCGAGCGCCGAGGGCGGCGTCTCCGCGTCGTCCGAGACGGTCACCACGCGCGTGGTCCAGCCCGCTCTCGACCTCGCGATGAACTGCCCGGGCAAGGTGTACGGTGGTCAGCAGATCACCTACCGCCTCGCGGTCAGCAACACGGGCGACGCGGCCTGCAACAACACCGTGGTCGAAGCGACGATCCCGGACGGCACGTCGTTCGCCAGCGCGACCGAGGGCGGACAGGCCAGCGGCGGCAAGGTGCGATGGGTCCTCTCGACGGTCGCGCCGGGCGGCTCGAAGGAAATGAGCTTCACCGTCGGCGTCGGCCTCACGGCGCTCGGACCGAAGACCAGCGACGCGACGGCAACGTGCGTCTGCGCCGATCCGGTCGACGCGTCCTGCACCACGACGGTCGCGGGGATCCCCGCGATCCTGCTCGAGGTGGTCGACGCCGAAGACCCGATCGCGGTCGGCAACGACGTGACGTACGTGATCACCGCGACGAACCAGGGCTCGTTGGCCGACACCAACATCATCATCGTCTGCCAGCTCGAGGACGAGATGCAGTTTGTGTCCGCGGCCGGCGACACCACGGGCAGCGCGGACGGATCGACGGTGACCTTCGGCCCGCTCCCGAGCCTCGCCCCCAAGGCGAAGGCGACGTGGCGGGTGACGGTCAAGGCAGCGTCCGCGGGTGACGTGCGGTTCTCGGTCGAGATGAACACCGACCAGCTCACGCGACCGGTGAACGAGACCGAGGCGACGAACTTCTACGAGTAGGCGCGTCGTACCTCGATCGCGCGGGTCGGTGAACGCCGATCCGCGCGCGGCGGGGGCTCCCGGGAACGTTCCGGGAGCCCCCGCTTGCGTCTCCGGCCGTTCCCGTCGTTCCGCGCACCCAGCCCGCGGCGCGGAACGGCGAGGGGCGCCGTCAGTCCGGCCGGCGCCCCATCCATCGCCAGGTCGAGAACGCGATCACGAGACCGGAGGCGCCGAGGATGACGAGAAACGGCACCGGCTCGAACCACTCCCGGTGGATCAGGAGGTGCGTGCCGAGCGCGAGTCCGAGCAGCCCCGACTGGAACAGGCGCCGGTGGCTCCGCCACGGCCCCATCGCGAGAAGGAAGAGGACCGCGACGAGGTAGAGCACGACGTCGACGCCGGGGCCGTCCTTGACGAGCGCGTTCGCGAAGAGCGCTCCCAACAGGTGGAGCGGGGCCAACCACTCGAGCACGCGCGCCCCGCGCCGCAGATCGAGGCTCGCGGACCGCTCGAACCGGACCATGAGCGCGATGAAGAGAAGCCCGTTCAACGCGATGGAGAACGACTCCGACCGGCCTTCGTCGAGCTCGATGAAGAGCCCGAGCATGCGGAGAGTCGTGCCGTGCTCGGCGATCACGTCGAGGCCGATCACGAGCGTGATCAGCGCGACGGCGTGAAACGGAAACGCCCATCGCACGCGCCCGACACGTTCGAACCAGAGACCCGGGATCACGAACGCGAGCAGCGGCAGACACTCGAGCGCACGGATCTCGGGCGCGGCATCGAGCCAGCCGCGGGTGATCCGCCACGCGATCCAGGTCAGGACCAAGAGGTCCGCGGTGGTCCACGCGAGCGCGGTGTAGCGCAGCCCCGCGAACGCCACGATCGACAACGCGGCCGCGGCGGCGCACGCGACGAGAACCTGATGGTTCGAGTACGGCTCGGGCAGGAGCTGTCCCGCTCCGTCGGGGCGCTCGGCCAGGATCGCGAGCTCGGACACGGTCGCGAGCACGGCCGGAAGCGCGCACAGGACGGCCCCCGCCAGGAGCACCGCCGCCGTCTCGACCTGGCGCCGGAGCTGGAGCAGGCCCCCGAAGACGAGCAGCAGGACGAAGCCGGACAGCGGGATCGCGAACCGCAGCGTCGGTCCCAACGCGTCGCGGCCCAGCCAGACGAGCAACGCGACCGACACCACGGTGAGCCAGACCGCGGCGTTCAGGATCGTCTGGGGCGGCGAAAGCCGTCGCACGTCGAGGATCCAGTGGTCCTCGTCGGCGAGGACGCGGCGGAACACGGCCCGGAGGCGATCGCCTTCGATCGCCGCGATCATCCCTTGCCGCTCCCATTCGTCCACCGCGCACATCTGCTCGGCGATCCCACGGCGGAGACGGTCGCGGTAGAGCACGGGGCGCAGCCTCACCTCGTCACCCGCGAGGTAGCGTCCCAGGTCGTCCGCGATCTCCTCGGCCGACGGCCGTTCGTCGGGGTCGCGCGCCATCGCGGCGAGGCAGATCGCCTGCAGACCGCGCGGCACGTCGTCGCGTCCGCCGCTCGGGTACGGCGGATCCTCGCTCTCGATCCGGCGGAGGACCTCGATCGCGTCGTCGCCACGGAACGGCGGGACGCCGACCAGCACGCGGTACATCAGGCTGCCGAGCGCGAAGACGTCCGACGCGGCTCGCGCCGGCTCGCCGCGCGCCTGCTCCGGCGACGCATAGAGCGGCGTGCCGTGGAACGCGCCGAACGACGGCGTCCCTTCGCGCACGGCGAGCCCGAAGTCGAGGATGCGCGGCCGGAGCGACGGAGTCACCAAGACGTTGGCCGGCTTCAAGTCGCGATGGACGACGCCGCGCGCATGCGCCGCCGCGAGGCCGCGCGCCACGCCGTGGAGGAGCCGCGCCTTCTGCGCGTACGTCAACGCGTCGGCGACCTGATCGATCGGGTGGCCGTCGACGCACTCCATCACGATCGCCGTGCGACCACCGCCCTCCGCGATCGAGTGCACGGTGACGATGGAGGGGTCGGCGAGCCCCGCCGCGCGCCGCGCCTCCGCGAGGACGCGTTCGCTCGTCCCGCGGCGCAGCACCTTCAACGCGACTTCGCGCTCGAGCGTCTCGTCGAACGCCGCGTAGACCACTCCCAGCGCTCCCTCGCCGATGCGCCGTTCGATGCGAAAGCCCTTGAACACCGGCTCGGCTTCCACCGGCAACGGAAGCCGCGCGAAGACGCCGCGGACCCGCTCCAGCGCGGCCAAGCGTTCGCGGAGGATGGCACGACGCTCGGTCGTGATCGTGTCGAGCAACCGCTCGACCTCGACGTCGCCGCCGGACTCGCGCGTCGCCGATAGATGGATCAGTGCCTCGTCGTCGTCGCTCGGCAGCGACCGTGGCTCAGTCATCGCCGTGACCGATCCCCTCCTCGCCGTCGAGCAGAGGGCGAAGCTCGCCGGAGAGGATGCGCTCGGCGTGGGCGGTCAGCCGGACCAACGCGCGGTGATAGCGCATCCGGGCCGCGTCGGCGGAGACGCCGGCCGCGTCCCCGATCGCGCCGAACTCGAGACCGTCCCAATCGCGCAGGATCACGACGCGCCGCTCCTCTTCCGACAGGAACTCGAGCGCGAGCCGGACGCGCGCCTCGAGCTCGGCCTGCTCGGCCGCCCCACCCGGCGGCGGCACCCGCTCGCGCGGCGGATCGAGATCGAGGACGGTGTCCCGCGCGAGCGGCCGCTCGCGGCTCATCTCGCGCCGCCGTGCCGTAAACCAATCGTGGCGGTCGCACAGGACGTTGCGGATGATTCGCAGCAGGATTCGACGAAACACCGCCTCGTTCGCGACGGAGAACCTCGGTGCGTAGCGGAGCGCCTCGATCACGGCGTCCTGGACGAAGTCCTGGGTCTCCGCTTTCGCCCGAAGCGCGGACCCGAGCCGGCGCGAGACCTGCTCCTCGATCCACGGCAGGTGTCGCCGCAGCAGTTCATCGAGCGCCGCGCGTTCACCGTCGTGCCAGCGGGCGAGCAGTTCCCGTGTTTCGGCGCGTTCGTCCAACTCCGATCCGCCCCACCCAAGCCACTCGAGAACGCAGAAAGGACCGATTCGCCGTTCGCTCACGGTCCGTTGCGCCTCTCCGTTCTACCGAGGTCACGGCGGAGAATCACACTGGAGATGACACGGATGATCAGAGTTCGCCGCATCCTTCCCCTTCTCTGCGTCGCCGGCCTCGCCGCCTGCGACCTGGTCTTCACTGGACAGGACATCGACGTCCGCTACGACGCGGCGGCCGATCGCGTCGACCTCCTGCTCGTCTATCACGGGCTGACCACTCCGCGGTCGAACGACTCGGCGATCGAAAAGGGAGTACGCGCGTTCGAACGACTGAACGCCGGCGGGCGGGAGTTCATCGTGCTCGAGTGGCCTCTCCACTTCCGCCTCGACGCATGGGCCGATGATGCAGCGGCCCGACGATCGACCCCGCACGCGACGTTCATCGAGCGTTCCATCGCCGGCGACTACCTGCAGATCGCGGAACGGATCGAGCTCGTGGCCCGCGAGGCGTTCCTCGACCCGGAGGGCCGGCTCTGTGCATATCAGCGGTTCCGCGTCCGCGACGCGACCCTCGTGTTCGCCGCGCTGAACCGGATGATCTCGCGGCAGATCCTCGGATCGGCGGCACGGGGCGACCTCCATCCGGACGACGACCTCGATGCCCGATCGATCCAGCTCCTCGTCGATCAGGCGGAGTCGGGCCGTGCTTGGTTGTCGCTCGACGCGGACGGGATCCACGTCGACGTGCCGCTCTCCGATCCGGTCCTCCGACGCTTACGCCGCGAGGTCCTCCTCGAGCTCGCGGCCGAGCGCACGTTCGTGCCGCTCGCGGCCGAGCTGCTGGCGAGCGCGACGTGGCTTCGCTTCGACGACGAACGGCTGCGCGCCCGCCTGACGCCCGCTCCCGGCGACGACCGATTCCGTTGGAAGTTCGAGAGCACGGTCCGCCGGTACGATCCAAGCCTCGAGGCCGCGCTGCGCGAACGCGGCGTCACGCCGCGGCGTGAACTGGACCTCGATGAGCTCCGCGCGGCGCTCCGCTGACGCCATCCTCGCCGGCTGACTCCATCCTCCCGATGACGCCGGCCGACGACGTGCGTGTCCGCGGCGGCTTCGTCGAATGCCGCGGGAATCCTCGGGCACGCCTCTAGACTTCCCGCGTCGCGTTTCCCGCTTTGGAACCGATCGTTGCGGCAACTCACTGCGTTCCTCCTCCGCCATCGGCTCGCCGTCTCCGCCGTCTTCGTCCTGCTCGGGGTGGCGTCCGCCGTCTCGCTGCGTTCGCTCCGCTTCGACCTCTCCCTCGAGCCGATCCTGGTCACGAGCGACGAGGAACGCGAGCGCCTCGACGCGTTCGAGAGCGACGTCCCGGCGCGGCTCTTCGCGCTCATCGTGACGCTCACCCGCCCCGAGCTGGTGACGAGCGCGGACCTCGACCGAGAGGCGGAGTGGATCCGCGAGCTCGAGGATGACCCCGTGGTGACGTCGATCTTCGCGCTCGCGACGACCCGCGTCGTGGCAGGAACGGAGGGGGTTCCCCGGCTGGAGCTGGTGCGGATGGAGGCGGCGGACGAGCCGGTCCTTCCGCTGGTCGAGCGGCACCCGCTGCTCGCACGGCGGCTGCTCTCGGGCGACGGTCGCACCACCGCGCTCTTCGTCCGCGTCGCTCCGGAGGCGGCGGACGACCCGAACGGGCTCTTCATCGCCCCGATCCTCGACTTCTTCGAGGCTCGCGCCGGAGCCGGCGTCCAGGTACGCGGACTCGGCGGCTCCGTGGTGCAGCGGTTCATCTCGCGCACGATGTGGCGCGACATGCTCTCGAGCGTCCTGCTCGAGCTGGTGGCGTTCGCGGTGTTGCTGCCGCTCTTGTTCCGCACGGTGCGCGGGTCCGTCCTTCCGCTCGTCGTCGTCTATACCGCGATCCTGCTCGGCCTCGGGCTGCTCACCGCGCTCGGCTACGCGGTGTCGATCATCGACATCGCGGTCCCCGGGTTGATCTTCATCATCGGCCTGTGCGACGCGGTCCACATGATCGAGCGGTTCGAGGAGTCGATGCGCGCGGGGCGATCGCGCGACGACGCGATCCTCGAGATGATGGAGCGGGTCGGGGTCGCGTGCCTGCAGACGTCGATCACGACCGGGATCGGGTTCCTCTCGCTGGTGACGTCCCGCCACGTGGCGGTGCAGGCGTTCGGGCTCAAGGCGACCGTCGCGGTCCTGATCACGTTCGTGACGGTCATCGCCCTGCTGCCGATCCTCCTGTCGATCTGGCCGATCCGGCGCCGGGGACGTGAGGAGTTCCCGTTCTTCCGTCGTCTCGGCCTGCTCCCCGGCCGGACGGTCGCGATCGCGTTCGGGTCGCTCGTCGTCGCGTGCGCGTTCGGAGTCGCGCGAGTGGAGGTCGACTCCCACTGGCTCGAGGAACTCCCCACGGACGCTCCCGAGGTCCTGGACATCGCCTGGTTCGAAGAGCGCTTCGTCGGGGTGCAGCGGTTCGACGTCTGGCTCGACGGCGACCTCGCGTCGCCCGCCACGGTCGCCGCGATCGAGGAGTTCCAACGCAGGTTCCTCCGCGAACCGGGCGTGACCGGCGTCGAGTCCTACACCGACTGGATCCGCGAAGCGGCCGGCGCGCCGGCGTCGCTCACGCCGCGGCTGGTCGAGACCGGCGTCATGCGCCTCCGCCTCACCAGCGACTTGTTTCCGAGCCACGCCGTCGACCGGGAGTTCGAACGCGCTCGCATCAGCTTCACGACGGCCGACATCGGCACGCGTCGCTTCCTCGAGCTGAAGACGATCGCCGAACGCGAGCTCGAGAAGCTCGACGGTCCGTTCCGCGGCGAGGTCGCCGGCTACATGGTGTCCGCCCACGAGAGCAGCCGCCTCGTCGTCACCACCATGCTCGAGAGCTTCCTGGTCTCGCTGATCGCGATCAGCCTGTTCATCGCGTTCTCGTACCGCTCGCTCCGGATCGGGCTCATCTCGGTGGTGCCGAACGTCATCCCGATCCTGGTCGCCCTCGCGCTGAACGGCTGGCTCGACATCCCGATCCGGATCGGGATCGTGATGATCTACAGCCTCGGGCTCGGGCTCGCGGTGGACGACACCATCCACCTCGTGACCCGGTTCGTCCAGGAACGACGCGACCGCCCCGACGCGTCGCCGCGCGAGTGCATGCATCGCAGCCTCGAGCGCGCGGGGCGGGCGCTCGTCGTCACGTCGCTGATCCTCGTGGTCGGCTGTCTCTGCTACCTGCGGGCGGAGTTCCGGTCGATGACCGACGTCGGAATCCTGCTCAGCGCGGTGGTCGTGACCGCGCTGGCGGCCGACCTGTTCCTGCTCCCTCACCTTCTGTTGCTCGCGACCCCGAAGGGGCGGGCGCCCGCCGAGCCGGCGCCGGAGCTCGACCGCGGCCCCTCCTGATCAGCGCGCGACGCCGGCCGCACGATGACGTCGCGTGGGCGAGGTGCGTTCGCGAGACGGATCGCTGCTCCGGCTGGTTGCCGGGATGGGCAACGCCGAGCGGCTCGGGCTCGGGGTCGCCGGGGTGGGCGACGTGGAAGAGGACGGCTTCGCGCTCGATTCCAGGCGGGCTCGCGTCCATTCGGGCCGGACCGGCGCCGCGCCGGGCGGGCGCGCACCGCAGAGAGCGTCGCGCGGGGGATGCGCGACGAGGGGCTCCCCGCTACATTGCGGGGTCTGATCCGGCCGCACCGGCACCCCTTCCGACTCCCGCGAGGAATCTCATGAACCGTTTCGCCCGTCGGCGCCTCACTCGCCTCGTCGTCCTGACCCCGCTCGTCTCGTTCGCCGCGAACGCGGCCGCGACGTCGGAAGAGACCCTCTTGCTGCAAGATCCGAGCATCTCCGCCGAGCACGTCGTGTTCGTCTACGCGGAGGACCTGTGGGCGGTCGGCCGGAGCGGCGGCGAAGCGCGCCGGCTGACCAGCAATCCGGGCGCGGAGTCGTCGCCCGAGATCAGCCCCGATGGGAAGTGGGTCGCGTTCACCGGGCAGTACGACGGCAACGTCGACGTCTACGTCGTGCCGGTCGCGGGCGGCGATCCGCGCCGGTTGACGTGGCACCCGGGCGGCGACGTGGTCGTCGACTGGCACCCCGACGGCAAGCGCATCCTCTTCCGCAGTTCGCGCTCCTCGAACGCGCCGGTTCAGAAGCTCTTTCTCGTCGGGATCGAGCGGGAGGGGCTGCCCGAGGAGCTCTCGATCCCAAAGGTCGCGCACGCCGCGTACAGCCCGGACGGCAAGAGGGTCGCATACACGCCGTTCCGCGACGCGTTCCGGAGCTGGAAGCGGCACCGCGGCGGCACCATCCCGCCGGTGTGGATCATCGACCTCGCGACGTTCGACGTGGAGGAAGTCCCCCACGTCCACGCCACCGATACGTTCCCCGGCTGGGTCGGCGACGACGTCTACTTCGCGTCCGACCGCGACGGGCACATGAACCTGTGGCGCTACACGCCCGGCTCGAGCAAGGTCGAGCAGGTCACTCGATTCGACGACTTCGACATTCGCAACATGGACGCGGGCGACGGCGTGATCGTGTTCGAGCAGGCGGGAGCGCTGCACGTGTACGACCCGACGAGCGGACGCACCGAGCGTCTTCGTGTCCACGTACGCGCCGACGGCCTCGCGGCGCTCCCGCGCTGGCAGGCCGTGCAGTCGTCGGTCCGAAACGCCGCGATCGCGCCGAACGGCAAGCGGGCCGTCTTCGAAACGCGGGGCGAGATCGTCACCGTCCCGAAGGAGCACGGCGACCCGCGCAACCTCACGCAGTCGCCCGGCGCGCACGATCGCGATCCCGCCTGGTCTCACGACGGCGAGAGGATCGCGTGGTTCTCGGACGAGGGCGGCGAGTACCGCCTGCTGATCCGCGACCACCTGGGGCGGAAGCCGGTCTCGGCCTATGACCTGGACGGAGCCGGCTTCTACCACGATCCTCGGTGGAGCCCCGACGGGAAGCACGTGCTGTTCTCCGACAAGGCGAACCGCATCGCGTACTTGACGGTCGAGACCGGGGGAGTGACGGAGGTCGCGCGGGTGCAGGGCTCGCTCGGCGTGGTGCAGCCGGCCGCGGTCTGGTCCCCCGATTCGAAGTGGATCGCGTTCGAGAACCGCAACCCGCGCACGATGTACGACCAGATCGCGCTCTACGAGCTCGAGACCAGCAAGACGACCGGCATCACGGACGCGTTCGGCACGGCCGCGAGCCCCGCGTTCTCCCGTGACGGGAAGCACATGTTCTTCGCCGCCTCGGTCGACGCCGGTCCGCGGTTGTTCGGCCTCGACATGAGCACGTCCGCGTCGCGGACCACCGACAACAGCCTGTACGTCGTCGTGCTGCAGAAGGCCGGCAAGAACCCGCTCGCCCCGAAGAGCGATGAAGCGGTCGGCTCGGACGGCGACGACGACATGGAGCGGATGCGACGACGCTTCGCGGGGCCGCGCGGCGCGAGCCCGGGCGACGAGAAGGAAGGAGGCGACGCCGCCGGCACCGACGCCGACGCCGAATCGAAGAAGGACAAGGAGAAGAAGGTCGACGTCCCGCCGATCGAGCTCGACGGGATCGACCAGCGGATCCTCGCCCTCCCGCTCGGATCGAGCGGGTATCGCGCCCTCGCCGGACTGGAGAACGGCGTCCTGTACCTCGAGTACGCGCCGAGCGGCGGGCGACCCGAGCTGAAGAAGTTCGACCTCGACGACCTCGAGGCGGACACCGTTGCGCGCGATGTCTTCGATTACGAGCTCTCCGCCGATGGAAGCTGGATCCTCGTCCGCGGGCTCGGCGGTTGGTCGATCCGCCGGGTGGGCGGCGGCTTCGGCGGCGGCGCAGGGCCCGACCTCGAGGCGATGGCGGCGGCGGGGCGCGGCAGCCGCGGCGGCGGCGGGGGGGGTTCCGAGACGCTGCGGCTCGACTCCGTCCGCGTGCGCGTCGATCCCGAGCAGGAATGGCCGCAGATCCTGCGCGAAGTCTGGCGCATCCAGCGCGACTACTTCTACGACGAGAACATGCACGGCGTCGACTGGCCGGCGATGTGGCGCCGCTGGTCCGCGTTCCTCCCCCACGTTCGACATCGGGCCGACTTGAACGTCATCATCGCGGAGATGATCGGCGAGCTCGCGTGCGGTCACCAGTACGCCGGCGGCGGCGACATGCCCGACGCACCTGACGGCGTGTCGGTCGGTCTTCTGGGCGCCGACTGGGAGATCGCGAAGAACCGCTACCGCATCGCGCGCATCTACAGCGGCCAGAACTGGAGCCCGGGCCTGCGGGCGCCGCTCACGGAGCCCGGTGTCGACGCGCGCGAGGGCGACTACCTCATCACGGTCGACGGTCGTCCGGTGATGGCTGACGACAACCTGTACGCGGCGTTCGAGAACACCGCGAACCGCCAGGTGCTGATCACGCTCGCGTCGAAACCGGACGGACTCGACGCGCGCTCGATGACGGTGGTTCCCATCTCCAACGAGTTCGCCCTCCGCCGCCAGTCCTGGATCGAGGACAACCGGCGCCGGGTCGACGAGCTCTCGAACGGCCGTCTCGCCTACATCTACATGCCGAACACGGGCGGGGCCGGCATGGCCGCGTTCGATCGCGACTTCTACAGCCAGCTCGACCGCGACGGCGTGATCCTCGACGAACGCTACAACGGCGGCGGACAGGTCGCGAACTACGTGATCGATGTCCTCTCCCGCCGCGTCATGAGCTACTGGATGAACCGCGAGAAGTGGCTCGCCCAGTCGCCGTTCGGGATGATCGACGGTCCCAAGGTGATGCTCATCAACGAGTCGGCTGGCTCCGGCGGCGACTGGATGCCGTGGATGTTCCAGAACCGCGGGATCGGCCCGCTCGTCGGGACGCGTACCTGGGGCGGGCTCGTCGGCATCTCGGGCTACCCGCCCCTCATGGACGGTGGTTTCGTCACCGCCGCGAGCTTCGGCGTCATGGACACCGACGGTCGGTGGGCGGTCGAGAACGTCGGCGTCGCCCCGGACTACGAGGTCGTGGAGTGGCCGAAGGAGGTGATCGCGGGCCACGACCCGCAGCTCGAGAAGGCGGTGTCGCTCGCGCTCGAGGAGCTCGGCCGGAACCCGAAGAAGCCTCGGCCGCAGTACCATCCTCCCGCCGCCCGCTGAGCTTTCCGCGATGGCCGGGGGAGGCGCCCGAGCGGCGCTTCACGCGCAACGCCCCCCCGGCCCCGCGCTCCCCTCTCCATCGACTCTCCCCATCCCCCGCCTCCCTCCATCCCGATGAAGGAGGCGAGCACGCGTCACTGCTTGCGCGCGTAGAGATCGATCAGCGTGCGCTCGATCTTGCGGTAGAGCTTCCCGGTCGCGATCGAGTCGCGGAGGCAGTACTGCGCGATCTCCTCGATGCGACCGTCACGGTAGAACGCGCCGACCTGGGAGCCATCGAGGCCGTTCTCCTTCGGCGACTTGAGGCCGAACCGGCGGCACCAGTAGTCGAGCGAGAACCGCTCTTGCGCGGCGCCGAAGAACGTGAGCACCTCCGCGAGGTCGCAGTGGTCGGCGACCGAGAAGCGGTTGCCGAGCAACTGGCGCGACGGCTTGATGGCGTGCATCGCGGAGCGGATGTACGCGAACGGAATGTCGAAGCCGCGGCCGTTGTACGTCACGACCCGGCCGTACTTGTCGAGTAGCTGCCAGAACTCGCGCAGGATCGCGTCCTCGCGACCGCGGAAGATCCGCGTCTTGCCCGGAGCGGTGTCCTTCCACCCGTCCTCGCCCTCGTACAGGATGGCGCCCTGATCGGTGTCGAGGTTGAAGAGCGAGATCGCCACGATGCGGCCGGTGCCCGGAGACAGCCCGAGCCCTTCGCGCGCGACCGCCTCGGCGCCGCCGGTCGAGCCCGCCGTCTTGACGATTTTTCGCTCGGAACGGAGGGTGAGGTACTTCTGGGTCGCCTCGTCGAGTTCCTCCCAGTCGACCCCCACGGTCTCCATGTCGAAGGCGATCGTGGGCCGACTCATCTTCGCTCCTCGTCTCCGCGGTTTCCGCTCGTGCGTGCGCACGGCGTCGTAGCATGGTTAGGATTTCGCGGACGATCCGCGGTCCTGCGACCGTACCGGACGGAGCCCGTTCATGAAACTGTCGATCTCGATCGTTTTGGTGCTTGCGCCGCTCGTGTTCCCTTCCTGTTTCACGACCGGAGTCTCGTCCGAGACCGCCGCGCACGTCGAGGCGGAGGTCCGGGCCCTGCTCACGGCGCAGCAGGACGATTGGAACGCGGGCGACCTCGACGGGTTCCTCTCCGGTTACGACCCGACGCCCAGCCTCGCCTTCATCTCCGGCGCGCAGATCCACCGAGGCTTCGCGGAGACGCGTGCGCGGTTCCACCAGCGCTACGGATCTCGCGACGCGATGGGCACCCTCACGTTCGACGAGCTAGAAGTTCTGGTGTTGTCGAACGACGCAGCGGTAGCGACCGGCGCCTTTCGGCTCGACCGGCACGAGGATGCGCCCCACGGTCGATTCACTCTCGCGCTCCGAAAACGGGACGGCGCGTGGCGGATCATCCTCGATCACACGTCGACGCCCGAGGGCTGACCTCCGCCGCGGCGCATCCGTCGGCGCATCGTTGTCTTGCGTCGCGGAACGGACTCTGCCGGAAGCGGGCCGATCCTTCGACCGTCCAATCCGATCGACGGAACGTGCATCGCCGGGGTTACCATGCAGGGGCTGCCGCGGGCGTTCTCCAACTCCGAGGAGGTCGAAATGACCCTTTCCTTCCTTTCGGCGAATCGCAAGGCCGCGCTCTGGATCGTCGGACTCACGATCGCGACCGTGACCCTCCCGACCGCCCTTCTCGAAGCCGGCAATCGTGGTGGACGCTCGGGTGGAGGGGGAGGAGGGGGAGGATCCCGCTCCTTCGCGTCGGGTTCATCGTCGCGGTCCTTCTCGTCGCGGTCGTCGGGTCGATCGTTCAGCTCGGGCGCTCCCACGCGATCCTTCGGCTCCAGCCGCTCCTTCCGTTCCGGAACTCCCCGCTCATCGTCGGGGACTCGCTCGTTTCGATCGAGCCGTTCGTACTCCCCGAGTCCGTCGTCGGCGCGCGGCTCCGCGGCGCGATCGTACGGAACGCGCTCGTCCCGCTCGACGTCGACGTACCGGCCGTCGGAGCGGACGTACGATCGCACCTCCGACCGGAGCGCGTCGCAGCGCGGCTACGGTCGCGTCGGGTCGGGCGGCGGGACGATCGGTCCGAGCCGGCTCGGTCGATCGATGGACGTCGAGTCGTTCCGCGGCTTCTCTCGGGCGACCGCACGTTCGACGCGACCGACGTCGTCGTTCCGCGGGTCCTCCTCCACGGCCGGCACGTTCCCGCGGGTCGCGGACGGGTTCGTCACGTCCGAGGGCGGCCTCACCGCGCGTCTCGGACCGAGCATCGCGCCGTCCGCGTTCCGCGCGTCGTCTCGTGCGAGCTCGGCATCGATGCGAGTCGAGCGCCCGACGTCGCGCGACGTCGCTTCTCGATCGCCATCGAGCGCGACGAGGGGCAGCTCGCGTTCCACGACGACGCGCGACGCCGAACGGACGTCGCTCGCGCGAAACGACGACCTTCGCGAGCGCATGCGTCGCGGGTTCGCCGATCCGCAGTCGGAAGGAGCGCCAAAGGACTGGAAGGACAAGAAGCACCACAAGGACCATGATTGGGACGACCACTGGGACGACTACTGGGACGATTGGGACGACCACCTCGCTCATGGCCTCGTCCACGGGCTCTTCTACCCGTTCCTCGGTTTCCCGTATTACTGGCACCACTTCCACTTCCACCACCACCCCTTCTTCCACGACCACTACTGGTACCACTTCTGGTTCGGCTATTACCCCGTCTATCACGCCTACGCGTATCCGACGTACGTGGAGTACGTGCCGTACGCGTATCCGAGCACGCAGTACGTGGTGTACCGCCCGGTCTACATCGAGCCCGACGTGGCGCCGCTGCCACCGGACGCGGAGCCATCGATTCCACCCGAGCTCGCGAACCAGCTTCACGAGCTCCAGGGCAACGGCGACGCGGTGACGTGGCTGGAGCGCGGCGGACGCTCGTTCAAGGCGGGCGACTACGCCGGCGCGGCGGACGCGTTCCGGCGCACGATGATGCTCGAGCCGAACAACGCGGTGCCGAAGTTCGCGCTGGCCCACGCACTCCTCGCGTTGGGTCAGTACCGCGACGCGTCGTTCATGATCCGGCGCGGATTGCAGATCCTCCCGCAATGGCCGACCGTCGGCACCGCGCTCCACGAGCTGTACGGCCATCCGGACGAACTCGCCGAGCACACGATCGCGCTCCGAGCGTATCTCGAGGCGCACCCGACCGACGGGGACGCGCGCTTTCTGTTGGGGTACGTCTCGTTCTTCTCGGGTGATCTCGACGGAGCGGAGGAGGCGTTCGTGAACGTTCAGGCGAACAACCCCGAGGACGACGCGAGCCGGCTCTTCACGATCCGAATCGCCGAGGTGCGAGCGGAGCTCGAGAACTCGACGAGCGACGAGAAGTAGCTCGTACGCGGCGTCGCGAAACCAGACGCCCGCGACGCGGCCGGCGCGTTCCGCTCTGGCACGGTACTTGCCAAGCTACCGGCGACATCAAACGGAACGCGTGGTCGATTTGTCGTATCTCACGTCCCCCTCTTTCCATCACCACGCGTTTCGGGCGCCCGGAAGACCAGATTCCGGGCGCCCATTTCCTTTGTCCGGCGGCCCCACGGTTTCGCGACGGCTCGAGTGGGTCGCGATCGACACAAGCGGGACGCGATCGACACAGAGGTTTGTAGAAAACGTCGGCGAACCCGTAACCCGGCGACTGCGTCATCCAAGGAACGGAGAGCTCGCGATTCCTCCAAGCAGCACTGATCATCGAAGACGATGACATGTCGCGCCTCGGTCTCGAGGCCCTCGTGCGCGACGGCGGATTCGACGTCGATGCCGTGGACGACGTCGCCGGGGCCCGCGCAGGCATGGCCGGGCGGACGCATGATCTCATCTTCGCCGGAATCGCTCTCGAACGTCGTGTTCGTGACCGGCCGGGCCACCGTCGACACCGTCCTGAGCACGATGCGGCGCGGCGCGCACGACTACCTGTTGAAGCCCTCGATGAGCTTCGCCTGAAGCGTCTGCTGCGCGAGTTCCGCCGGCGGATCGACCTTCATCCGGAGGGCCTCGCGACGCACGCGCCATCGACGAACGAGGAACGCCGGCTCCCGACTCGCGTCGTGGGCGAGTCGCGCGCGATGCGCGACCTTCTCGGAAGGATCCGGCGCGTCGCCCGGTCCGAAGCGACGCCACGCGGGCTACTTCGAGCGCGCGGAAGGCGGCCGACGTCCTCGGGATCAGCCTGAAGACGCTGTACACGCGCCTGAACGCGTACAACGGCAACGTGCGCGGCTTCGCATCCCGGGGCCGTGGCGCGGCCGGCTAGAGCTCGCGCGTCATTCGAGGCCGCGGCGTGAACACCGAGACCGAACGTTCGCTCGTGATCGTCGCCGCTCAGTCGGACGTCTCGGCGGGCGGCGGGTCGAGGTTCTCGACCGGCTCCATGGACGGTGAACGAGAAGACGTTCTCGCCGTCGTCCTCGCGCGAGAATGTCAGCGTCGCGCCGATCTACCGGAGCACGTCCCGGGCGAGAGCGAGCCCCGCGCCGTCGACGTCGACGCTGGCGTGATCGTCCACCGACGGGCTGTCGAAGGTGCGCCGCCGGGCCTCCGCGGGAATGCCGATGCCGTTGTCGTTCACGTCGATCCGCCACTCGCGGAGCTGGGCCGGCGAGCCCTCGGCCGCGACCACGCGGAATCGAGATCCAGCGATCGAGCTCGGCCGGGTCGTGGTACTTGATCGCGTTCCCGAGGAGGTTGACCACGACGATCTGGACACCGTTCCGATCGTGAGAAAGTGCGCCACCGCGGCCGGACCCATGTCTTCGACGACCTCGTCGATCAACTCATCGAGGGGTTGCGGGCGTCCGAAGCTCGCGCGCGAGCGCGCCTGGCTCATGGTGACCGCGTAGATGTCGCCGGCCACCTGGTCCATGCCATGCAGCGTCTCGCGAAGCGTCTCCATCAGCGCGTCCACCCTCGGGCTCGGCGAACCGTTCCGCCGGATCAGGCTGAGCGTCATCAGCGCTCGGTTCAGCCGGTTGCGGAGCTCGTGGTTGACCGCCTGCCCGTACTCCGCGAGAAGCCGCGCCCCGCTCTCACGATGCTCGGTTTCGCGCGCCTCGTATTCCTTCGCGCTGCGGCACATGAGGGCGTGCAGCGTCTTCTGGAGCCGATACGACACCTCCGCGGCCTCGATCGGTTCGACGGGCTGCCCGTACTTCGACGTGAGCTGGAAGAACGTCGAGAAGACGACGTCGGAGAGGATGCCGAACTCGGTGAGGATCTCCTCCACGTCATAGCCCTGCGCCCGCCGGAGATCGGTGAGCAGGGCGAGCTCGCGCTGGACGATCGGGTTGGCGACGAGATCATCACCGGTCCGCACCGCATCGACCAGCCGCCGCAGCAGCAATGGAACGTGGTTCAGCAGCCGTGCTCTGCGGAAAGATCCGGTGAGACCGCTCCGGCAACCTCTCGATGAGGATCGCCAGCCATTCCTTCGCCATCTCCACGGTCCGAGACTGCAGCCCATCGGACCCGAACGTCGAGAACATCGGAGATTCGTGGGATCGCATGCACCCGGCATTCTGCGTCGCCCGAAACGGGGGGTGCCGCGGGGAGCTCGACGCGGGGCTCTACACGACCCGCCGGCCGCGCACGAGATTGACGATCAGGACGATGACCGCGACGACCAGCAGAAGGTGGATCAACCCACCCCCCGTAACGCCGCCCACGAGTCCTAGAGCCCACAGCACCAACAAGACGAGCACCAGAGTCCACAGCATCTCATCGCTCCTTCCTTTGCGCCGCGACCGCAAGTGGTTCGAGCGCGGGGATTCATACGCAGTACGTCTGCTCTCACTACGAAGGAACGGTACCGCAATCGTAATGCCGCTGCGCAGTCGATCGGATCGGTCGCGGGAATGCACCCTTATGCGTGCACTTCCGCGTGGGTGCACTCCCTGGGATTGGACCACGTCGCCCGGCTCGATCGGCCTCGGGAGCCGTTGCTTTCTACATCCTGCCACCGCTCGGCCCACTCGGAACCTGTCGCGGCACGTCGTGGAGGGGCCGGTGCCGCCCGTTCTCGCCCGCCGAGAGCGATTGGCCCGGTCCTTGCGGTATCCTTGCCGCGCCGCACGTCGTGGCGCGGAACGCTCCGACTGTTCTGGCCGTTCGCAGATTTCGTTGGTTCGATCCGAGGATGCTCGATGACCAGTCGCGAAGAGCAGATCCGCGAGTACCTGGAGGACCTGGCCCGGCTGCGCACCGAGGCGAACGCAATGGGCGAGGATTCCCTTCACGACCTCGAGACGGAGCTGCTCGACGTCGAGCGACGGGCCCGGGAGGTGGAGCGCGAGTTTCGCGAATACCGTGCGTACAAGGACGCGGGCCAGCGCCTGTCCGATGAGCTCGATCGAACCGTCGAGAGCATCGGGGAACGGGTCGCCGCGGCGTGGCGCCGGCTGAAGGAGCACTGACGATCGTCACCCGCCGCGACGCGGTGGCATTTCCTTCTCCTTCTCCTTCGGCTTCACGCGCAGCGACTCGACCTCCTTGACGAGCTTCGGGTCGAGCGTACGAGGACGAATCCCGGCCGCCTCGGCCTCGACCTTCGCACGCGCGGCGAAACGATCCGCGGCGGCTCGGTCGCCGCTCTTGAGCGCGTCTCGCTCGATCGAAAGCAGCATCTGTTCCGCTTGACCCGCGACCCAGCGCGCGCCGAGGAGCTTCTTCACCGGATCCCCTTCGAGCCGCGACTTCATGGGCTCGAGCTCGCGCTCCTTCTCGGGCAGCGGCAGGGAGTCGAAGCGCCGGCGCTCCACGCGGATCTCGTCGAGCTCGCGCAGCATCGGTTCCCACTGGCGCCGGGTCGACGCCGACACCTGCGGAAGCAGCGAACGCGCGCGTTCGATCGACTCGACCGAGCGTTCGTCGTCGCGCAGGGTCATCGCGTCCTTGGCCGCGTCGACCGACTGATGGAACGCGGCGTCGTACGAGCCGGTCGCCTCGAGCCCTCTCGCCAGCGTGAGCCGCAGCTCCGGCTGCGGGCGCGGTTCCCGCGATTCCGACCGCGCGAGGTCGCCCTCCCGGTCGAGCGCCATCCTGAGCTGCGCGATGCCACCGTCCATCCACTGCCCGCGGCCGGCCAGGATCAGGCCGAGCGTGACGTGGTACCGGCGAATCGCGCGCAGGTCCCGATTCGCGTAGCTCAGCATCTTGTCGTTGAACAACTGGTCGACCAGGGACTGGACGCGGTTCTGCTCGGGATCGATCTCGTTCTGGTGCGCGTGCAGGAGGCGCGCGTACGCCACCGCCGCGTCGAGCCGGATCGGATCGCGCCCGGCGAGCTCCCTCGATCCGTAGTTCTCTGGATCGGGAGCGATCTCCATCGCGCGCTCGTAGAGCTCGGCGGCGCGCGCCGGCGGCGCCCCGTCGGCCACCGCCTGCTCCGCCCGCCGCGCGACGATCGACGCCGCGACGTGCGCACGCTTGGCGCTCCCCATCCACCAGCTCAGGCTCGATCGGCGGCCCTCGTCGTTCATCAGCGACCGCAGCTCCTCGAGGGCATTCGCCTTCCAGCGCTCGGTCGCCGGCAGCTCGGCCAGCGCGTCGCCCGTCAACGTCCCGAGCCCCAGCCGTTCCTCGGTCCAGCGAAGCAGCGCTGCCTCGGCGATCGGCGGGTCGGACTGGTGCGTGGAACGAATCAGCGCCGCGAACCCGCGCGTGGCGAGCGGACGGAATCCGTTGGAGGCGAGGCGGTCGCAGTAGGAGAGCATCTCCTCGGGAGAGATGGCGCCGTCGCGCCAACGTTCGTAGGTATCGATGACGCGGTCCTGCACGACCTCGTCATCCAGCTCGCGCTCCGCGGCCCGCCAGTACGCGGCCATCGCGTCCCCGTGACGCCCCTCGCGCATCGCCTGGTCGCCGATCGCGACCAGCGCCCGGGCCCCCGAGCCGTCGTCGCGCACGTCATCCTGTGCGGCGAGGGACCGCAGCGTCGCGTCGGCCTCGGCGCGTCCTGGTTCGGTTCCCGCCTTCTGCAGCACGAGCGCCAGGTTCTGAGCCGCCTGCCGGTTCTTCGGGTACAGGTGGAGGACGCGCCGATACGCGGCCTCGGCCCCTCGCAGGTGCTCCTCGGCCCCGGTCGGGTCGGCCGTGGCCCAACCGTCGTGAACGTAACCGAGATGGAAAAGGAGAATGGCGCGTTCCGAATCCTCGCGTGCCTCGGCCAGCGCGGCCCGGAGGGAGGAGACCGCGTCCTCGAACCGCCCCGCGTCGGCGCGCTTCAGCGCCGCGGCCCCGACCGCGCGCGCATCCGCGGCGAGCGACGTCGCCGCCCCCGCGAGCCAAGACGACGCCACGAAGAGGACGAGCGCGCGCATCACTCGACCCCCCCCGGCACGAAGGCGCTGGGCGGCACGATCAGGTCGGTCGCCGGCGGCCTCAACTCGTCCAGGAACACCTCGGTCGCGGTCGCCCGCATGGTTTCCAACCGCCGCACGTGCTCGAGCTCCCGGTCCGAGCCGTGGAGGTCATCGTCGGCGCGCGCCACCAGGGCGCGTTGCAAGGCCGGGTCGAGCTCGGGGTGCTCCAGGATCTCGGTCGCCTCGACCAGCCGCGCCCGGCAGGTCAGGTCGTCACGGCCGACGGTCGGGTCGTCGAACGCGATCGTCATGCGAAAGATCGATCCGGACGGGATGCCGGCATCGTCGCGCGGCTTGACGATGTGCAAGTACCGTGTCATCTCGACGTGGTTGGCGCCCTCCATCAATCGAACGCGCCTGAGCACGTTCTCGAACAGCGCCGCCTGCACCTCGAGCGCAGCGCGAGTCGGTTCCTGCTGGGCGTCGACCTCGAGGCCGACCGCGCGACGGATCCGTTCGTCGAACTCGCTCGACTCGCCGAACCCCTCCATCACGAGCTCGTCGATCGACATCAGCGGCTGCGGGGGCTGCCAGCGCCGGGGCACGTTCTGAGTCCGCGGATGGGCCTTCAGCTCGACGCGGACGACGAGCGGACTCGGGTTCACGTGCGCCTGTTCCGCCGCCACCGCCACCGCGAGGACCAGGTCGTCGCCCGACTCGGGCCGCGCCGTGAAACGGATGTGGCGAAGGCGCGTGCCGAGCGTTCGCGCGAGGTCGGTCGCGATCCTCGTGCGCACCGGCTCGAGATCCGGCCCCAGCGCGTCGCGCGCGTCTGGATCGTCGATGGTGAACTCGACCCGGATCGTCGCGAAGCCGACGTCACGGGCGCCTGCGGCGGGTGCGCTCGACAGAAGCACGCCGATCGCGCACCCCAGGTTTCGGATCGTCTTCATTTACCCGCCACCTTCCTCAATCGTGCGAGGCCTTCTCGAGAAACCGCTCGGGGTACGGCACTCCGCCCAGCGAGATCGGCACCGTGCGGCGCTCCTCTCGACCGGGCGCCGACAACACGACCACGACCTCGGCGTCCAACGGCAGATCCTCGTTCGGCGTGAAGAGGATCGGATCGGCCCACTGCTCGATGAGGCGTTCCACCGTCTCCGGCTTGAACGGCGCCAGCTCGTTCCGCCAGCGGGCAAGGACCGCCTCGTCGATCCGCGCCGCCAGACGTTCGAGATCGCGCTCGTCTTCGCCGACCAGTATCGCCGTTTCGCTCAGATCCTCAAAGGGAATGGTGCCGCCGATCGGTGCGCCGTCGCGCTCGACGCGGAGCCGGGCGCCGCTCTTCCGCTGCGAGAGGAACTCGAACGGAAGGCGCAGCAACGCGCCGCAGAGCGGACGCAGCTCGGATGCCGCCACGTCGACGCCGGCCCAAGCCGACGCGCGCCGTCCGATCGTTCGGTGGCCGTCGACCTCGATCCGCAGCTCGCGGCCCCACGGCCACGCCCGGAGCAGATCATGAAACATCTCCTCGTCGAGCGTGCCGCTCGCGAGGCTGCGCCGTCCGTTCGCTTCCAGAACGCGGACGCCGAGCGCCACGTTCGCCGGCGGGCGAGCGACCCGAACCGAGGTGAAGCACGATGCCACCAGGACGACCGCGACCTGCGCGACCAGCGCGCGCGGATGGGTGACGAGCTCGACGAGCCGTCGCAACGCCTCGTCGAGGCCGTGCCGGACCCTCGACAGGACGGCGAGGATCGACGCCGCGATCTCCGCCCCGACGACGACCGCGGTCCACGACGGCACGTGGCGCGCGAGCCAGAGGTGAATCAACGTCAACAGGATCGCGGCCGCGACCGGCGCCGCGGCCGCCTTCAGCTCGGCGGTGCGATCGTCGCCCGTGGCCAACCGCTGAACGCGGAGCTGGAATCGTCGCGCGATCGAAGACTCCAGCTTCTTGTCGATCGACGCGAGGAGCTGCGCGATCCCCTGGTGGGTCGTGCCGCCGCGGTAGCCGGTCAAGTCGATCGTGTGGTACTCGTTGAACGGCATCGGAATCCGGGTGGCCGCGTCGAGACGCACCGGCACGAGCCGCTTCCCCTCGAGCGCCCGCCCCGCCTCGGCTCGCACCCAGTCGGACGCGACCGCCGTACTCGACCAGAGCACGACGACCGCCTTCGCCGCGTCGAGCGCCTTCTCGATCTCGTCGCGGTACGCGTCGCCGCCGCGGAGCGCCTCCCGATCCCACCAGACCTCGCGTCCGTGCGCCTCGAGGATCCGCGCGAGCGCCTCCGCCACCGCGCGATCGTCGGACTTGTAGCTGACGAACACCTCGCTCATGCGCCGTAGATCCGCTTCACCACCTCCTCCACGGAAGCCTCCTCGATCTTGATGTCCGCGACCTCGAACCGAGCCATGACGCGCCGGATGAGGTCGGCGGGACGCTGGTCGTTTCGCTCGAACGACGCTCGGAACCGGTACGGACCGACCTGCTCCCACTGGATGGACCGAGCGCCGTTCGTGCCGACGTCGCTTCGCACTACCTCGAGGTCGACCTTCTCGCTGAGATCGATCTCGACGTGGACTCGTCCGGCGTGGCGGGCCTTCATCTCGTCGAGCGGACCGTCGAACAGGATCCGGCCGTGATCGATGACGATCACGCGCCGGCAGAGCTCCTCGATGTCGCGCAGGTCGTGCGTCGTCAGCAGGACCGTGGTCTCGAACGTGCGGTTGATCTCGCGGAGGAACGCGCGGATCGAGTCCTTCGCCACCACGTCGAGCCCGATCGTCGGTTCGTCGAGGAACAGGATCGGCGGCTCGTGGAGCAGGCTCGCGGCGAGATCGCACCGCATGCGTTGCCCGAGCGACAGCTTGCGCACCGGCGTCCGCAGGAGCGGCTTCAGCGCCAGGATCCGATCGAGCTCGTCGATCCGGCGCTCGAGAACGTCGGACGGCACCTCGTAGATCCGCCCGAGGAGGCGGAACGACTCGATCACCGCGATGTCCCACCAGAGCTGGGTCCGTTGGCCGAAGACGACCCCGATCCGTCGCACGAACCGCCGCCGATCCAGGTGCGGGACCAGGCCGTCGACGACGAGGCGCCCCGCGGTCGGCACGAGGATGCCGGTGAGCATCTTGATCGTCGTCGACTTGCCGGCGCCGTTCGGGCCGATGTAGCCGACGCTCTCGCCGCGCTCGATCGAGAACGAGACCTCGTCCACGGCGCGGAGCGGCCGGTAGCGCCGGAAGAAAAGGTCCTTCACGGCGCCGCCGAGACCCTCGCGTCGGTCGAAGACGCGGTACTCCTTGACGAGATCGGCGACCTCGATCAGGACCACGGGCGGGTCACTCCCCGCCGGCGACGGTCAGGATGAGGACGGCGTTCTCCACGCCCGACGTCGAACGCCGCGACAGGAGCGCGGTCGCCACGCTGTCATCGCTGGTGTCGTGGCTGCCGATCAGGAACGGCCGCTCGAGGGGGACGCGGACCGTCGTCCGGGCCTCGTTCACCCGCACCGTCTGGCCTGCGTTCGCGAGCGACGAGAAGATCGGCACGAGCTCGACCTCGACCACGCCGTCGCCCGATGGACGACACGTCGCCTCGAGCGACGTCCCGACGAACTGCCCGTCCGGAAACGGCAGCACGAACGTCGCTCCCTTCACGAAGAACGGCGTGAAGTACCGCGTCTCGCCGACCGCGATGAACGCGGGGCTGGCCGGGACCGTCATGATCATCGCCTGCTCGCGGCTCGTAGCCGTCGACGTACGGAGCTGTCCGTCGAGGTGGCCGTAGAAGCCGCCCTTCGCCACCCCGACGCGGAATCCCGCGTCGGCCGACGCCTCGCCCACGCGCACGTCCCACTCGTCGTCGGTGTACCCCACGATCGCGCCGAGCGACGAGGAGTCGCGCTCTGCGAACCAGACGCGCTCCACGGTGATCTGGTAGTTGCCCGGCGGGATCGGCAGCGCCCTTGCCTCGGCGATGCGTCGGCGCGCGTCCTCGAACGGGTCGGACGAACGCGGGGAGTCCGCCGCGCTCGCCGGCGCATCGCCCGAATCCGACCGCCGCGCGTCGATGCCGCGGCACGCTCCGCCCGCGGCCACCACGGCCGCGAGCACCACGATCAAACCGAGCTCGCGTCGCCCCATTGCTCTGGTTGGTGCACGTGAGTGTCACCCTTCTTCAGGAGACGGATGCGCTGCTCCGCCTCGACCTTGTGTGTCTCGAGCCGCCACTTCCGCTCGGAGTCGTCGCCCGTGTCATAGCGCGACACGTCGTCGACGAAGGATTGGAACACCTCGATCGCCCTCTCGAGCCGGCCGAGCGCGACGTACGCCTCACCGACGAGCATGCGCGTCGGTTTCTCCTCGCCGTGCCACGAAGTCGGATCGTCGCGGTCGATCTCCTCGAGCCGCTCGAGCGCCTCGTTCGGTTCGCGCGCAAGGTCGAGGAGCACGCGTCCAAGCCGTATGCGCGCCCCCGCGTCGTCCGGGTTCGCGGCGACCGCGGTCCGCGCCCGGGCCACGGCCTCGTTCACCGCCTTCTTGCGCCGGCGCGCCGGGGCGTTGATCTGGAACGCGACGTACGCGGCCACGACGACGGCTCCAATGATGATTCCGGTCCACATCGTCGGTTCGGAGCTCCCTCGCAACCAGCCCGTCGAGCGAAGACAAAGGCAGGGGATTGTAGCGGTCTCCCCGCGTCGCGTCGCGATCCGAAGCCGTACGCGAGATTTCGTCGTGCCGCGCCCGCGGCGACCGAGCTCTCGGGGCACCCTCCGCCGGTGCGTGATATACTCCGGCCGATTTCGTACCCAACACGAACCTGAGGGAGCTGCGAATGGCCGGACGGCGCAACGTCGTGATCATGGGAGCGGCGGGAAAGGACTTCCACGTCTTCAACACCTGCTACCGCGACCGCGCGGAAACCAACGTCGTCGCGTTCACCGCCGCGCAGATCCCCGGCATCGACGATCGCAGATATCCGCCCGAGCTCGCGGGCTCCCTGTATCCCGAGGGAATCCCGATTCGACCCGAGGAGGAGCTCGCGAAGCTGATCGCCGAGCACGCCGTCCACGACGTCATCTTCGCGTACTCCGACGTCTCGTACGCGTACGTCGAGGACCGGGGGAACATCGCCCGCCGGGCGGGCGCCGAGTTCCACCTGTTCGACGTCGAGAAGACGATGCTCAAGTCGAGCAAGCCGGTGATCGCGGTCTGCGCGGTCCGCACGGGCTGCGGCAAGAGTCAAACGTCGCGCCGGATCCTCACGCTCCTGCGCGACAAGGGTCTGAAGACCGTCGCGATCCGCCACCCGATGCCGTACGGCGACCTCGCGAAGCAGGCGGTGCAGCGCTTCGCGACGCTCGACGACCTGGCCAAGCACGAGTGCACCATCGAGGAGATGGAGGAGTACGAGCCTCACATCCGCCACGGCCACGTGGTCTATGCGGGCGTCGACTATGGCGCGATCCTGGCCGAAGCCGAGCAGGAGGCCGACGTCATCCTGTGGGACGGCGGCAACAACGACACGCCGTTCTACCGGCCGGACCTCTACATCACGGTAGCCGACGCGCTTCGGCCCGGTCACGAGCTCGACTACTTCCCCGGTCGCGTCAACTTCGAGCGCGCCGACCTCATCCTGATCAACAAGTGCGACTCGGGCACCGAGGCGTCGATCCGACAGATCGAGAGGAACGCGGCCCAGCTCAACCCGGACGCGAAGATCCTCCGTGCCGAGTCGCCCGTGACGGTCAGCGACCCGGACGCGATCCGAGGGAAGCGCGTCCTCGTCGTCGAGGACGGGCCGACCCTCACCCACGGCGGCATGAAGATCGGCGCCGGCGTCGTCGCCAGCGAGCAGTGCCACGCCGCCGAGATCATCGATCCTCGGCCGTTCGCGGTCGGCGAGATCAAGGACACCTACGCCAAGTACCCGCAGACCGGTAAGATCCTCCCGGCCATGGGTTACGGCGAGGCCCAGATGAGGGACCTGGCGGAGACGATCAACCGGGCCGACTGCGACGTCGTGGTGGTCGGTACCCCGATCGATCTCGCGCGCGTCATCCGCATCGAGAAACCGAACGTGCGCGTGACCTACGAGCTCCACGAAGACGCGAATCGTCCGCTCATGGCGGCGATCGACGCCATGCTAGCCAGATCGTAGGGCCAGATCGTAGGGCCAGATCGTAGGGAATGGGGTCGCAAGGACCACGGTCGTGACGAATCGAGGAACACTGCAGTGATCGATCTCAAGGGTCGGAACTTCCTGTCCACGCTCGACTACTCCATCGGGGAGATCCGATCGATCGTCGACCTCGCGCTCCGGATGAAGCGCGACGAGGTCCGCGGGCTCCTCCGCGGCAACGTCATGTGCATGCTCTTCTTCAACCCGTCCGTGCGCACGCGGGTCTCGTGCGAGTCGGCGATGGCGAAGATGGGTGGCCACGCGATCGCGCTCAGCGCGGGGAAGGACACCTGGAACTTCGAGCACCGCGAGGGGATCGTAATGGACGTCAACACGCAGGAGCACGTGAAGGAGCTGGCTCCGGTGCTCTCGAGCATGTGCGACGTCATCGGGATCCGCAAGTGCGAGCTCGTCACGACCGGCCTCGACAAGGCGGACGTGACGACGTCGTACGACGACCTGAAGAAGGACGAGTTCATCACCAGCTTCGCGAAGTACGCGCGACGGCCGGTGATCAATCTCGAGTCGAACTCGATCCATCCGCTGCAGGGTCTCGCCGACATGGCAACGATGGTCGAGAAGCTCGGCGATCCACGCGGCAAGAAGTACGTCCTGACGTGGGCGTACCACCCGAAGCCGCTCCCGGTCGCGACTCCGCACTCGCAGCTCCTCGCCGCCGCCGACCTCGGCATGGACGTCACGATCCTGCGCCCCGCGGGGTACGACCTCGCCCCCGAGATGGTCGCGGCGGCGGAGGAGCGCACCGGCACGCTCGGCGGGTCGTTGACCGTGACCGACGACGTCGACGCGGCGTATCAGGGCGCGCGCGTGGTCTGCGCCAAGAGCTGGGGCTCGCTCGACTATTACGGCCGGTTCGACGAGGAGGCCGAGCGGAAGAAGGCGCTGAAGCCCCACTGGACCGTCGACGAGGCGAAGATGGCCAAGACCGACGACGCGTTCTTCATGCACTGCCTCCCGGTCCGCCGCAACGTCGTCGTGACCGACGGAGTGATCGACTCGAAGAACTCGATCGTGATCGACGAAGCCGAGAACCGGCTCTGGACCATCGCCGCGCTCCTCCAGTGCCTCATCGCCGGCTGAGCGCGAGCCCGTGGCGCCGGAGGACGTCCTGGTCCGCATCGCGCTGCCCGAGGATCGGGCGCTCGCGGGGGCGGCCGCCCGGCTGATCGAAATCGCCTCGAGAGACGCGGACATCGCGCGCCGGTCGGAGGATCTGCTGCGCGCGAAGATCGAGAATGGACGAGCCGCCGTCGCGATCGCCAACGGCGAGCTGGTGGGCTTCGGCTACTTCTCCGAGTGGGAAGGGGGCCGGTTCGTCTCCCACTCGGGGCTCGTCGTTCGCGACGACCAACGGGGGATCGGCCTCGGGCGTCGCCTGAAGGAGAAGCTCCTCGAGGCGTCGCGACGCCTCTTCCCCGACGCCGCCACCATGAGCCTGACCACGTCGACGGCGGTCGAGCAGCTCAACGTGTCGCTCGGCTTCGAGCGCGTGCCGCTCGACCGGCTCACGAGCGACCCCGAGTTCTGGAAGGGCTGCGAGACCTGCCGCAACTACGAGCAGGTGAAGCGCGAAGGGAAGAAGTGCTGCTGCTTCGGCATGATCCTCCCCCCGGAGCGCGCGGCCCGCTCATGAGCGCGACGGTCTCGAGCGCGGGGATCGCGGCGTTCGTCGAGCGGCATCGGGACGCGGCCGTCGACCTCCTCCTCCGGATGATCGAGATCGACAGCGTCACCGGCAACGAGGGACGGTTCGGGGCGTTCTGCGCGGACTGGCTCGAAGCGCGCGGCGTCAACGTGATCCGCCAACCGGTGAAGGGTCGCATCAACGTCATCGGGACCGTCGGCCGCGGGACGGACGCGCTCGTCGTCTCCGGTCACCTCGACACCGTTCCCGCGAACGTGGGCGCGTGGCGCTACGGACCGTGGACCGCGACCGTCGCCGACGATCGCGTCTACGGGCTCGGAGCGAGCGACCTGAAGGTCTCGATCGCGGGCGCCTACGTCGCGAGCCTCTTCCTGAAGGACTGCCCCCTTCCCGGCCGTGTCGTCACCGCGTTCACGATCGAGGAGGAGACGACGGGCGACGGAACCAAGGAGTTCCTGCGCTTCGCGCGCGAGAGCGGCCTCATCGATCCCGCGCGCGCCGCCGCGGTCGTCACCGAGCCGACCGGGCTCCAGCACGTCGCCCTCGGCAGCCGCGGCGCGCTCTGGCTCGTGGCGAAGGTGAAGGGCCTCGGCGGCCACGGCAGCCGCCCGCACCTGGCGCGAAACCCGATCGATGCCGTCCGGCGTGCGCTCGACGCGGTCGAGCGGCTCGCCGAGGAGTGGCGCTCCGATCACGCCGATGCCGACTTCCCCGCCGCGAGCGTCACCCCCACGTCGATCAACGCGGGCGACGGGACGCGCACCAACGTCATCCCCGAGCAGGCCGAGTTCGTGCTCGACTGCCGGCCGACGCCGTCGCTTGCCGCGCTCGGTTTCGACTTCATCCGGACCGAACTCGAGTCGCGCGTCACGCGCGCGATCGGTGACGGCTTCGACGTCGCGTTCGAGATGAAGTATCCGCGCCCCGGGCACAAGCTCGACCGCGCGCACCCCCTCGCCGTGCTGACCCTCGACGTGCTCCGCACCGACCTCGGCCTCGCGAACGCCGACTTCCAGTACACGCCGGCCGGGAACGACGCCTGCTACTTCGGCGAGCTCGGCATCCCGACCATCAACAAGGTCGGTCCGGGACTCCCCGAGTGCGCCCACCGCGTCGACGAGTTCGTCCCGGTCGCGAACGTCGCGCTCGGCGTCGAGTTCTTCATCCGCCTCGCGTTGCGGCACTTCGGCGTGCCGATCGCCTGACTTCATCGATCTCCCCGCATTCGGTTGGCGGAAGGAACGTAACGCGCGAATCCGACGGTGACCCTGGCGACGCCCGCGCCGCGTGGCCGCGGCCACGAGTCTGGGCGTCGGATTCCTGACGACGCGGACAGGAGGAACGACGTGGTACGCGGGCCGCGCGGCTCGGTGCCAAGAAAGTCGAGGTGGTTCCACGCGGCGACTTGACCTTCGCTCGACCTGGGCTAATAGATGCCCTAATGCCAAACCGACCTTCGACGACCATGCGCATGCGACCGGGGCCCAAGCCGAAGCGGGGGTCGGGGGTGTCGCATCACGCGCGGGAGGCGATCGACGGGCGGACCGTCCACGTGACGGTGAAGCTCAGGGAGGGGTTGCCGAAGCTGCGGAACAAGAAGGCGTACCGCACGTTGCGCGAGGCGTTCGTGGCCGGCTGCGATCGCTTCGGCTTCCGGCTGTGCCACTACACGGTGCAGAACAACCACCTCCACCTCATCGTCGAAGGTGACGACCGCCGCGCCGTGTCTCGTGGTCTGCAGGGTCTGCTGATCCGCATCGCCAAGGGCCTGAACCGACTGTGGGGTCGCCGCGGCCGCGTGTTCCGCGACCGCTACCACGACCGTGTGCTCAAGACGGCCAAGGACATCCGCCGCGTCCTCGCCTACGTCCTCAACAACGCCCGCCGCCATCGCGTCAAGCTCCCCTGGCCCGTCGATCTCTTCTCCTCCGCCCCCTGGTTCAACGGCTGGTCCAACGGCCACCGCTACACCGACCTCGTCCCCGACGTCCCCCGCCCCGTCACCGACACCCGCGTCTTCGACCTCCTGCTCGGCTGGCGCCGCTTCCACCTCATCGATCCCTCCGAGATCCCCGGGCCGACCATCCCTCCCGAAGGCTTCCCCCCTGACCCTCTGCCCGGCCCCTCCCCGTCCCCGGTCCCCGTTCCACGCGGTATCACTCTGTAGAGCTCTCCGTCCCCCCTCCCGCGTACCACGTCGTCCCTCCTGTCCGCGTCGTCAGGAATCGACGCCCAGACTCGTTGCCGCGGCCACGCGGCACCGGCTCGACCCTCCACCACCGTCGAATTCGCGCGCCAAGTTCCTCCCCCTTCCTAAGAGCAAGTCCCGTTACCCCATCACCCATCCTGCCGGAACACGGCGACAGCACGACTCCGTTCCACGCGGTATCACTCTGGAGAACTCTTCGTGCTCATGGGGCGGGAGGGACCGGGAGCGACGGGGCCGGCTCCAGCGGGTCCCCCTCCCACCCGCCGCCGAACGCCTTGTAGAGCGCGACGAGCTGGACCAGCGCGGCCCGCCGGCTCTGGACGAGACCGTCGCGGTCGTCGATCCACTGACGGCGCGAATCGAGGACGTCGAGGAAGTCGGACCGGCCCGCCTCGAACAGGTCGTCGGCGAGGTCGAGGGCGCGCGCCGAATGAGCCACCGCCCCTTCGAGCCGTTCCGCGCGCTCGTGCTCGCGAGCGAACCCGACGAATGCGTTCTCGACCTCCTCGACGGCTCGCAGCGCGCGGTCTTCCAGCGTCGCCATCGCCCGGGACAACCGGGCCTCGCTCGCCTCGACGTTGCGCTCGATCCGGCCGCCGTCCAGGAGCGGCACCGAGATCGAGGGTCCGATCGACCACGCGTGGCTCGGCCGCTCGAACCAGTCGCCGGTGTGCGCGCTCTCGTACGTGAAGGACCCGTTCAGCACGAGCCGCGGGTAGCGCTCGCCTTCCGCCGCCGCGACGCGGGCGTGCGCCTCGGCGACCCGGCGCTCGGCCTCGAGCAGGTCGGGACGGAGACGGAGGAGATCGGCCGGGATCCGCACCGCGATCCGGTCGGGCGCGGCCGGCAGCGGCGCCGGTTCGAGCAGCTCGGCCTCGATCCGCGACGGCGTGTCGCCGACCAGCACGGCGATGCGATGGATCGCGCGGCGCGCTTCCAGGTCGAGGGGCGGGAGCCGGGCCTCGGTCTGCACCAGGAGACCGCGGGCGCGGACCACGTCGAGCTCGGACTGCAGGCCGGCCTCGAAGCGCGCGTCCGCGATCGACAGCGTCTCCCGCTGCGATGCGACGCTCTCGTTCACCAGCTCGGCCCGCCGCTGCGCGGCGCGCAGCTCGACGTACGCGGTCGCGAGCTCCCCGAGCAGCGACACCTGCGCGCCGTGGAACGCGAACCACTCGGCCTCGACCGCGCGCTCCGCCGCCTCGACCTCGCGCGCGACGCGACCGAACAGGTCGAGCTCCCACGACGCGTCGAACCCGGCCACGAACAGGTTCCGGCGCACCGGCGCGCTCGCGGCGGAACCGGACGCTCCGGAGGATGCCGGCGCGCTCGACGTTCCGTCCGGCGCGCTCCCGGCAAAGGTCGAGCCCACGTTCTCGCTCGTCCGCCGCCGCTCCGCCGACGCGATCGCGTCGACCGCGGGCGCACGGTCGGCGCCGGCCGCGCCGACCAACGCGCGCGCCTCGCGGATCCGTTCGCGAGCGACCTGCAGGCCGGGATTGCCGGCGAGCGCGCGACGGACGAGGTCGTCGAGCGTGGGATCGCCGAATCGCTCCCACCAGCGCGCGAGCGACGCCGCATCCTCGCCTTCGGCCGGCGCGTTCGCGAACCGTGCGCCGAGCTCGACGGCCGGCGCCTCGTAGTCGGACCCCACCGTGCAGGAGGAGAGCGCCAGCGCGACCCCGCCGAGCGCGAGCCGGCCGAGCTCGAGCCCGATCGACTTCCTCATCGCCCGTCCTCTCCCGTCGCGCGCGGCTTGGCCTCGATGAACACGTCGACCTGCTGGCCGACGTACGCTCGCAGCGTCGCCGGATCGAACGCGTAGAGGACCTGGAGCACGCGCGTGTCGACGCGCTCGGCGCTGTCGCCGGAAAGCGATCGTTTGGGAACCACGAACGGCTCGATGGCCGCAAAGCGCAGCTCGGTCGCGAGCGCCGGGTTGCCGCGCAGGGAAGCAACGGCGGGCCGCGACTCGTCGAACCGCCACGCGTCGTACTCGTCGACGTCGACGCGGACGTGCAGCACGTCGGTCGCGCCGAGGATGAGCAGCGGCGTCGCGAGGGTGCCGGCCGGCGCGTACTCCCCGGCGCGGACGTTCAACTGGAGGACGGTCGCGTCGATCGGGGCGCGCACGATCAGGCGCTCGAGGGTCGTTCGCGCCTCTTCGACGTCCGCCGCGGCGACCGCGACGTTCGCGCGCGCGACCTCGAGGTCCGCCTCCCACGCGCCGGCGCGCACGAGATCGAGGTCGGCCTCCGCCTCGCGGAGCGACGCGGCCGCGACGCGCACCGCCGCCTCCCGCACGACGCGCAGCTCGCGGCTGACCGCGCGCGGGTCCTTCACGGCGTCGAGGATCTCGAGCTGCCGCTCGGCGTCCTCGAGACGAGCCCGGCGCTCGGCCACGACCGCCGCGGCCGGGGGTACCTCCTCGGGACGGGGTTGCAGGTCGAGCCGGGCGAGCTCGCGCTCTGCGACCGCGAGCGCCGCCTCCCGCGTCGCCAGCCGGGCGCTCGCCTCGCGCGCGTCGACCTCGAACAGCACGTCGCCGCGCTGGACGCGATCGTTCTCCTTCACGCGGACGTCGGCCACGATGCCCGCCACGGAGGCGGCGATCGCGATGCTCTCGCTGCTCGGCTCCACGATGCCGGACGCAGCGATCCGTCCCGCGAACGGCGCCCGCGGCGGGTCGGCCACCCCGGGCGCCGGCACGATCGGTCGATTCGATTCGCGCACCGTCATCGCCGCGAGCGCCACGCCGCCGAGGGCGAGGAGTGGAATCACGAGGCTGCGAACGATCATGTCTCTTCTCCCGAGGAACCGTTTCCGTTCTCGTCGACGCCGACGATCACGCCGTCGTCCATGCGCGCGATCCGGTCGGCAAACGAGAAGATGCGCGAGTCGTGCGTCACGATCACCAGGGCCCGATCGTCGCGGATCGCGGCCGTGCGCAGGATCTCCATGATCGAGTGGCCGGTCTCCGCGTCGAGCGACGACGTCGGCTCGTCGCACACGACGAACCGCGGGTCGTGGATCAGCGCACGCGCGATCGCGACCCGCTGCTGCTGGCCGCCGGAGAGCTTGGTCGGGGCCGTCTTCTCGCGCCCCTCCAGGCCGACGCGCGCGAGCATGTCGACGGCTCGACGGCACGCGGCGCCGAAGCCCTCGCCGAGGATGACGAGCGGGACCGCGACGTTCTCGGCGACGCTGAGCGTCGGGATCAGGTTGTACTGCTGGAAGACGAAGCCGATGTTTTCGCCGCGCCAGGTCGTGAGCCGCCGCTGCCGCATCGACGCCGGGTCGACGCCGAGCACGCGGCAGTCGCCGCCGTCGCGGTCGAGAATGCCGGCGAGGATCGAGATCAGCGTCGTCTTGCCGCAGCCGGACGGACCGACGAGCAGCATCAGTTCGCCGTACGGCGCGGACAGGTCGACGCCCCGCAGCGCCATCACCTGCTGCGTCCCCTTGCCGAACGACTTCGTGACGCCGGCGCACTCGAACGCCGGCGCGCCGGCAGGCGGAACGATCGTGGCGGTGGATGGATCGGGGTGCACGCCGGCCTAGCAGCCCGTGGTGAAAGTGCTTTCGAAGCGAGGCGAGATCATCGCGACCGAGATCGAGGCGCAGGACCGCAGGCGTACTGCCTGTCCGTCGAGGATCCTGCAACGAAGAGATCGGTCGCGAGGGCCCGCCGCAGCCGGAATGACTTTCGCCACGGGCGGCTAGCTCCGGAACACGACGGCGGGCTCGAGGTACGCCACCTTGAGCATGCTGACGAACGCGGACAACGCGCAGATCGTCGCGACGGCTGCGCCGGCGACGACGGGGATCTGCCAGATCATTCGAAACGCGAGCTCGGTGCCGCGCGCCTGGAGGCCGAAGAACGCGGCGAGCCCGATCCCCATCCCGTAGCCGAGGAGCCCGGCGACGAGCGCCTGCAGGAGCACCATTCGCAGCAACGTCCCGTTCGTCGCCCCCATCGCCTTGAGGGCGCCGAAGTACTTCAGGTTGTCGAGCGTGAAGTTGTAGAAGGTCTGACCCGCGATCGCGGTGCCGACGAGGAAACCGAGCAGGACCGCGATGCCGAAGTTGATCGGGATCCCGGTGTTCTCGAGGTAGTACCGGATCGTGTCCCACTTGAACCGAGCGAGCGTCCGCGCCTTCAGCCCGGTGGTCGTGGCGATGCGTTCTTCGAGCCGCTCGTGATCCTCGCCGGGCTCCGCCTTGGCGAGAACGAACGCGAGCAGCTTCCGCTCGGGCGGCGCGAACCGGAGCGCGCGCGTGTAGGTGGTGTAGATCGACGCCTGGCTCAAGAACGACGGCGTGACCTGGCAGATGCCGACCACGACGGCGCGCCGATCGTTGATCTCGATCGTGTCGCCCACCGCGAGCGGCCGCCGCGGCGCGCCGGGGATCGGCTCGCCGGTCGCGTCGAGGGCCGGCTGCGAGAGCCGCGTGCTCGCCGACTCCTCGTCGACGATGATCCCGTCGTCGCGGCGCAGGTCCTCGAGCCGCCCCTGCAGCATCTTCGGTGGGCCCCCGATGAGCGACGCGTCGTCGATCCCGATCACGTTGACGCTGCGGAACGACCCGTCCCGCATTCGCGCCCGCAAGAGCCCTTTGAAGAGCGGCACCGCCCACGCGACGCCTTCGACGCCGCGCACCCGATCGAGCGCGACGGAGCGCAACGTCTCGATCTCCTCGACGTAGCGCACTTCCGGGTCCATCACCCAGACGTCGGCCTGCCCGGTGTCGCCGAGGAACGCGCAGGTCCGGGCCATCAGCCCGACGAAGATCGAGGACTGCTGCGCGATGAGGAGCGACGCGAACGTGAGCCCGAAGAGGATGCCGAAGTAGCGTGCGGCGTCACCGGTCAGCATACGGAGCGCGATGCGGTTCACGGGACGGCCTCCGATCCGTCGCCTCCCACGTGGCGGATCGCGGCCAGCGAGAACGCGGTGACGTGCGCGGCGAGGCGTTCGAGCTCGGCGTCGTCGATCTCCAGGTCGGGTTGGAGCCGCGCGATCACGGCCTGCCCGTGCTTGTAGACCAGGCACTGTCCCAGCACGCTCATCGTGAACCGGCGCAGCCGGTCGGGTTCGACGTCCTGTCCCGCGGCGGCGACGAGGGCGCGGACGATCTCGCTCGCGGCGAGGAAGATCGGACGGATGGTGCGTTCGACCATGCCGTCGAGCGCCGCGGTCGGGGCCGCCATCTCGCGCGCCATCATCTTGCCGAGCCAGGCCGGGGTGCCGCCGCCGAGGAGGAGCCACAGGAACCAGCGGATGAAGGTGCCGAGCCGTTCGGCGGGGTCGTCGGGCCGATCGGCGAGCCGGGGGATCGGCCGGGCCGCGAGCGCCGCGCCGTGGTAGTGGGCCAGGACCTCGTGGTAGAGAGTCCGTTTGTCCCCAAAGTGGTAGTTCACCGCCGCGAGGTTGGCGCCCGCGGCGGCGCAGATCTCACGGATCGTGGCCTTCTCGAAGCCCTGCTCGGCGAAGATGCGGCCCGCGGACTCGAGGATGCGCTGGCGGGTCTCGAGCGGTTTGGACGGAGTCGGAGGAAGCACGATACATCCGTTTGAAACGTTCGTTGGAAACAGGTGTATCGAATCGGGCGCCGGCGATCAAGAGAGTCGAGGGCGGGCCCGCTCCTTCACTCCTGCGATCCATCCTGCTCCAGAAGAAGCGAGAACGTCGCCAGCGCGCGATGCAAGAGCGCGCGCGTCGCCTCCTCGGACCGCCCCATCTGCTTCGCGATCTCCTTGTGGGGCAGGCCGACCACGCGGGCCAGCGAGATCACCTCGCGGTGGTCGTCGTCGAGCCGATCGAACGCGGCCTCGATCCGGTGCACCTCGTCCGCCGACTGGAGCTTCACGCTCGGTGTGCTGAACGTGCCGTAGCAGCGGAGCAGTGCCAGCGCGGCCGAGTCCCCGCCGCCGCCCGCGTCGACCCGCACCTCGAGGTGGACGTCACGCTTGCCGCGTTGCCAGTGCTTCGCCCGGTTCTGGATCAGGCGCAACGCGGTCGTGTAGAGCCAGTGCTTGAACGCGGTCTCGCCGCCGTGCTGGAACCGGTCGGCGTTCTGCAGGATCTCCCGGCAGACGGACTGCGCGATGTCCGAGACCTCTTCACGCTCGCGGATGATCCGCCCCGTCCGGAGCCGGATGAAGCCGCGCAACCCCGGCAGGCAGCGCTCGAGCAGCCGCTCGACGGCACGCGCGTCGCCGCGCGAAGCGTCTCGGACGAGGGCGTCGGTGTCGTCTTGCATCGTGGGTTCCGGAGACGTTCCGATCGTAGCCGATTCTTCGTTCGGCACCGTGGCCGCGGTGGCGCGCCCGGGCCGACGATTTCCACTGCGAAGGGATCGGGGCGTCGCGGCGTCGAAGAGGTTCGTTGCCTCGTGTCATCGTGACGGGTGGAATGGCCGTATGTCTGGAACCGAGGGGCTCGACGATCGACTCCTTCAGCTCGTGACCGAGTGCCTCGACCGGATCGCGCGGGAGGGGGACGGCGCGCTCGAGGAATTGTGTGCGGCGCATCCGGAGCGCGCCGGCGCGCTGCGCCGGCACGTCGGCCGGCTGCGCGACATGGGGATGCTCGAGCGGAGCGGCGGCGCGCCGACCGTCGCGGCGACGAATGAGGACACCTCTCTCGACCTCGACGACGAGGGCTCCGCCCGTCTCTGGCCGACCGGCGGTGCGACCTCGCGGTACGTGCTGAAGGACGAGATCGCGCGCGGCGGCATGGGGGCGGTCTTGCGGGTGTTCGACAAGGACCTGCGCCGCCACCTCGCGATGAAGGTCGCGCTCGTGCCGGGGGAGCCGCTCGGCGCGAAGGAGGAGATCGACCCAAGAACGCTCGGCCGCTTCCTCGAGGAGGCGCAGGTGACGGGACAGCTCGAGCATCCCGGCATCGTGCCGGTGCACGAGCTCGGCGTCGACGCGAACGGGCGGCTCTTCTTCACGATGCGGCTGGTGAGGGGGGAGACGCTGCGCGAGGTGATCGATCACGTTCATTCGCGGGCGGCGGGGTGGAATCGGACGCGGGCGCTCGGCGTGCTGCAGAAGGTCTGCGACGCGATGGCGTACGCGCACGAGAAGGGGGTGCTCCACCGGGACCTGAAGCCGGCCAACGTAATGGTCGGGCGGTTCGGGGAGACGTACGTGATGGACTGGGGGCTCGCGCGCGTGCTCGGGCGGCCGGACCGGCGCGATCTGCGGCTCTGCGACGCGACGACGGTGAACGAGGTGCGGACGGACCGGCGCGAGGCGGCGGCGAGCGAGCCGGACTCGCCGCTCGTCACGATGGACGGCGACGTAGTCGGCACGCCGGCGTACATGTCGCCCGAGCAGGCGGAGGGTCGCATCGAAGAACTCGGCCCGCCGGCCGACGTCTACGCGGTCGGCGCGATCCTGTATCACCTCCTCGCCGGTCACATGCCGTACGTTCGTCGGGGCGCCCGGACGTCGCCGCGCACGGTCCTCGCGCTCCTGCTGCAGGGACCGCCTTCGCCGCTCGAGGAGGAGGCGGACGACGTGCCGGTCGAGCTCGCCGCGATCTGCGCGAAGGCGATGGCGCGCCGGGCCGACGACCGCTACGCCGACATGGGCGCGCTCTCCGACGATCTCAGGGCGTATCTCGAGCAGCGGGTGGTGAAGGCGCACGCGACGGGGCCGTACCACGAGCTGCGCAAGTGGGTCACGCGGAACCGCGCGTTCGCGGCGACGGCGGCCGCCGCGATCCTCGCCGTCCTCCTGCTCGCGGCGTGGGGATGGATCGAGCGGCGTTCCGCGCTCTCGCACGCGAGCGACGCGAACGCGAACGCGAACCGGGCGAAGGAGAACGCCGAGCTCGCGACCCGCAACGCGGCGCTCGCGCAGGACGCGGCCGAACGCGCGACGGAGAGCGAACGCGAGATGCGCGAGCAGCGCGACCGCGCGCGCGAGGCGGAGGCGGTGGCCGAGGAAGCGGCGTACCGCGCCAGCTATCATGCGGCGCTCGTCGCGTTCGACCTCGGCGACCGGCAGGAGGCGGCGCGGCGGCTGCGCGAGCTATCGCCGCGCGACGGCGATTGGGAGCGCGGCTTCCTCGACGTCGCGCTCGACCGTGCCTTTCGACACCTGCTCGGTCACGAGGGCCCGGTCACGACGATCGCGTTCTCGCCCGACGGCGGTCGCCTCGCGTCGACTTCGCGCGATGGAACGGTGCGCGTCTGGACGATCGACGCGAACGAGCCGCGGCTCGTTCTCGCCTCGAGCGGCGCGCCGTCGTCGGCCGCGTGGAGCGAGGACGGCCGGCTCGTGGCGGTGGGCACGGAGGACGGTTCGGTGCGGATCCACGACGCGGTGAGCGGAGCCGTCATCGGGTCGCCCCTCCGCCTCGGCCGCGCCGCGCGATGGGTCGGCTTCGCGAACGACGGTTCCTTGCTGACGAGCGACGCCGACGGCACCCTGTCCGTCCATCGCGCCGGCGGCCGCTCCGTCGCGGTCGCGCACCACATCGCGCGGAATCCACCCCTGCCGCTCGTCGATCGTGGCGATTCGTCGCTCGTCCTCGCCCGCCGCGACGCGCTCGAGAGGATCGATCCGATCGGAGGCCGCGGCGCGCGAGCCATCTTCGACCGGAGCAACGACGTGACGTGCGCCGCGATCGACGCCGCGACCGGCACCGTCGTAGCCGTGTCGCAAGCGGGCGTCGCGCGCGTCTTCGCCGGCCGCCCCGGCGCGCTCGAGCGCGAGATCGCGATCTCGGGTCGCCCCCCGGTCGCCGTCGCGATCCGAAGCGGAGCAAGGACGTTCGCCACTGCCTCCGCCGACGGGCTCTCGCAGTGGGACGCCGCGACGGGCGAACGGACGGGTCGGTACGTGGGCGAGACCGCGCGGGCGACCGCGCTCGCGTACTCGCGCGACGGGACGTTCGTGGCGGCGGGTTGCGAGGACGGAACGATCCACGTCTGGGTGGCGGCGAGCGCCGTCTCCGACCGCCTCGAGCTCGATGCGGATCGCGTCGACGCCGTCGCATTCGACACGACGGGATCGTGGCTCGCGTTTGGCGTCGCCCACTCGGCGATCGACGCGCACACGGTCGTCGTCCTCGACGCGACGACCGGGGAGATCGTCGCCCGGCACGTCGCCACCGCGGCGGTGACCGCGCTCGCGTTCGACGCGGGCGGGGCACGCCTCGCCGCGGCGACGCGCAACGGGAAGGCCGCCGTCTTCCCCGTCACGGCGGTCGAAGACGTCGCGGTCTTCGAGGTCGGCGACGCGCCCACCGGTCTCGCGTTCGTCGCCGGCGGAACCAGCCTGCTCGTCGGCGCGGCCGACGGCAGCCTGCGGCTCTTCTCGGTCGCGGGCGGCCGCCCGTCGCCACCGCCTCGCGCACGCGGCCCGGCCGCCGTCCTCCCCGACGGCACGATCGTGGCGAGGGCGATCGACGCCGAGGACCTGGTGGTCCTCGACGCTCGGTCACTCGCCGTGACGCGACGCGTCACCGGCGTCGATGCCCCGATCCTCGCGGTGGCCGTCTCGCCCGACGGCCGGCGGATCGCGGCAAGCAGCGAGGATCGCGTCGTCCGCCTGTTCGACCTCGCCTCGGGCGACGTGCTCCATCGTTTCGTGAGCGACGCGCCGATCCAACGCCTCTCGTTCGGACCGGACGGCGCGCGGCTCGCCTGCGCGCGCGACGGCCGCGTGCTCATCCTCGACTCGACGGCGACCGACGGGACGTTCGCGTGGAACGTCCTGCTCGGGGAGGATGCGGCGAGCGACTTCCTCGCGATCGATCCGCGCGGGGCGCGCGTGGTCGCGTCGGGCCCGGGAGGGGTCCGCCTCTTCCACGCGGATCGCGCCGATGCGGCCCGATTCTGGGCCGCGACCGATCGACGGAATCGCGTCGAGCAGACCGTCGTGCCGCTCCTCGAACGGGTCGGCCGCCGCGAGGATGCGCTCGCGGCGCTCCACGATCTCTCCGCGGAGCTGCGACCACTCGCCGCGGCGCGCGTCGCGCGGCCGGACGACCCACTCGCTCCCGCGTGGGCGGCCGCCGCGTGGCGCGCGCTCGACCCGGACGTTCCGAGCCCATCGGCGGGAGACGGCCTCGAGCTCGCGCGCCGCGCGGTCCGGGCCGCACCGGGCCACGCGGCGCACCGGCGGCTCCTCGCGTGGTCGCTCGGTCTGAACGCCGAGCTCGATGCCGCCGTCACGGCCGCGCGTCTCGCGGCCCGTCTCGACGACGGAGCCGAACCGGACTCGTTCGCCCTCGCGCTCGACGCGATCGTCGCCTCGGCCGCCGAGAAGCCCCTCCGCGTCGACGATCCCGAGTCCGTCGCGGCCCAACTGTCCGCGCGCGGTCTGGGCCACGCGCTCGCGGCGATCCGAGAGGCGAACGACGCCGCGCTCCGTCGCGTCGACCCGGGTGCGGAGACGCGATTCCAGCGCGCGCAGCGCCTGCACGCGGAAGCGCTCGTGTCGTTCCCTCCGCTCGACGCGGACGCGGCGCACTTCGCGACCACGATCCAACGCGCCGAGGAGGCCGCGAGCCTCGTGCCCTGGGAGCCGCTCTACCTGCACACGGTCGGCGTCGCCCGCTATCGCGCGGGACATCTCGACCTCGCCCTCGACGCCCTGCGCCGGGCCGATCGATGGAATCAGGCCTCAACGCCTCGACGCGACCGCACGCGCGACCTCCTGTACCTCGCGCTCTGCCACCTCGACCTGGGCGACGAGGAGATCGGGCGCCGGCTCTGGCGGGAGCTGCGGCCGCTGCCGCTCGCCCAGCGCGACCCGGAGGTGGTCTTCGCGCTCCGCGAGCTCGACCAGAAGCTCCGCTTGCTCGATGCCCGGGAGACGGACGCGGCCGCCGAGGCCCCTCCGTGAGGCATCGGCGGCCGGACGCACCCCATCCGGTTTCGACGTTCAGCGGCTCGAGAGCTCGGCGACCTTCTTCTCGAGCTCCTGCACTCTCTTCTCGAGCTTGTCGATGCGGCCGACGTCGCCGTTGCCTCTGAGGTCGACGGCGGACCCTGGCTCGGAAGAGGACTGGTCGACCGCCGCGATGATCGCCGCCGCGTGCGCGATGGTATGCGGCAACCCCGTCACCACGATGCTGTTCGGCCGCGACAGGGCGCGGGCCGATTCGATCATCGGGTCCGTGAAGTAGGTCTGAAGCAGGCTCGTCGCCTCCTGGGCGTTGACGTGCTCGAGAGGGATCGTCGTCGTGATGACGACGTACCGGCCTTCGTACTCAGCGAGCTTCTCGAGGGGAACGAGCGCCGCGCGCGACTTGAGGAAGCCGGAATTGAGATGACCAGACCGGTAGAGCAGCAGCGCGTCCCCGTTCGGCACGAGGAGGCAGTTCTGCGAGTAGAGCGTCGCCTCGACGAACCGCCGGAAGTCGCTCCGGGCGACCTCGATCGGACCGACCCCGAACAACCGCAGGTCCCTGGTCATGGCTGGCGTGTAGAGGATCTGCTTCCCGAGCTCGAGCTGCGCCAGCTTCAGGAAATCGTCCACCGGCGTGCCTTCGACCTCGTCGAACTGAACGACGATCGTGCCTTCGTTCCCTGCACTCTCCTGCGCACGGGCGAGCGGAGAAACCAGGGCGATGATCGCGAACGCGGCGGGAAGGGTCTTCAGGAGCTTCATGACTTCACCTCTCGTGACTCGATTCGTTCTCGGCTTCGATGACACGCGTGGTGAGCAACGGAATCGCCCCGGCGTGACGCGGGATCTCGAGAAAAGCTCACGAGGGCTGCGTCGGATGTGCCGTCCGCGCGGATCCGTAGCCAGGGGCGATCGACGCGTTCGAGTCGGTCGCCGCGAGTCAACGGCCCGAATCGCCCGGCTTCCCGGTCGTTTCCGCGGCCCGCGACGGCGCCAGCACGCAGCGGAATCCGAGATGGGATTGGCCGGTATCGGGGGCGGTCCGCATGCGCGCCGACGGACGGTAGCTCGAACAATAGACGACGTCGCAGAGAAACGATCCGCCGCGGATGACGCGCTTTGGAGTGTGCGGCTCCGCCGGATCGAGACTCGACTCGGGACCCTTCGGATCGACCGAGACCGAAGACTTCGCATCCGCGGTATAGGCGTCCGCCCGATACCAGTCGGCGGTCCACTCCCAGACGTTGCCGATCATGTCGTGGAGGCCATGCCCGTTCGCCGGAAACGATCGGCACGGGGCCGTGAGGATGAAGCCGTCGAGCGGTTTCCGTTCATGCGGGAACCCACCCTGCCAGAGATTGGCTCGAAACGCGCGGCCGGCGGTGTCGCCGGGCGGTTCATCGCCCCATTCGAACCGCAGGCCCTCCTTGCCGCCGCGGCAGGCGTACTCCCATTCCGCTTCGGTCGGCAGTCGCTTCCCAGCCCATGTTGCATACGCCGTCGCGTCGTCCCATGAGACGTGGACGACAGGATGCTCGTCGTACGCTGAATCGACCACCACGGAGCTGCGCGGTCCGAGCGGGTGCTTCCAATCGGCGCCAGGAATCCACGACCACCACTGACTCCAGTCATCGAGCGGCACGGACCTGGCCGTGGGGGTGAATACCATCGAACCCGCGACGAGCAGCGACGCGTGGGGCTTCGGTGTGCCGGGAGCCAGCTGTTTCTTCATCTCTTCCCAGTCCGGCGCCTTCTCGGCCGTCGTCACGTAGCCGGTAGCCGCGACGAACGCCTTGAACTGGCCGATCGTGACCTCGGTCTCGTCGATCCAGAAGCCGTCGAGTCGGACTCGATGCCGCGGAAACTCGTCCTTGCGAGCTTCGGGCCCGACTCCGCCCATCGTGAACTCGCCGCCGGGAATCCAGTGCATTCCCGGGGGAGATGCTTCGGTTGGGGCGGCTCCGTCCTCGACAAGTGGTGCAGCCGCCGGAGCCGGCGCCTGGATTCCAGGCGCCGCCCCGACGAGGAGAGCCGGGCGGCCGCCGGCCATCTTGCAGCAATCGCCTTCCGCGGGAGCCGGCTCGCTCGGGCACGACACAGGCAGTGCGACCGGCGGCGTCCCTTGCGGCAGTTGCTCCATCGCGGCAAGGAGCCCGGCCAACGCGATGGACCACGATCGCAGCACGATTCGTCGCATCGTTCTGGCCTCCAAGAAGCACCCGCGGTGGAAGGGCGTAGTCGGGGCGCCGCGGTCGCTCGAAGCACGCGATCGTGTTCGAGCGCGCCGAGCCTACGGCTTCTGCGCGAGGGGATGTATGACGTTCCATTCTGTCTTCATGTCGACCACGATCCAACCCTTCGCGGCCGCCTCGTCGAGCGCGTGATCGAGTCGGCCGATCGACGAATCTCGGTCGTACGCCCATTCGCGCTCCGCGTCGGTGTGACGGACGATGAGGCAGAATCGCGACCCCGGACCCGCCGCCGTCCATTGAAGCATCTGCAAGTCGCCATCCGAATTGCCGAACGCCGCGATCGGTCTCCTGCCGATGTGACGGTGGATGCCGACCGGTTTGCCCGCCTTGTCGTCGATGAAGTCGGGGTCCGTCACCTGGCGCCGGCGGCGGTGGAGTGGAGTCTCTCGAGCACCTTGTCGAGGGAGAAGCTGCCGGGCCGCTGGCGCGGCGGGAACTCCTGGTACGTCGCAAGGTGACGGGCGACGTACGCCTGCGCCGGCACGAGCGCGAAGGCGTGCTCGACCCGCCACCGCGCGTAGTCTCCCGCTTCGTGCTGCGCGCGCTCGAACGGGTCGCTTCGCAGATCAATCAGTTTCGGGAAACGGAGGACGAAGAGGGGATCCTGCCAGACGTCGAGCCCCTCGGAACGCTGTTCCATGAAAACAAGCTTCCAGCGTTCATAGCGCAGTCCGGCCAGGTCGCCGTCGTCGGTCCAGTAGAAGTATTCCTCGCGCTTGCTCGGTCCCGCTCCGGAGAGCAGGTCGCGCTGGTCGTAGCCGTCGAGGTGCACCTTGAACGTCTTGCCGGCCACCTGGTAGCCGGCGAGGAGCTTCTGCTTCACGTTCGGATCGCCGGCGGCGGCGACGAGCGTCGGCACGAAGTCCTCGTGCGACGTGATGCCGTTGATCTCGGTTCCGGGAGCGATGACGCCGGGCCAGCGCATCACGCAGGGCACGCGGTAGCCGCCTTCCCAATTGGTGTTCTTCTCGCCGCGGAACGGCGTCGTGCCGCCATCCGGCCACGAGAACGCTTCGGCGCCGTTGTCCGTCGTCCAAACCACAATGGTGTCGTTGGCGATTCCGAGGTCATCGAGTTTCTTCAGCAATTGCCCGACCATGCCGTCGAATTCGGTCATGCCGTCGGCAACGATGCCGAGTCCGGTCTTGCCCTTCGACTCCGGCTTCAGGTGCGTGTAGATATGCATGCGGGTCGAATTGAACCAGCAGAAGAAGGGCTCTCCGGCCTCGTGCTGGCGATCGATGAAGTCGAGCGTGGCGCCGAGGAACTCCTCGTCGACCGTTTCCATGCGCTTGCGGGTCAACGAGCCCGTGTCCTCGATCGACTGCTTCCCGACCCTGCCAAAGCGCGGATCCTCGGTGGCATCATCCTTGTCGGTGGCCTTGCACCGCAGCACGCCGCGCGGACCGAACTTGGCCCGGAACTCCGGGTTCTTCGGGTAGTCCGGATGTTCCGGCTCGTCCTCGGCGTTCAAGTGATAGAGATTGCCGAAGAACTCGTCGAAGCCATGTACCGTCGGCAGAAACTCATTGCGGTCGCCGAGGTGGTTCTTACCGAACTGTCCCGTCGCGTAACCGAGCGGCTTGACGAGATCGGCGAGGGTCGGATCTTTCTCGGAGAGTCCTTCTTTCGCGCCCGGGAGTCCGACCTTGAGGAGCCCAGTGCGAAAGCAGCTCTGTCCGGTGATGAACGCTGCGCGTCCCGCGGTGCAGGATTGCTGCGCGTAATGATCGGTGAGTATCGCGCCCTCCTTCGCGATTCGATCGATGTTCGGTGTGCGGTATCCCATCATCCCGCGGTTGTAGGCGCTGACGTTCCAGAATCCGATGTCGTCGCCGAAGATGACTAGGATGTTCGGCTTCTTGCCGGGCGTCTGCGCCGCACAATCCGGAGCGATTCCGCTCCACACGACGATGAGAACGAATGCGCCGAGCATCGCTCGAATCGATGCGGCCGGGTGCAGGAGCCGAGAATTCAACGTAGACATCGTTCCGATTCCTCCGTTCGTGGGCCTTTTGTGTTCCGCAGGCAATGATCGAGACGGAACGTGATCTTCATCGATGTCGTTGCGACGTCGATTCGGCCCGTGTTCTACCTTTGTTGGTTCCCCACGAATAGGAAGTGCCGATCCCTCGTGATGCTTCGGCTTGAACGACCTCGAGAAGAGAAGAGGATCACGCTGCGTGGAGCTTCTTCGCAGCGTCGGCTTGGTCCTTCTCTTGGACTTGTCGATCGTCGTCCGCTGTCCGGTGGATTCTCCTTTCAGCCGATCGTCTTAGCCGACGACCGGCCGCGTGGGGCGCGGCCGGCGGAACCGTTTCGTGCGAGTCCAAACTCATCGGCGTCGGGCGTCGGTTCGCGGTTTCGCGCTCAGCCCCGCGCGATCTCCTGCACGCCATCGATCAGGCGGGCGACCTCTTCGCCCGTCGTGTAGCACGCGCACCCCGCCCTCACCAACCCTTGCTCCTCCTGCCCCAGTCGCGCCACCAGTGCCGGCGCGTAGAAATCCCCGTGCGACACGAACACGCCCCGCTTGCTCAGCCGGCGGGCGACCTCCTCGGACGGGAGATCGCCAACCGCGAACGCGACGGTCGGCGTGCGCGGCGTCTCCGGCTCCGGCGGGAACAGCCGGACGCCATCGATCCGACCGAGCCCGTTCGTGAGGCGAACGAGCAGGGCGTGCCCGTGCGCGTGCATCGCGGCGAACGCGTCCGCGAGCCGCTCGCGACGCGGAGCGCTCGACGGCAACGCGGACAACGACGCCAGGAAGTCGACCGCCGCCGCGGCGCCGACGATCCCTTCGTGGTTCTGCGTCCCCGTCTCCATCCTCTCGGGAGCATGGTTCGGCGCCGGCGCCACCTTCGGCACGTCGAGCGACTCGAGGAGCTCGCGCCGGCCGTACAGCACCCCGACGTGCGGCCCGTAGAACTTGTAGGCCGAGCACGACAGAAGGTCGCAACCGAGTCGCGCCACGTCGACGAGCTCGTGCGGCGCGAAGTGGACCGCGTCGACGAAGGTCAACGCGCCGGCCGTCTTCGCCATCTCCGCCGCGCGCGCGACGTCATAGATCGCACCGATCGCGTTCGAGGCGGCCCCGACCGCCACCACCTTCGTGCGGTCGGTGATGGCCCTCGCCATCGCGTCCCCATCGAGCTGCCCCGTCCGCGGATCGATCCGAATCATTCGGACCACGAGTCCGCGCTCCTCGGCGATCTCGCGCCACGGCGCGACGTTGGCGTCGTGGTTCGCCTCGGTCACGACGATCTCGTCGCCGCGACCCATGCGGCGGCCGAGCGCACGCGAGACGTGGAACGTAAGCGTCGTCATGTTCGCGCCGAACGCGACCTCGTCCGGTCCGCACCCGAGGAAGTCGGCCAACGTGCCGCGCGCCTGCTCCAGCAGACGATCCGTCTCCTCGCTCGTCGGGTAGCTCCAGTGCGTGTTCGCGTTGTGGTGATAGAGGTACTCCACCATCGCCTCGGCGACCGAGCGCGAGACCTGCGTGCCGCCCGGTCCATCGAAGTAGGCCACGGGAAACTTCGCGTGGCGGCGCTCGAGCGCGGGGAAACGACCGCGGATCCGCTCGATCGACGCGGCCGCCGTCATCGCAGCCGCGCCGCGCGCTCGCGCAGCTCCTTCACGCTCGCCTCCCCGAGGCCGAGGCGATCGACGAACTTCTCGAAGCGCGCCTTGGTCCCGTTCCGTCCGAAGACGCCGTTCGCGCGGGCGGCGGAGGTCGAATCGACGAACGCTCGCTCGCTGGGGAACATCCGCCGGTAGTCGTCCATCAGCGTCGTCGATGCGCGCAGGTAGTACTTCTGGTGATAGTCCTCGGCGCGATAGAACGTCTTCAGCGTCACGATCTCCGTGCGCACGTCGCCCTTCTTCATCGCGATCTCCGCCGCGGTGCGCTCGGCCAGCTTCCGCTGTTCCTCGTTCGCGTAGAAGATCGCGGGCTTGTATTGCGTGCTGAAGCAGCGCGAGTGCGGGTCGTGTTCGTTCCAGAACACCCGGAGGAGCTCCTCGTACGTGATCGCCTTCGGGTCGAAGTCGACCTGGAACGACTCGGTGTGGTCGCCGAGGCGGTCGTAGGTCGGGTCCTTCGTCTCGCCGCCGGTGTACCCGACTCGGGTACGGATCACCCCTTCGAGACTCCCGAACTGGGAGTCGGGGCCCCAGAATCAGCCGAGGGCGAACGTCGCGGTCTCGAAGTGGGCCGGGGCGTCGGCATCGATCGGCGGGACGCCGCGGGTCGGGTCGCCTTCGAACGGGCCGGAATCGGCGGCGGCCCGCGTGGCCGCGAAGAAGGCGACCGCGAGCATCGACGCCGCGGCGACGCAGCCGATCATCAGGAGCGAGCGTTCCATCTTGGGCCTCCTGGCGAGGGACGTGAGGAAGACGTGCAGAACCCTTGGGTGATCCGCAAGTCGTCAGGTTACAGCGATTCACGGCAGGCGCCGCAGCTCCTCTTCGGTCCAGGGCTCGTAGCGACCGGAGGTCGCTCGCCGGATTCCCCTCACGGTCTCGGCCGAGACCGGCGGAGCGTCGTTCCCGAAGCTGCGACGGACGTACGTGAGCAACGCCGCGATCTGCTCGTCGCTCGGCGCGGCCGAGCGCGGCATGTCGGCGTTCCAGACCTGGCCGTCCACCGTCAACTCGCCGCCGAGCCCATGAAGCAGGATGCGCACGAGCCGCTCCTCCGATCCATCGACCCCCTCGGTCTCCGACAGGGACGGTGCCGTGCCGGGCTGCCCCCGTCCATCCGCCTGGTGGCAGCTCGCGCAGACCACCGCGTAGAGGCGCTTGCCGTGCTCGACGCGCTCGACCTCGAGCGCGGAGAGGACGATGGTCGCGACGTTGGTTCCATCCCGGCCGGGCCAGGCCAGCCGCGCGTCGAGCTGGTCGAAGCATCGCGCGAGGTCGTCCGACGCCGGCGCCACCGGCGGCCACCCGCGCGGCTCGCGCAGCAGGACGAGGTTTCGCGGCCGCTCGCCGTCCACACGCAGGTGGGCGCCGAGCGCGCTGAGGACCGCGATCGCCTGCCACGGGCTCGAAGCGGCGCGCGTCGCGGCGAGCTCGACGAGCTCGGTGAGGCGCGCACGATCGCCGGAGCGGTAGATGCAGTCGACGAGGAGACGCACGACGTCGTCGCGGCCGGGCCCGGTCTCCGCCCACGCGTCCAACGCGAGAAGGTCGGTGAGCACCTCGAGCTCCCAGCCGAACAGTCCCGAGGCGGCGGCCGAGCGCGAGCGCGGCGACGCGGCGTGCTCGTCGAGGAACGCCACCATCAGCTCGAGCGCCCGCGGGTCGCGGCTCGCGCCGAGCGACAGCACGGCCTGGACGCGGACGCCGCCGTCCGCGTCGCCGGTGCCGAGCGCGACGACCGCGAGCGCGCGCGGCGCGTCGAGGAACGCTTCGACCAGCCGCAACGCCGTCCGTCGTACGAGCGGGCTCTCGTCCGCGGCCGCCGCCTCGACGTCGTCGAGCGTCACGAGCCCGAGCCCCTCGAGCGTCCAGAGCGCGTGGACGCGCGTGACGGGAAGGAGAGGCGGCCGCGTGGACGCGCGCAGTTCGACCTCGACGCCGGCGGCGCGGCGCTCGACGAGCAGCCGCTGCGCGGTGTCGCGCCACCAACCCTGAGGGTTCGCGAGGTGACGAACCAGCTCGTCGTCGCTCGCGCTCGAGAGCCGCGGTCGAGCCCGCGGCGCCGCGCCCTCCGGGACGACGCGGTAGATGCGGCCGAGCCCGATCGGCCGCTCGAGCCCGCGATCGATCACTTGCTCGCGAAGAAACGACGTCACGAAGATACGGTGCTGGATCACGCCGCGGTACATGTCGGCGACGTAGAGACAGCCGTCCGGGCCCGTGCGCAGGTTCACCGGCCGGAACCGCTCGTCGGTCGACGCGAGGAAGTCGCTTCGTTCGTATGCCGCGCGCCCGACGAGACGCTCGCCGTCCGCCCCCGTCTCCGCCGCGATCACGCAGCGCTTGATCAGGTTGCCGCACGGCTCGCAGACGAACGCGTCGCCGCGATGCTCCGGCGGGAACAGGTCGCCGCGGTAGATCTCCGGCCCGCACGCGCCGGTCACGCGCGCCAGCGTGAAGTCGTCGCGCAGCGTCCCTTCGCGGTAGCCTCGGTTCACGCCCGGCGTCATGCGGATCGGCCAGGTGTCGAAGTCGTGGGAGACGCGCACGTTCACGCCGTCCAGCGACGACAGGTGCGGGTTGCGCGACGCGTAGTGGAGCGGCACGAGGTCGGCGCGCAGCGGGTCGCTGTTCGTGGTGTAGAAGATCCGGCCCTCGTCGTCCTTCGCGATCCCCCACTGTCCGTGTCCCGGCGTCTTCTGCGTCACGATCCGTTCGCCGTCGAAGCGGAACCGAAACGGATGCTGCGAGAGGTGGATCCAGTTGTCGATGCCGCGCAAGAGACCGTTGCCCGCGTGCTCCGGGCTCTGGAGTCCGCCGAAGCCGGTCTCGAGCACGAGCATCTCGTCGGCGCGTCCGTCGCCGTCGCGGTCGCGGAAGAAGAGCAGGTCGGGCGGCTCGATGACGAGGACGCCGCCGTGCGCGATCGCGATCGCACGCGGCAGCACGAGGTGGTCGACGAAGATCGTGCTCGAGTCGAACGCGCCGTCGCCGTCCTCGTCGTCGAGCACGACGACGCGACCGACCGGAGCGCGTTCTCCGGCGCCGTCGACGTCCGGCATGTAGCCGCGCATCTCGACGACGAAGAGACGCCCGTCCTCGTCGAACTCGATCGCGACGGGGTCCTCGACCAGCGGCTCGGCCGCGACGAGTTCGACGCGGAAGCCGGGCTTCACCACGATGGTGTCGAGCGCGCGATCGGGCGGCACGACCGGCGCCGCGGGAACGACGAGGTCGGGCGGCAGCCCGGGCTGCTCCTCGCTCGCCTGGTCACCCTGCTGGGCGTACCCCGTGGCGGGCGCGACGGTCGCCAGCATCGAAAAGGCCGCCACCATCGACAGGATCGGCGCGCGAGCCGCCCGACCGGCTCGCCTCATCCGCGGAACGAGCAGTCGCGGCCCGCGTTCTCCTTCTTCAGCCACTCGAGGAGCGGCGCGTAGTACTCGAGCATCGCGCGCCCCGACATCGGCTCGCCGGTCACGTCCTCGAGCAGCTTGCGCCAGTCCTTCGTGGCACCGGCCGCGAGCACCGATCGCAGGAACTCGCCGATCTGCCGGTTGCCGCGGTAGTTCGCGTCGCGCGGATCGGTCTTCAGGATCTTGCGCGCGACGTGGTCGTGGAACTGGAACTTCAGCACGGTGGCGAGGGCGTAGTCGTAGTACTGCGCCGGGTCGTCGTTGACGTGGGTCTTCGTCGCCGGGTCGCAGAACTCCTCGCCACGCGCCACGTCCGGCGGGTCGATCCCCTGGTAACGCTTCTTGTAGTCCCACCAGCGCTGGTTCAGCTCCTTCGCGGGCAGGTTCTCCTCGTAGAAGTCGTGTTCCCAGTGCGCCATCACGCCGGCCGCGAACGGGAGGAAGACGACCGACGTCATGGCGTCGTTCAGGAGCCAGCGGATCTCATCGATCTCGACGTCCGCCGTCAGCACCCCGACGTCCCGCAGGTACGCCCGCTGCGACGCGGCGAGCGAGATCAGCTCGCCGATCCCCTCGTGGAACGCGCGGTTCGCTCCTTCGCGCAGCACCACCGGCACCTCCGGCCGCGAGTACGCGATGTAGTAGTAGATGTGCCCGAGCTCGTGATGCGTGGTGGTGAACCAGTTGAAGTCGGGCACCACGCTCATCAGCGACCGGACGTCGTCGTGCAGGTCGAGGTGCCACGCGCTGGCGTGCGTGTTCTTCTTGCGGGTCGCGCCCGGCGGGAGCTCGTAGAGGTCGGACAGTTCCCAGAAGGTCGCCGGCAGCCGGGGGAACCCCATCGAGACGTAGAAGTTCTCGCCGTGCGCGACGATCTGCTTCGGAGTCATCTTCGCGAACAGCGGATCGAGATCGATCCCCTCGACCAGGCCCGGCCACTCCTGACCCCAGCGATTGCCGAGCCAGTGGGCCGGGATCCGCTTCGGCACGGGCTGCCCGTACCGCTTCGCGAGCTCGTGCTTCGTCCAGCAGTGGACCTGCTCGAACAGCGGTCGGATGTCCTCGATGATGCCGTCCATCAGCGCCATCATGTCCTTGCGCGTCATGCCGTAGTCAGCGACCTGGAGCGCAAAGAAGCCGGAGTAGCCCATCTCGCGCGCGACGGCGTTGCGGAGGACCTGGAGCCGAACGAGCCCGTCGCGCAGCTCGGGGCCGACCGACTTCGCGGCGTCCCACGCGCGACGCCGCTCGCCGAGGTCGGTCGACGTGCGGAGGATCTCGTCGATGTCGTTCGGCCGGACCTCCTTCGTCGAGCCGTCCTTCTGCTGCATGCGGAAGGTGAAACCGTCGAGGGTCTGGCTCTGGCGTCCCTCCGCCTCGATGCGCGCGACGACGACGTCGGAAATCGTCAGCGGGTTCTCGGCCGCGATGAGCAGGATCTTCTCGAGCTGCCGGCGCTGCAGGTCGCTGACGCCGTCCTGCTTCAGGAGCGCGCGCGCTCGCTCGATCACGTTCACGTCGCCGGTGTACCGCGACAGCACCTTCTGGGTATCGATCGACGCCTGCGTGTTGACGTCGTCGACGTCGGTCGCCGCACGCCATTCGGCCCGGGCCGCCGCGTAGTACAAGTCGGTGAACCGATCGGCGTACTCGTCCAGGAACGCCTGGACGTCGCGAGCGCCGGTCGATCGTGCGAGCGGCGCGGCGAAGTTGACGAGGATCAAAGTGAAGGCGGGGAGCAGGATCCTCCGCATGATGTTCTCCTTTCGACGGGGCTTCGGGGCGCGCTGCGGTTGCGCGCGGGTCAGGACTCGGAGGCCTCGCTGCGACGGCGGAGGCTGCCGACGGTCAGCCCGAATGGGCCGGAGGACGGCGCGGCCGCGCGCGCCGCGTCGTTCTCCGCCGCGGTCGGCGCGGAGCCCGCCTCAGCGGGGGCGGCGGGGGCGGGGGGCGGGATCGACGCCTCGCCGCGGAGCAGGGCGCCGATCTCCCGCCAACGTTCGATCTCGCCGTCGAGGAGCCGGCGCAATCGCTCGCCGCGCCCGCCATCGGCCGTGGCGGCGTACTCCGTCACTCCGGCGAGGAACCGATCGAGGTAGCCGAAATCCTTGGCGAACGGCGCGCCGCCCTCCTTCGACTTGGCCATCGTCGTCCTTTCTCTCGTACCTGACCGCGCTCCGGCCAGCGAGCCTACCAGAGATCCTCGACCTCGCGTCCTGCTCCGCCGCGAGTCTCGGCGCGACCGTGACCGGGCGAGGCGTCGTCCTCTTGGTGAAGCGAAACGCGGCATGATTCCTGACAGCATTCGGGCTTCTGCGGCGCATGGCTCTGCATAGGTGCCGGCGCGATCCAGAGACAGACGCATCGTCGAACCTGTCCAGCCTGAGCCGCAGCGACGGCCATCCTCATCTTTCTCGTCGCAGATGGAACCTCAAGCCATGCTCCACGTTCGTCACGCCCTCTTCGCGGGTGCCCTCAGCTTGCTCGCTCCCGTCAGCGCCGCGCAGGACGGCGCCGTCCCGCTCGCCGGCGACACGACCTCGACCCTCGCGATCGACGACCAGTCGCACGTCCAGATCGCGCCGGGCGGCACCGGTTACCTCATGGTCTGGGAAGAGGAGCGCACGGTGATCGGTCCGTACATCGACGCCGGCGGCGAGAACCTGCTCGGCAACCAGCGCGACATCTACGGCGCGCGCCTCGACGCAGCCGGGAACCTGCTCGACCCGAGCCCGATCGTGATCTGCAATCTCGGTCGCAACCAACGGCGCCCGCGGGCGGCCTGGGACGGCGGCAAGTGGCTCGTGGTGTTCGTCACCGAGCGTCCGGACTGGTACTTCTTCAACGACATCGTGGGGGTGCGCGTCGCTGCCGACGGCACGGTCCTGGACGCGACGCCGCTCCCCATCCGCATGCAGCCGAACACGCCCTCCAACTACGCCGGCGACTTCCCGTCCGTCCTCGGCCGCAATGGAGACTGGGTCGTGGTGTGGGAAGACTTCAACCCGGTGAACCTCCGTCCGTCGATCAAGGGCACTCGGGTGAGCGACGCCGGCGTGGTCCTCGACCCGTCGTGGCCGACGCTCCACGAGCACAACAACGTCGCGTTCGGTCCGCGCACGCCGGAGATCGTCCCGCTGGGCGGCGAGCTGCTGCTCACCTGGCTCGAGTTGAACAGCGGCCCGCGCTATCGCCGCCTGTCGTCCACGCTCGCGCCGATCGGCAGCCCCATCCAGATCACGGGCGGCTCGAGCCAGGTCCCGCACGCCGCGAGCGACGGCTCGACCGCGATGATCCTGTCCGGCCTGAAGGCGTGGCGCGTGGGCATGGGCGGCGCTCTGCTCGACCCGAGTGGAATCACGGTGTCCACCGCCGACTTCGACGGCCAGAACCCGCCCGCGATCGCGTGGAACGGGACCTCGTTCAGCACGACCTTCTCCGCCTCGGACACCCTGTTCACTCCCGGCGAGGTGTACGTGGTGCGCGTCTCTGCTGCCGGCCAGGTGCTCGACCCGACCCCGATCAACGCCACCTCCAATCCGTCCGACGAGTGGTTTCCCGCCGTCGCTGGTGCGGGCGGCGCGACTCAGCTCGCCTTCCAGCGGCGCTCGAACGGGTTTCACGAGGATTCGATGGCCGTCCAAGTCGACGCCGCCGGCACGCCGGGCGCGATCGAGGCCGTCGGACTCGGATGGGGCCGACAGGAACGCGTCCAGACCGTGACCACGCCCGCCGCGCATTACCTGGTCTACGTGCGTCGCGATGCGTTCGACTCGCGCGTGCTGCTGCAGCGGGTCGGCGAGCACGGCGACGCGCTCGACGCCGAGCCGGTGATCGTGACCAGCGGACCGGGGACGTGGAGCTACCTTCCGGTCGTCGCCTTCGACGGCTCGCGCCTGCTGGTCGCGTGGAACGACCCGTCGAACCATCTCGCGGCGCGGCGCTTCGGCGCCGATCTCACGCCGCTCGACCCGCAGCCCATCGCGCTGTTCCCGTCATCCGGTGCGGTGGCCGCGGCGGGGCACGATGGAGTCTTCCTGGTCGCGGGTCCGGTGTTGTTCTCGGGAGACCTGAACCAGCTTCACGCGCGGCGGATCGACTCGAACGGGACCGTCCTCGACGCCACGAGCCTCGTACTCGGGAACAACTGGGTGGAGACGCCGGTGCTCACGCGGTTCGGCGCCGGCTGGCTCGCCACCTGGACGCGACGGCCGACGCACGACAGCCCCTCGTCGGCGATCCGCGCGCGCTTCGTGCGGCCGGACGGCACGCTGCCCGCGGCCGACTTCCAGGTGAGCGCCGGCCGTGGTTTCGCGCACCACGTCGCGGCCGCCGGCGACGTCGCGTTGATCGCATGGGTCGATGACTCGGACATCAACGACGAGCGCGTCGAAGGACGCCTGCTCGAGGCGAACGCGAGCATGCCCACGCCGGAGTTCGTGATCTGCGATCAGCCGAACCATCAGTCCTTCCCCGCCGTGACCGACGACGGCTCGCAGTTCCTCGTGTTGTGGGTCGACTATCGCTTGAACGGCATCGTCGATCAGCATCGCGGCGACGTCTACGGTGGCCGCGTGTCCTACTCGGGCGCGACCCTCGATCCCGCGGGCATCCAGATCACGAGCGGCTCGCTCCCCGAGGAGCTGCCGCGGGTCTCCACCCTCCACAACGTCAGCCGGGCATTCTGGCTCGACCTGCGCCCGGCTCCCACTCCGTACGTTCAGCGGGTCGTCCACCGCGCGATCAACGACCTGCTCCCGGGCGCATGGGCCAACCTCGGCCTCGCCGAGCCGGGCGTCGCCGGTGATCCCGCGCTGTACGGTCACGGCGCGCCGATCGCGGGCAACACGATCTCGATCCGGCTCGAGCACGCGGCGGCGAACGCGCCGGCGCTGATCGTCCTGGGCTTCTCACGGGTCGACCTGCCGTTCCTCGGCGGAACCCTGGTGCCGAGCCCGGACGTGGTGGTCGCGGTCTCGACCAGCGCCGCCGGCACCTCGACGTTGCCGCCGACCTGGCCGGCCGGCATCCCGTCGGGCACGTCCTTCTTCTTCCAGGTGTTGGTTTCCGACCCCGCGGCGGCGCTCGGCGTGGCCGCCTCGAACGGACTGTCCGTGACCCAGCCCTGACCCGCGGAACCGGAGGCTCTCCCGCCGGCGGCGCGCGGGAGGCGCCGGGTCCGTTCGAGTCGACGACCGGCGTCGTGAACCCTCATCGGGTTGCTATCCTCCCGGGCACTGCTCCCGCGAGGTCAGCCATGCTCTCCGACGTCGACATCGCACGCTCCGTCACGCCGCGACCCATCGCCGAGGTCGCGGCCGATCTCGGGCTTCAGCCGGACGAGGTGCTCCCGTTCGGCCGCGAGGTCGCGAAGATCGATCCCGTGGTCCTCGAGCGCCCCCGCCGGCGTGAACGCGAGCCTCGCCTCATCCTGGTGTCGGCGATCACGCCGACCCCGGCCGGCGAGGGGAAGACGACGACGACGATCGGGCTCGGACAGGCGTTGGCGCGACTCGACGAGACGGTCTGCCTGGCGCTGCGCGAGCCGTCGCTCGGGCCGTGCATGGGCGTGAAGGGGGGAGCCACCGGCGGCGGCTACAGCCAGGTGATGCCGGCCGGTCGGATCAACCTTCACTTCACCGGCGACTTCCACGCCGTCACGACCGCGAACAACCTCCTCTCGGCGCTGCTCGACAACCACCTCTATCACAAGAACCCGCTGCGGATCGATCCGCGCCGCATCCTCTGGCGGCGCGTGCTCGACATGAACGATCGCTCGCTCCGCAACGTGATCGTCGGACTCGGCGGGACGCTGCAGGGAGTGCCGCGCGAGACCGGCTTCGACATCACCGCCGCCTCGGAGGTGATGGCGATGCTCTGCCTCGCGGACGGGATCGAGGACCTCCGCGCTCGAATCGATCGGACGCTCGTCGCGTTCACGTACGACGGCGAGCCGGTCACCGCCGGCAAGCTCCACGGAACCGGTGCGATGCTCGCGCTGCTGCGCGAGGCGATCATGCCGAACCTCGTGCAGACGCTCGAAGGAACCCCCGCCCTCATCCACGGCGGTCCGTTCGCCAACATCGCGCACGGCTGCAACAGCGTCATCGCCACTCGAGTCGCGATGCACCTCGCCGATTGGGCGGTGACCGAGGCCGGCTTCGCGTTCGACCTCGGGGCCGAGAAGTTCTTCGACATCAAGTGCCGCGCGGCCGGCCTGAAGACGGCGGCCGTCGTGCTCGTCGCGACGGTACGCGCGTTGAAGATGCACGGCGGGACCGCGTTGACCGACCTCGACCATTCCGATGCACGCGCGGTGCAGCTCGGGCTTCCGAACCTCCAGAAACACGTCGAGAACATCGAGCACTTCGGCCAGCCGCCGATCGTCGCGCTGAATCGATTCGGGAGCGACACCGACGAGGAGATCGCGATCGTCGCCGACCACTGCCGGCGCCATTCGATTCCGTTCGCGGTCAGCGATCACTTCGCCCTCGGCGGCGAAGGCGCGCGCGCGCTCGCGGAGCTCGTCATGGAGCGCGCCGGCGAGGGAGGTCGCGAGCCGACCTTCCTGTACGACCTCGAGGACTCGATCCCGGACAAGATCCACAAGGTCGCGCAGAAGATGTACGGCGCACAGAGCGTCGCTTTCACCAAGACGGCGCTGCGCGACCTCGAGGACGTCCGGCGCCTCGGCTACGACCGCCTGCCGATCTGCATCGCGAAGACGCAGAACTCGCTCTCCGACGATCCGAAGCTGCGCGGGCGCCCCGCGGACTTCACGGTCACCGTCCGCAACGTCCAGATCAACGCGGGCGCCGGATTCCTCGTCGTCCTGACCGGTGAGGTGATGCGCATGCCGGGCTTGCCGAAGGCCCCGCTCGCGGAAGCGATCGACCTCGTGGAAGGACGGGTCGTCGGGCTGCAGTGAGCGGGCGCTCCGCGGGGCGGCCGTCCCCGTGGGTCGTGGAAGGTTATTCTCGCGCGGGCCCTACCATGCCGTTCGACCGGTTCGCGACGGAGGATCGCGCACGATGAGCGTCGAGCAAGAGGATCACGTGCTGCGCCTGCTCGAGCGTTGGTACGAAGCGCTCGATCGGGGCGAGGAGCCGGACCTGGAGACGTTGTGCGCGGACCGTCCCGACCTCGTCGCCCGCGTCCGTGAGATCCTCGACCACGATCCGCTCGCCGTGAGCCGCCTCGACCCGCCCGATCCCGGCGATCCGGCGGATCTGCGACGCCTCGGGCCGTTCACGCTGAAGGGGCTCCTGGGCGAGGGTGGCATGGGCCGGGTCTACCTGGCCGAGCAGGACGGTCTCCGGCGTCCGGTCGCGCTGAAGGTGCTGCGCCCCGACCGGCTCGGCGACCGCCGGGCGCGCGCCCGCCTGGAGCGCGAGGCGACGCTCGTCAGCGGCATCGATCACGCGAACATCGTCCCGATCATCGCGGTCGGCGAGGAGCGGGGCCACGTGTACGTCGCGATGAAGTGGCTCGGCGGCCCGAGCCTCGACGATGCACGCGTCGGTCGACTGCCCGCGCGAGAGGCGGCGCGGATCGGCGCCGCCATCGCGCGCGCCCTCCAGGAGGCGCACGCGTGCGGCGTCCTCCACCGCGACGTGAAGCCGGCCAACGTCATCCTCGACGGGGACGTGCCGTACCTCGTCGACTTCGGGCTCGCGCGCGAGCCGACGTCGCACACCACGTCGGGGCAGGACGCGATCGTCGGCACGCTCGCCTACGTCGCGCCGGAGCAGGTCCGCGGCGCGCACGGTCGACTCGACGCCCGCATCGACGTCTTCGCGCTCGGCGCCACGCTGTTCGAGCTGCTCACCGGCCGCCGGCTGCGTGACGCCGAGGAGACCGAGGCAGTGGTCCGGCAGATCCTGACGGAAGAGCCGCCCTCCCTCGGCCTCGCGCGCGCCGACCGTGACCTCGAGGCGGTGGTCCAGCGCGCGATCGAGCACGACCCGGGCCGTCGTTACGCGACCGCGGCCGAGCTCGCGGACGACCTCGAACGCTACATGAGGAACGAACCCGTGCGGGCGCGGCGGATCGGTCCGGTCACGCGCGCCGGCCGGCGCGTCGTTCGTCATCGTCGCGCCAGCGCGACGATCGGCGCGCTCCTCGTGGTCGCGGCGGCGTTGGCCGCGGACGCGACGCGCCGGTCGCGGCAGAACGCGCGGCTGCTCCGCGACGGCGCCGCGGCCGTGATGGCCGACTTCGAGCGCCGGGACCTCGACGCGGCCGGCGAGAGGCTCTCGATGCTCGAGGCATCGTCGCCGCGGTCGGCGGTGGTCGCGACCCTCCGCGACGAGCTCGACGCGCGCCGCGCCGTCGAAGCGCTGATCGATCTCCTCATGAGCCGCGGCGAAGTCCACGGGTTCGGTTCCCTCGCGCGGCTCGTGCGCTCCGTCGAGATCGAGACGAGCTCACTCGCCGTCGAGCCTCGTCGCGCGGCGATCGCTCTCGTCTTCGCCCGTCTCCAGCTCGACGGAGATGCCGCCACGCGCGACGGCCTGGAACGGTTCGAACGTCGCTTCGGCTCGACGCGCGCCAGCGCCGCGCTTCGCGCGCTGCTCGATCGCCCCGTCGACGTCCCGCGCGCGATCGCGGCCGAGTCCCCCCTGGATCACGCTCTCACCTTCGTCGTGCTGCGCCTGGTCGGCAGCGACCTCGCGACGCGGCGGGATGAGCTCGCCCTCGCCGGTGCGTTCCCCGACGACTTCCACGTCCAGCTCGCCCGCGCGTACCAGTACCTCGACGAGGACGAGCCGGAGCTCGCGTTGGCCGCGCTCGAGGCGTTGCCGCGGCACCGTCGTCACGACCCGATCGTCGAGCGGCACCGCGTGCAGATCCACCTCGCGAGCGGGGACCTCGACGCGGCGGAGGCGGCGTACGAGCGCATCCCTCCCGCCGATCGCTCGACGTGGGACCACGTGAACCTCCTCACGATCCTGACGTTCCGGAACGACGTCGCAGCCGTCGAGGCGAAGGTCGAGGAGTGGACGCCGATCGCGGCGGGTGACGACTCGTTTCGACTCTTCGTCGCCCGATGGGCGCTCCAACAGGGTCGCATCGATGACGCGATGGCGCGGCTGGACGATCTCGCCCGGCGCGGACGATGGAAGGCGATGCGGGACGAAGCCGAGGGGCTGCGGCTCATCTGCGCCGCCAACGACCACGTTCGCCTTCAGCGGGAACGAGACGAAAGGGAGTCGCGCGAAGGGCCCGCCGCGGGCGACGACCTGGAGCGTCGAATGACGGAGCTTCGCGCCGACATGCGCGCGCGGGCGGAGCGGCTGCTCGCCGGTTCGCGGCTCGAGAGCGCGCGCGCGAATGCCAGCACCGCGTTGGCCGAGGTGTCGTTCTGGGAAGCGGGCCGCGCGAGCGGGCCGGACCGTGTGCGAGCCAACGGGGAGGCGTACGCTCACCTTCGCGACGCCGTGCGTGCGTCCCGCGACGCGATTCACGCCCGCCTCCGGCTCGTGAAGTACGTCCGCGTCTTCATCGATGCCGCGCTCCGCCGGAACGGCAGGCTCGACTCCGAGACGCGCGAGCGTCTGCGGCTCGCCCGCGGGACGGTGGGCGAGCTGTTCGACGAGAACGCGCGCGGCAGGCGGCCGATGACTCCGGCCCAGGAGCTCGAGGCGCGGTACCACGCCGCGTGCCTCGCTTCCCTCGACGAGGACACGTTCGCGCTCCGGGCGGGCCTCGCGCCGCTCCGGGCCCTCGGCGACCGGCTCGGCTGGGCCGGGAACGCGACGTGGGCGGCACAGGTCGCCGCGTTCGAGGCCCGTCTGGACCCCGAGGCGGGCCCGCGCGCCACGACTCCGGCGGACGTCACTCCTCCGGATGAATGACGATCGGCATCTCGCCGATGACGACGCCCAGCAGCGCGAACGGATTGGCGATCGCGACGACGTGGCCGAGGCCGCTCGGAGCGTCGATCGGCACGTCGACGCGCGCGCGCCCGGGCCCGTCGTAGACGAGCGGCCACGTGAACGACTGTCCCGATCCGCTCATCATCACGGTGATGGACGACTCGAGCGTCGGCGTCAGGTGCGTCATGAAGCTGTGCGACGCGTTGGCCGAGACCTCGAACGGCCCCGGTTCCTTGATCCACGGGTAGACGTCGGTGAAGCCGGGACCGACCGTGACATGGATCACGATCGGCTCCGACAGCCCGAAGTCGATCTCGGCCTTGCCGCTCGCGATCCCGTCGAGCCCCGTGTCGAGCTGATCCTCCGGCAACGTGAAGTCGGAGGGCTCGTTGAGCGAGCTGGTGACGACGAGCGCCTGGAGCTTCAATCCCAAACCGACGCGGATCGCCTCGCGCATCCGACCCGGCTCCGCCAGGAAGGCCGCTCCCGCGTCGTCCTTGAGGTCCACGCCCGCCTCCCAGACCGAAGCGAGGTCGAGGTCGAACGACTCGCTGCCGCTCCCCGACTCGTCCTCCGCGCAGTCGGCGACGAGCGGCCGCCACACCCCGAGGATGCCGTTGGCCGACTCGATGATCCACGTGGTCGCGTCCGTGTACCAGATGCGGCGAGCGAACTCGTCCAGGTCTCCATCCACGTCGATGATCGGTTGGTACCACCGGCGAACCTGGACGTCGGTCCCCTGCGCGGTCGGCTTGGCGAAGGCGACGTCGAAGATCCCCTGCGCCACGTGGAGCACCGCGTTGCCGGTCAGCCCCTCCCGCACGACGATCTGCGACGGGGACTCCTCGAGGAACGGGAAGTCGCCGATGAGCTCCTCGTAGAGCACGAGCAGCTCGCCCTCCGGAGGCCGGACGAGGTGCGCCTCCATCAGCAGGGTGGCCCACGCCCCGACGGGCGCGTCGATGCCGATCACCGCGCGCGAGATCGCGGCCGGCGGCACCTCGTGCCACACGATCGGATCCTCCGGTTCCCCGGTCGCGGTCCCCAGCTCGAGGTACGCCGCCGGCGGATCCGCGCCGCCGCTCGGCGCGAGGAGGCTCGCGGCGAGGAGCATGCAAGACGTCGAGCTCGAACGCGCCTTTCTCATCGATCGACCTCCACGGACCGCAACGTCCAATGGGATTCAGCGGGCCTCGGCAAACTTCGACGGAACGTCCCGACGGAATGCCCGCCCCCGAGAGCGGATTCGCGCCGCCGATGTTTCGCCTGAATCGCCTGCCTCCTCGGTCCAAAGGCGCAGGCGAGCATGAAAGATTGGCGTCGCCATCGCCGGCGGTTCCAGCACAATAACCGCGGAGGCACCGGTGGACGCGATCCCGTTGGACGATCTGAGACGAGCGCGCCGCGGCGATCGCGAAGCGCTGGCGCGCCTCCTCGAGCGGAACGAAGAGCGGCTTCGCGACCTCGCCGAGCTGCGGCTCGGCCATGACCTGCGCGCGCGGGTCCGCGTCTCCGACGTGCTGCAGAGCACGTATCTCTCCGCGCTTCGCTACATCTCCGAGTTCGATGGAGAGGACGACGCGAAGTTCACCGCGTGGCTGATCAGGATCCTCGAGAACAACGTGCGGGAGAAGGGGCGCTTCTTCGGGGCGGCGAAGCGCCAACGAGAGATCCCGCTGCCGCCGCACGCGGAGCAGATCGCGAGCGTGTCGCCCGATCCCGCGACGCGCGTCGCCTGGGCCGACGAGTTCCGCGTGCTCGCCGCCGCGTTCGACGCGCTGCCCGTGCCGTATCGGCGCGTCCTCTTCCTGCGCATGGTCGAGCGGCTCCCCTACGAAGAGGTCGCGGCGGTGCTCGAGCGGTCGTCGACTGCCTGCCGGACGCTCTTTTACCGCGCCCGAGCGGCGCTGGCGGTGGAGTGCGACAAGGCGCGGAAGGGAACCGGCGGTCGCGACCCGGACGCGTGACGCGCTCCTACGGCGAGAACGGGACCTCGAGGATCAACGCATCCGGGTTGCTGCTCGGCATGCTCCACGTCGTCCGAATCGGCGCCGGCCCTTCGGGGGCCTCGACCACGGTCGCCACGCCGATCGACACGAGTTGACCGGCGGTGAGGCCCGGCACGTCGAGGACGAGCGACGAGACTCCCGGCGGCGACGCGGAGGTCGAGCCGAGGAGCCCGAACGCGACCGGGTCGTACGTCTTGACGTGCTCCCCGCCCACGATCGCCGTGGTCACGCGATAGACGTCGAGCTCGACGGCGTGGTTCGTGGCAAGGCCGCCTCCTTTCAATCCGAGCGCAGCGGTGACCACGATCCGCATCGAGGTCGGCTGGGTGTCGACGACGACGGCCGTCACGTCCGAGACGACGCTGCCGTCCGGGTTGAAGTGCGCGCGCGTCGTGACGCCGCCCGCGAGGCTCGAGGTGGCGGCGTGGTTGCCGTGATCGCGCGCGGTGATCGAGACCGCGTAGATCCGGCCCGGCTTCAGGTCCCGCAGGAGGATCGTGTGGTTCGTCTCGAACACGTCCGAGTCGATCACCGCGAACACCGGATTCGGGACGCCGACGTCGGTGTCGTAGTACGTGACGCTGAGGCGGCACGGCTCGTCGGTCTCGGCCCGCAGCTTCGCCACCGACGCAGTGGTCCAGAGCAGCGTCGGGCCGGTGAGCAGCGGTGACTTCGAGTCCATCGAGCCGGTCATGGCGTCCACGGGGTCGCCTTCGTTTTGCACCTCATGACCGTCGGGGTAGCCGTCGCCGTCGTGGTCCGCGACGTGAGGGTCCGTGCTCCAAACCGACTCATCGACGTTGAGGAGTTCGTCTCGATCCGAGTCGACGCCCCAGCGCCTTCCCATCCCGACGGGCAGCCCGACGAACGTGTTGCGGCGGCCGGCGTCGGCCTGATCGCGGAAGAACGCGAGGTCGCGCGGGAGGACGGTCGAGTCCTCGGCGACGAACGCCCCGGACGACCCGACGCTTCGATCGAAGTACCACCGCAGCGCGCGCGGCGCGAGCTCGCCTTCGATGAGCACCGTGCCGAAGACCGCGAGGTCGCAGTTGCGTGCGGCGACCTGCGGGAGGAGGTACGTGGCGATGCGCGTCTCCGCCGTCGCTGGGTCGCTGGGACCGAGCAGCGTGGCGCGATGGACGGCCGGGGCCAGGCCGGTGTCGAAGCGGATCAGGAACGCGTCGACGTTCTCGCGCTCCGCCGGATCGAACGCGACGTTGTCTTGGGTGAAGAAGTCGATCAAGTTGTCGGCCATGCCGCTCGCCGAGAACCCGAACCCGAGCATCGCGCGGCGGTCGTCGGGGTTCGGGCCGGGGTCCTGCAGCGTGATGAAGTCGACCGGCTGCTGCTTGCGCCACGCCCCGGTCGAGAACGGGGCGATCTTGAAGTGCACCCGCTCCGGCGGATCCGCGGCGGCTTCGTCGCGAAAGACGTCGTGCGTGGTGCCGAGCGGCGGCGCGTGGCAGCCCGCGCAGGAGCGCGGGCCGACCGAGCACTTGTCGAAGTAGAGCGTCTGCCCGCAGATCGGGTCCGGTCCGGAGCCCGCCCACCGAAGCACGCGCTCCTCGTCCTCGTTCGGGTTCGCGTCGTCGAAGAGGCCGAACACGTACGCCTTGAACTGCTCGAGCTCGCCGCCCTCGTCGTCGTCGAGCTCCGTTCCACCGAGCAAGCCGTCGAAGGCACCGTTGAACGCGTCCAGGTCGCGCCGCTCGCCGCGCCAGTGGTACGGCAGCGTCGCCTCGATGTTCCGCAGCGTCTGCGTGGTGAGCACGCCCTTGTCATCGTGCGGGAGGTTGGAGAGGTCCCACCCGAGGAAGTCCATGCGGCCGTCGACGTGGCACGTCGCGCACGAGAGCCCGTTGCCCGAGCGGCGGCCGTCGTAGAAGATCGCGCGTCCGAGCTTGCGCTTCTCGGTCGTCGGATCGAACCCGAGCTCCAGCGTCGCGTAGATCTCCGGTTCGGCCGGGGCGAGCCGATAGACCTCGATCTCGTTCGAGCCCCAGCAATAGACGACGAGCTGGTTCTTGCCGGGGCGCTTCAAGAGACCACGGGGGATGCTCCCGACGTTCCACTGCCGCACGAGCGCGCCGGTCGAATCGAGCTCGGCGACGTTGTCCGTCAGCATCCCGCAGATCCACGCGTCGCCGTCGGCATCGTCGAACGCGAGGGCGTACGGCTGCCCGATCGGCCCGTCCGTGAAGACGGCGTCGTCGCCGACGTCGACGAAGCGCGGCGGGCCGCCCGGCGGCAGGATCGAGACGCGGTTCTCGGCGAACGCGCCGCGGATCCCCGGCTCGCCGCCCGCGTTCGATTCGACGTTGTTCGCGTCGGTGTTCAGCACCCACAGCTCGCGCGAGATCGGGTTCACGCCGTGCGCGAAGAGGATCGTCCCCAGCCCGCGCGCGACGGCGTTCACGGTTCCGCTCGAGAGGCCGATGCGGAACACGTCCTCGTCCGGCAGGTCCGCGCCGGCCACGGTCGAGTCGATCACCGACGGGTCCGAGAGGTCGAGGACCCCCCGCGGTCCGGGGTCGAACGCGTTTTGCCCTTTGTCGACCGTCGTGTTGTTCCCGGAGAAGAGAGGGGTCACGAACACGCTGTTCGTCGTCGCGTCGTGGCTCAGGAAGAACGGATGCTTCCAGTTCGCCGGTCGTTCGGCGGCGATCGTGTTCATGACGAGGTCGACCTCGACCACGACCTCCGCGGCCGCGCACGAGATGAACGCGCGGCTCGTCGGGTCGTCGATCACGACGTCCGCCGGTTCCGCCGGAAGCGACAGCAGGTCGACGAGCTCTCCCGTCGCACGGTCGAGGCGCGCCAGCGCGTACGTGCCACGGCAGACGACGAGAAGCTGGTCCTGTGCGGCCCAGTAGGCGATCGACACCGGCCCCCACGGAGTCGAGAACCACTCGGCATTCAACGCCAAGTCGTAATGGACCACCGTGCTGTCGTGCGCGTTGACCGCGTACAGGTCGTCGCCCACCAGGACCATGGGACGCACCGGAGCGAACACGAGATCGATGTTCGTCCCCTCGACGTTGTCGAGGTACCGGTAGTCATCGTCCGCCGCCGAGCCGCACACCGGCTCGGCGACACAGGTCGATCCGTCCTGCGCGGGCGCAGAGCCGACCGCGAAGGCGAGCCCGAGGAACGGGACGAGCACCAATCCGATGCATGAAGGATGCGACATCGAGAAACCTCCAAGGGCTCGCGGTCCCCGTTGCCCACCGCGGCCACCGGTTGTCCGTTGCATCGCCGAGAGCGGTGCGGCAGCGAGGATGTTTCTCACGAATTCGAACGATGGCGTCGGAGGCGCGAAGGACGCGGACGCCAGCCCCGCTACTCGATCCCCTCGACGCGGAACGCGAGCGCGTGCTCGACCGTCTCCTTGGCACGGACCACGTCGTCGAGGTCGGCGCCGCCGACGTTCACGACGGCGTAGCGGACGCTGCGGCCGTCCTCCACCGCGTCGTCGTCGAGGAGCACCTGTCCCGGCGCGCACTCGATCCAGACCATCGTCCCCGGCCGCTTCGATTCCGCGTCGCGCACCCGCGCCTCGTCCGGACACCGCGCGACGCGGACCGGCTCGAACACGCGCATCGGGAAGCTCGACGCCGCCGCATACCTTCCCTCGCCGCGAGGGAGCACCGGGACGTCGCCGACCGCGAGCGCCAGCGCGATCTCGTAGCCGTTCCGTCCGTCGACCTTCTCGTAGAGGTCGGCGAACTGGCCGCACATGCGCGGATTCACCTCGACGACCGAGATCTTCCCGTTGTCGGGGCGAACGAACAGCTCGACGTTGAACATCGTTCGCTCGAGGCCGATCGCGACGACCAGGCGCTCGGCGACGTCGCGAACGCGGGCCTGGACGTCGTCCGGCAAGGAAGACGGATAGTCGAACCGCAGGAAGCTCCCCGTGCTCGGGTCGGTGATCGAGTCGGTGATGCCGAGCGTGGTCATCCGCCCGTCGACGACGAAGCCCTCGAGCGTGACGAGCCTCCCGTCGATCAGACCTTCCGCCACGAAGTCGCCGCCGCTCACGCGGATGTCCGACCACTCCCGCAGGATCTCGTCGAAGATGCGCAGGTAGGACGATCGAAACGACTCCACCGCGGGCCGCGCGAGGAACGCGCGGAGCTCGTCGCCGTTCTCGACGCGTCCGGTGAGGCGGGAGAACGCGCCCTTCGCCGGCTTCACGAAGCACGGGTAGAAGGGGGACTCGGGACGATCCGGGTCGACGCGAGCGAACGGGGGCGTCGCCTCGGGGACCGCGGCCCGCCCGATCTCGCGACAACGGAGCTTGTGCGCGGCCGCGAGCACGGCGGCGGTGGACGGGCCCGGCAGCGCCAGCCGCTCGGCGATCGCGGCGGCGGCGGCCGCGCCCGGGTAGTCGCTCGAGCTGAAGACTCCCGCGATCTTCCCGGCGAGCTCGGCGGCGACGCGCTCGACGTAGGCCGGGACGTCGAAGTCGTCGCGGCAGTCCTCGTCGGCGGGCTCGCCGAAGATGACGTCGAACCGCTCGGCCCATCGCGGGCAGCCTTCGAGGTGACGGCGGTCCCACTCGGTGGGAAAGGGAATGAGGACCTTCTGCATCACGACACCGCTCCAGCTCGGCATGACGTCGATGACGGACCGCCGCATCCGAAGTCATAGAATGCCCGTTCGGGTCCGCGTTGCCGATTCTAGAGACACCCGCTCGCGCCCCGCGAGAGAACGGAGAGCTCACGTTGCGCGTCGTCGATCGCTTCCCTCACGAGGTTCGGGAGATCGAGCACCTCGAGATCCCCATCGACGACGGCGTCCACCTGGCTGCCCGCGCGTGGATCCCCCACGACGCCGATCGGACGCCGCTGCCCGCGGTCCTCGAGTACCTCCCGTACCGCAAGCGCGACGGTACGCGCCCGCGCGACGAGCGCATGCATCGCTACTTCGCGGGCCACGGATACGTGGCCATCCGCGTCGACCTGCGCGGGACCGGCGACTCCGAGGGGCAGCTCGGTGACGAGTACACGCTTCGCGAGCAGGAGGACGGCCGGCAAGTGGTCGCGTGGATCGCGTCGCAGCCGTGGTGCAGCGGCTCGGTCGGAATGATCGGCAAATCGTGGGGCGGCTTCAACGCGCTCCAGATCGGCGCGATGCGACCCCCGTCCCTGAAGGCGATCATCGTGGTCTGCGCGTCCGACGACCGCTACACGGACGACGCGCATTACATGGGCGGTTGCCTCCTGAACGAGAACCTCCGCTGGGGGTCGCACCTCCTCACGCTCCTCGCCCAGCCTCCCGATCCCTCCCTCGTCGGCGACCGCTGGCGCGACGTCTGGCTCGCGCGCATTCGCGCCCTCGAGTTCCCGGTCGAGACCTGGCTGCGGCACCAGCGACGCGACGAGTACTGGAAGCAGGGCTCGATCGCCGAGGAGTTCGACGCGATCGAATGCCCGGTCCTCGCGGTCGGCGGCTGGGCCGACGGCTACACCAACGCGGTCTTCCGCCTGCTCGAGGGGCTCTCCGCCCCGCGACGGGGGCTGGTCGGACCGTGGGCGCACCTCTATCCGCACGAGGCGCGGCCCGGTCCCGCGATCGGGTTCCTGAGGGAGGCGCTGCGCTGGTGGGACCACTGGCTGAAAGGGATCGACACCGGCGTGATGAACGACCCGATGCTCCGTGCCTACATCCAGGAGTCGACGCGTCCGACGCCGGCGCACGATCGTCGCGAGGGACGCTTCGTCGGAGTGACCTCCTGGCCGCCGGTCGACGTCGCCGAGCGCGCCTTCCGCCTGGATCGTCACGCGCTCGTCGACGCGGACGCGGGGGTCGCGGCCGACGCGGACGCCACGCTCCAGGTCCGTTCCCCCGCGTCGACCGGTCTGCTCGGCGGCACCTGGTGCTCGTTCGGCGAGCGCGGCGACGATCCGGACGACCAGCGCGCGGATGACGGCAAGTCGGTCGTGTTCGACGGCTCCCGGCTCACGGAGCGGCTCGAGATCCTCGGTGAGCCGGTCTTCACCGCGATCCTGTCGAGCGACGAGCCGGTCGCGCAGCTCGCCGTGCGTTTGAACGACGTCGACGAGGACGGAGCGTCGCTGCTCGTCACGTACGGGATCCTGAACCTCACCCACCGAGACGGCCACGAGCGCCCCGCGCCGCTCGAGCCGGGGCGGTCGTACCGGATCGAGGTCCGCCTGAACCACTGCGGCCACGCCTTCCTTCCGGGCCGCCGGCTGCGACTCGCCCTGTCGACCGCGTGGTGGCCCATCGCCTGGCCGTCGCCGCGCCCCGCCGCCCTCACGTTCGCTCCGGCGAGCGCGCGCCTCGTGCTGCCGACCCTTCCCCGCGCCGCCGTCCTGCTGCCTCCGCTTCCCGATCCCGAGGCGGCGCGGAGCGTGGCGCTCGTCGACCTGCATCCGGACCACGATCACCGGCGCGTCGAGCGGGACGTCGCGCGCCGAACGGTGACGATCCAAAGCAACAGCGGCGTCGGGCCGGACGGCCGGCCGGCGCAGTACCGCATCGACGAGATCGACCTCGTGCTGGCGCACGCGGTTCGCGAACGCTTCACGATCCGCGACGACGATCCGGCCTCGGCCCGCGCGGTGATCGAGCACGAGGTCGAGCGCCACCGTGGCGATTGGTCGGTCCACGTGCGCACCGTGTCCTCGATGGAATGCACCCCCACCTCGTTCATCGTCCGCGCGACGGTCGAAGCGCGGGAGGGCGACCTAACCATCGCGGAGCGAGGTTTCCACGCGGAGATCCCGCGCGATCAGGTCTGAACCGGGCCGCGGGCGAGTCGAGGATTCTCCCATTGGATCCTTGCGGCTTCGAGGTTTTGCTCTCAGAATCCTCGCATGGTCACATATCGACTCGGCCAGGCGGCGCGCCTCCTCGGCGTCAGCGTCGACACCGTCCGCCGCTACGCCGACAGCGGCGCGCTGAAGACCAGCCGCACGCGCGGCCAGCATCGCCTCGTCGACGGCGCGGACCTCGCCCGGCTCGCGGAGCGGATGGACGACGACCCCGAGGTCGGGACCGGCTCGTCGGCGCGCAACCACCTCCTCGGGATCGTGACGCGGGTGGTTCGCGACAAGGTGGCGGCTCACGTCGAGCTGCGCTGCGGACCGTTCCGCGTGGTTTCGCTGCTCACCCGCGAGGCGGTCGACGCGCTCGGCCTCGCGCCCGGCGTCATGGCCTACGCGGTGGTGAAGGCGACCAACGTCGTCGTCGAGCTCGCGGCCGACGCCGTCCCGCCCGACGTTGCCCCGAAGCGCCGGGCATGATCCTCGCGCCGCGGCCCCTCCTCCTCCAGCTCCTCGTCGCGCTCGCCGCGGCCGGGTGCAGCGCGCGCCCCGCGTCCGAGCGGCCGACGATGATCTTCGCGGCCGCGTCGCTGACGACGCCGTTCCTGGCGCTGGCGAAGGAGTTCGAGCGGCTCCATCCGGACGAGCGGCTCGACCTTCACTTCGCCGGCACGCCGCAGCTCGTCCTGCAGCTTCGCGAGGGGGCTCCGGCCGACGTCTTCGCGGCCGCGGACGAGGTGAACATGCAGCGCGTCGTCGACGCGGGGATCGTGGCGTCGACGCCGCGGCCGTTCGCGAGCAACCGCCTGGCGATCGTCACCGCGCCCGGCAATCCGAAGGGGATCCGCGACGTCGCCGGCCTCGCGCGGCCGGATGCACGAGTGGCGCTCTGCGGCCCCGAGGTTCCGGCCGGACGATACGCGCGTCAGATGCTGGCGAAGGCGGGCGTCGCCGTGCGATCCGTCTCCGACGAGCCGAGCGTGAAGGCAGTGGTGAGCAAGGTGCAGCTCGGCGAGGTCGACGCCGGCGTGGTGTACGTGACGGACGCGACGGACGCCGGCGCCCGCGTGGCCTTGGTGCCGATCGCGGACGAGCACGGCGTGGTCGCGAGCTGTCCCATCGCCGTGCTCTCCGCGGGGACGAACCGAGCGAGCGGAGAGGCGTTCGTCGCGTTCGTCCGGTCGCTCGAGGGCCAGCGCATCCTGCGGTCGTTCGGGTTCTCGGGGCCTTGAGCCGCGCGCGGTCGATCCTTCCCGTGCTGTCCGTCCTGCCCGCGGCGGCGGCCGCGCTCTTCTTCTCCCTCCCGCTCCTCGGGCTCGTCGTACGCGCGCCGTGGCACGAGTTCGCCGAGCTGGTCGCCGCGCCGGAGATCCTCGACGCGCTCGGCCTCTCTCTCCAATGCTCGATCGCGGCCGCCCTGCTTTCGTTCGCGCTCGGGTTGCCGCTGGCCGCGTGGCTCGCGCGCGGGGCGACGTGGCCGCGGACCTTGGTGCGCGTCCTCGTCATGCTGCCGATGGTCCTGCCGCCGGTCGTCGGCGGGGTGGCGATGCTCCTCGCCTACGGGCGGAACGGGATCGTCGGCGGCGTGCTCCACGACTGGCTCGGCATCGCGCTGCCGTTCACGACCGCCGGCGTCGTCCTGGCCGAGACGTACGTGGCGATGCCGTTCTTCGTGTTGACCGCCGAGGGCGGCCTCCGATCGTTCGATCGGCGCTACGCGGCGGCGGCCGCGACCCTCGGCGCCTCGCGCTGGCGCACCCTCTGGACGGTGACGCTGCCGATGATCGCACCCGCGTTGCGGGCGGGGCTCCTCGTCGCGTGGGCGCGGGCGCTGGGCGAGTTCGGTGCGACGATCACCTTCGCCGGGAACCTGGCCGGCGAGACCCGCACCATGCCGCTCGCCGTCTACGTGGCGCTCGAGACGCGCCCGGAGGCGGCGATCGTGCTGAGCCTCGTGCTCGTCCTCGTCTCCGCGGGCATGCTCTTCGCCCTGCGGCGCCAATGGTTCCCCGCGCGATGACGCTGCGCGCGGAGTTCGGACTCGAGCGCGGCTCGCTGGCGCTGGACGTCGACCTGAGCGTGGACGACGGCGAGACGCTCGCGCTGGTCGGCCCGAACGGCGCGGGCAAGACGTCGGTCCTGCACGCCCTCGCCGGCCTCCTGCGGGTCGCGCGTGGTCGGATCGCCCTCGATGGGGACGTGCTCGACGGCGGCCCCGGCGGTCCGTTCGTCCCGCCCGAGCAGCGCCGCGCCGGCGTCGTCTTTCAGGACCACCTCCTGTTCCCGCACCTGAGCGCCGCCGACAACGTGGCGTACGGGCCCCGGTCCCGCGGCGTCCCGCGTCGGCGCGCGCGGGCGCTCGCCGTGCAGTGGCTGGAGCGGGTCGGCGTCGCGGATCACCGCGACGCGCGGCCGGGCGCGCTCTCCGGCGGACAGGCGCAGCGCGTGGCCCTCGCGCGGGCGCTCGCGGCGGAGCCGCGGCTGCTCCTCCTCGACGAGCCGCTCGCGGCGGTCGACGCGTCGGCGAAGCTCGCGCTCCGGCGGGAGCTCCGCGACCACGTCGGTACGTTCGCGGGTGTCCGCGTGCTCGTCGTCCACGACGTTGCCGACGCGTTCGCGCTCGCGGACCGGATCGCGGTGATGGAGGCGGGCCGGATCGTCCAGGTCGGCACGATCGCCGAGATCGGCCGCCGCCCGAGGTCGCGCTACGTCGCCGACCTCATCGGCCTGAACTGCTTCCGCGGCACGAGCCGGGGCGGCGGCGGCGTCGAGCTCGAGAACGGCGCCCGCCTCGTCGCCGCGGCGGCGACCGACGCGGGCCCCGCGATCGTCACCATCCACCCGCGCTCGGTCGCGCTGTTCCGCGCCCGGCCGGCGGGGTCGCCGCGCAACGTCTGGAGCGCGCCGATCGAGGGCGTCGAGCCGGCGCTCGAGTGCGTCCGCGTGCGCGTCGGCGGCGCGCTTCCCCTGGTCGCCGAGGTGACCGCCGCCGCGGCCGGCGAGCTCGGACTCGGTAGCGGCGGGGACGTCTGGGTGGCGCTCAAGGCGACCGAGATCGGGGTCGCGCCGGCGTGAGGGTTCGAAGGCTCGAGGTGGCGGGAGGGCCGTGACGTCGCGTCCGGTACAACCTCGGACTCACCGCGAACGGCGAGGCGATCTGGTCGTCGCCGTTCTTCTTCAAGTTCCTCGCGGGCTTCGACGACGGATACAGCGGGCAAGTCCGGATCGCCGACCTCGACCGCGACGGCTGGAACGACGTCCTGATCGCCGACGTCGACATCGACCAGTACGGATTCGCTCGTCGCCTGCACATCTACCACAACCCAGGAGGGTTGAGCGGGCAGCAGCTCCGCCTCGTCGAGGAGCGCGAAGCGGCGCACGACAACGGCTGGATCGGAGCCGTCGCTGCCGATCAGCGGCCACGCGAGTCGAGCGCGTCAGCGCGGACCGTCGCTCGTCGACAGGAGGGGACGAGCGGGACGGACTCCGACGCCGATTCCGGCCACATGCGCCGCAAGCAGGTCCCGCGCGGCCGAGCGGCAGCTCGCCGCCGTCGTGCGGTAGCTCCCGCCCCGCACGATGCGCGGGCGTTCCTCTTCGATCGCGCGCGCGTGGTTGGGATGGCCCTCGCCGACCGCGAAGCGCTGCATCTGGAACAGGTAGAAGTCGTACTTGTCGATGCAGCACTCCGCGACGTTGCCCATCACATCGTGAAGCCCGAACGGGTTCGGCGCGAACGAGCCGACCGGCGCCGACTCGACGAAGCCGTCGAAGAGCGCGTGGTCGAAGAGCCGCTCGGCGCTGGTGGTGACGTATCTCGCCGCGGTGCCGTCCGAGACGTTCGCGGCGCCGTCGACGCTCGCCCGAACGCCTCCCGACCACCACGGCGCGGTCGTTCCGGCCCGGCATGCGTACTCCCACTCCGGCTCGGTCGGCAGCGTCAGGCCGCGGCGCCACAGATGCAGGCGGAGGTCGTCCCAGGACACGCCCTCGATCGGATCGAGCTCCGTGCGCGGCATCGACCCCCTGAACTTACGCCCAAACCAACGATGCGTCGCCCGCGGAAGGGCGTCGAGCGGGCTCGTTCCCGACATGCGCCGCCATTGCGCGTTCGTCAGCTCGTACTTCGAGAGGAAGAACGGCTCGATCTCGACTTCGTGCACCGGGAACTCTTCGAGCACCGCGGCCGGGTCGTAGCCCGCGCCCTTGGGAATCTCTTTCTGGGCCCCCATCGAGAAGCGCCCGCCGGGCAAAAGGACGAGCACGACGCCCATCGCGGGTTCGAGCACGACCTCGCCCGACTCCGCGTTCCGCCACGCGATCTCGCCGGTGCCAAGATGGGAGAACTCCTCCAGACCGGAACGCGGATCGGGACCAGTTCGAGCTGGGGAACGATCCGGAGACCGCGATACGTTCGATTCGTCACGATGCGCTCGATCGCTTTGGACCACTCGGCCTCGTGCTCGCCGAAGGAGCGGCGCTCCACCGCGCGCGCGTACTCGAGGCGAGCCTCGATGCTCGCGGTGCCGCGCCCCTCGACGACCTCGTCCTCGAATCGGCGCAGCCGAGGAATCCAGTCCGCCAGGGCGCCGTGCCACCACTCGTCGTGCACGCTCGCGAACGACCAGACCCCGTCGGCCTCGGCGCCGCGCGCCCGCAGCTCGATGAGCGTGGCCTCGTGCGTGGGAAGCGTCGTCGCCAGGTCGCGTCCCGCGACGCGCAACGCCTCGAGCGCACCGATCCGGTCGGGATAGGGCGGCCAGAGCCGATCGCTCTCGGCTCGATGCCGTTCGAGCAGGAGTTGATCCCGCAGCTCGAACGGCATCTCCGATGCCTCGACCCATTGGAGCGACCAGCGAACGACGAACGCGATGACGGCCGCCCCGACCGCCCCGAGCGCCGCGGCCGCGAGCGATCGGCGGTGCTTGCGGGCCCGAAGCCAGAGCAGGTAGCCGAACGAGGCCCGCCGCGCCGCGATCGGGTTTCCTTCCTGGTAGGCGACGACGTCGCGCAGCATCGCCCCCGCCGACTCGTACCGCTCGGTCGGTCTCTTCGCCAGGGCCTTGAGCGTGATCGCCTCGAGGTCCGTGGGGACGTCGGCGCCTACGGAGCGCAGGCGCGAGGGCACGCGCGTCGAGATCGTCGCGAGCGCCTCGCTCGCGGTGCTGCCCTTGACCTCGTACGGCCGCTTTCCCGCCAGCAGCTCGTACAGCATCACCCCGAGCGCGTAGACGTCGCTGTGCGTCCCGACCTGATCCAGGTCGCACTCCGCCTGCTCGGGGCTCATGTAGCTCAGCGTACCGACCGGCGACTGCTGCTCGACGCGCGCGGAGGTCAACGTGATCTCGGCGCCGACGACTCGCGCGAGGCCGAAGTCGAGGATCTTCGGGTCGCCGCCGGCGTCGACCATCACGTTCTGCGGCTTGAGGTCGCGGTGGATGATCCCGCGCTGGTGCGCGTGCCGCACGCCGTCGAGGATCTTCTCGAACAGCGCGACCTTCTCCTCGATCGCGAGGTCCGGACGCGCCGCGACGTACTCGTCCAGACGCTCGCCTTCGACCAGCTCCATCACGAAGAAGTCGATGCCGTCCTCCACGTCCGCCTCATACACCCCCGCCACGTACGGGTGCTTGACGCGCACCAGCATCTCGACCTCGCGCAGGAACGCCTTGCGGTGGTACGCGTCCGACAGCGCGTCGGCGCGGAGGACCTTGACCGCGACGCGCCGCTCGGGGTGCTCCTGCGTCGCCTCGAAGACGATCCCCATCCCGCCGTGCCCAAGCAATCGCTCGAGCCGGTACCGGCCGAGGCGGTCGCCGGCCACCGGCGTCGCTCGGCGGGCTCTCCTCAGCTCTCCCGCGAGCTGCCGGCCCTCGTCCCCGAGCACGCCGCGGAGTCCGGTCGATTCACCGCCCCAGAAGCCGTCGAGCGCGTCGTCGAGCCGATCCGCGAACGGCGTGTCGAGTCCGTCGCGATCCTCTCCGGTCTCGTCTCTCTTCGCGTTCTCTTCGCTCATGTCCCCGTCATGCTCCGGCATCGCTCCCTCCGAGCTCCGAACCCATCTCGCGCTTCAGCGCGCGGATCGCGCGCAGGAGCCTCATTGCCGCCGCGTTTCGTCCGATGCCGAGCTGCTCTCCCATCTCCGCGGTGGTGAGGCCGCAAAAGAACGCGAGCTCGATCGCTTCGTTGTGGTCCGGCGCGAGACGTGCGACGGCGAGGACGACCGCGGCGACCTGCTCGTTCCGTGCGACCTTGGTTCCGGGCCCCGCGGTCGACGCGCCGAACATCTCGAGCAGTCCTGTCCGCGACTCGAGGCCGGACAGCGTGTCGCCGGCGGCGCGCAGGTCGTCGACGAACGGAAGGGCGTGCGCCGCTCGCCGGAGGTGGTCCGCCACCTTGTGATCGACGATGCCGCGGACGTACGCCTTGTATCGAATGACGGTCGGCTCGCTCAGCCGACCCACTCCGTTCGCGATCGCCTGCGCCGTCTCCTGGACGATCTCTTCCACCGTGTGGAAGCGGCCGGGTCGAGCCGCGAGCCGGACGAGCGCGAGGTCGCGAATCGCGGGGATGGTCCATCGGATCAGACGGTCGATCGCGATCGCGTCTCCGGCCGCCGCCGCCGCGACGAGTTCGTTCGTGAGGTTCCAATCTCTCGAGCGCCCAGACATGCCGGTCGGCTCCCCTTTCATGAAGCCGATCGTAGCGGCGAGTCACTCCTTGGTCCATACGCCGAGACGGACCACGCCCCGACGGGCCGCGGCCGGCGCCGCGACGGGCCGCGGCCGGCGCCGCGACGGGCCGCGGCCGGCGCCGCAACATCATCAAGGCATTTTTATGAGATGTCTCGGCCTGGATACGAATTTAGATGACGACTTGACCGATAACGGACGCATGACTATTCTTCCGGCCATGTCCACCGCCGAACAACGCCGCGCCGCGATCCTCGAGCTCCTCGCCGATGCCAACATCGCGAGCCAAGAAGAGCTTCGCAGCGAGCTCGAGCGGCGCGGCTTCTCGGCGTCGCAGCCGGTGGTCAGCCGCGACCTTCGCAGCCTGCGCGTGGCGAAGCGCGACGGTACGTACCGCGTGCTCGAGGAAGAGCGGGTGACTCCGCTCGAGGCGCTGAAGAGCCTGCTGCGCGGGATCACGCCGGTGCAGCACCTGCAGCTCATGAAGTGCGAGCCGGGGGCGGCCAGCGCGGTCGCCCGCGCGCTCGAAGCCGAAGAGGTCGAAGGGCTCATCGGCACGGTCGCGGGGGATGACACCATCCTCATTGCTCTCTCCTCCGAGGCCGCCGCCAGCCGAGTGCGGCGTCTCGTCAAGAGTCTCCTCTGATCCCCTGGGGGAAACGAACCATGCGAATCCTGCTCGCCTACTCCGGTGGTCTCGACACGTCTTTCCTCGTCGCGTGGCTCACGCGCGAGCGGGGCGCGGCCGTGTCCGCGGTCACGATCGACAGCGGCGGCTTCTCGGCGCGGGAGAAGAAGGAGATCGCGGCCCGGGCCGTCGCGCTCGGCGCCGTCGAGCATCGCTTCGTCGACGCTCGCGCCGAGCTGTTCGACCGCGTCCTCAAGTGGCTGATCGCCGGGAACGTCCGCCGCGGCGAGGTGTACACCCTCTCCGTCGGCGCCGAGCGCGGACTGCAGGCCGAGACCCTGGCGAAGCTCGCGCGGCTCGAGGGATTCGACGCCCTCGCCCACGGCTGCACCGCGGCCGGAAACGACCAGGTGCGCTTCGAGACCGCGCTCGCGGTCGTCGCTCCCGAGCTCGAGGTGCTCGCGCCGGTGCGCGACCTCGCGCCGAGCCGCGGCGAGCAGCGCACCTACCTCGAGGACGCCGGCCTGCCGGTTCCGCCGGCGGGCGGGCGCTACTCGATCAACGCCGGGCTCTGGGGCCTCACGATCGGCGGTGGCGAGCTCTTGGACAGCCGCGATCCGCTTCCCGACGACCAGTGGCAGTGGACGAGAAACGCGCGCGGCACGGAGGTCGTGTCGATCGGTTTCGAGGACGGCCGCCCCGTGACGCTCGACGGCGAGGCGCTCGACCCCGTCACGCTGATCGAGCGGCTGAACCGGCGCGCGGGGTCCCGGGGCGTCGGCCGCGGCTACCACCTGGGCGACACGGTGCTCGGGTTCAAGGGTCGCATCGCGTTCGAGGCGCCGGCCGCCGAGGTCCTCCTCACCGCGCACCGCGAGCTCGAGAAGCTCGTGCTGACCCCGCGCCAGCAGCGCATCAAGGACACCGTCGCCGCGCCCTATGGCGATCTGGTGCACGAAGGCCAGCTGCTGGATCCGGTGTGCCGCGACATCGAGGCCTTCCTGGTCTCCTCGCAGGCGCGTGTCACCGGCGAGGTGAACGTGCTGCTGCGGCCCGGCTCGCTGTTCATCGAGGGCGTCGAGTCGCCCTATTCGATGATGAAGGCCTCCAAGGGCGTTT
>CAZYQW010000098.1:0-18322 GCA_964649825.1 uncultured Phycisphaeraceae bacterium | reverse complement strand
TTCTCCGGGGCCCTCGTCATCGCTTGCTGCGTTGCTCCTCCTCGACGTATCTCGAATACGCGGTCGTCGTCGCGCCTTGCCAGCGACGACGATGACCTCCGGATAATCCACCAACAATCTGAATCACACCACTAGTGTGGTGCTTCGGGTGTGATGCCTCGGGAATCGGGGGCGCATCCGTGGCCGCAGCGCTTGCGTACGGCGCTGGTGTTGCTCACTTCCACCCCTTCCAATCCACCCCCGTCCCGCTTAGCCTGTTCCCGGTGACGTCCTTCACCGGACCTCCGACCTGGCACCCACGCCGCCGGCACGAGGAGGTAAAGGTGGCCTCGCGCCATCGGGACACTGGTCGTTTTGCAGCCCTTCGGGCGGAGCGTCGGGAGCGTGGGTCTCGGGGCCGGCCGCCGTGAAGGAGCAGGACGATGACGAAGCAGAAGGGGTTCAAGCGGCGCGTTCGCGCGCGGATGGTCAAGACGGGCGAGAGCTACACCGCCGCCCGCCGCACCTTGATCGCGCAGGGCGACCGGCCCGACACCGTGAAGGTGAAGTTCGAACGCGGATCTCGGCGGAGAAGATCCGCGAGGCGACCGGACGGGACTGGCTGGGTTGGTTCGCCCTGCTCGACGGCAGCGACTCCGCGCTGCGATCCCACCGCGAGATCGCTCGGTGGCTAGTCGCCCAGCACGACGTCGATGGTTGGTGGTCGCAGACGATCACGGTCGGGTACGAGCAGGCGCGCGGGCTGCGCCAACCCGGGCAGACCGCGAGCGGTTGGGAGGTGAGCGCGTCGAAGACCGTCTCCGTTCCGGTCGCGCGCGTCTACGACGCGTTCGTGAACGACGCGCAGCGCGAGCGCTGGCTGCCCGGTGCGGAGCTGCGGCGGCGCAAGGCGACGCCGCACAAGTCGGCGCGCTACGACTGGGAGGACGGATCGACGCGCGTCAACGTCGGGTTCTTCGCGCTCGGCGAGGACAAGAGCCGGATCGCGATCGGCCATGAGCGCCTTCCGGACGCGGACACCGCGGCGGAGATGAAGGCGTGGTGGCGCGAACGCGTGGCCGCGCTCGCGGCGCTGCTCGAGAAGGGAGGGATCGATGCCTGAAATCGATCTCCTCGCGATCCTGATCGCGGCAGCCGTCGCGTTCGTCATCAGCTCGACCTGGTACGCGCTGTTCGCGGCGCGCCTCGCCGCCGCGGGCTCCGCGAACTCCGCCGGCGCGCCGCCGCCGCCGTGGAAGCTCGCCGCCGAGCTGGGGCGCGGCCTGATCCTGGCCGCGGTCCTCGCCGGCGTGGCCGCGCGCTGCGGAATCGAAGCGTGGCCCGGCGGGTTGCTGCTGGGCTTCGCGCTCTGGATCGGGTTCCCGCTGGTGTTGTGGACGGGGGCCGTGATCTGGGAGAACGTGCCGCCCCGCCTGGCGGTCATCCACCTCGGCGACTGGCTCGTGAAGCTCCTCGCCGTGACCGCGCTCGTCAGCGCGTGGCGGTGACCGCGCGACCGACCGGAACGCGCGAGCGCGCGATCACTCGGCCGGGAGCAGCAGGATCGCGCGCTCGAGCGCGATCTCATCCAGGTGCCCCATGACCTCGCCCGCCACGGCGTGCAAGTGACTTCGCCGCGCGTGGTGGGTCAGGCGCCCGGTCGCTCCCTCGACGAAGACGCCCACCAGTTCGACGGGGCCCGCGGCGTCCGAAGACCGCCACGGCGCGGGCCCGTTCGGGTTCGCGAACGGGCACGACCCGGCGATCACGTGCATGGCGAGGGACCGCGCGTCGCCGCGCACACGCACGGGAACCGGTCGCGTCAGGTCGTGGCCACGGCCACGCAGCACCGCGGCGATCGCGTGCTCGAGATCCGCATAGGTCGCGCTGGCCGGGAGCTCGTGTTCCTCCCACGCCGGCACGTCGGCGAGGACCAATAGGGTGGCCTGGTCCCCCGCTTCGGCCACGCGCACCACGCAGCCCGCGGGCGCCTCGCCCGGTGCAGTCCGAGTCGCCGTCGCGACCAGCACGCGCCCGTCGATCACGGTGATCTCGCCGGCGAGAGCCGCGAGCGCGCCGACACCGACCGTTCGCGGACCGACGACGCGCGCCGGGTCCACTCGTGCGGCAGTCCGGCCTTCGCGCAGCACCTCGCGCAGCGTTCCCCACGTGGCGACCTCGACCGTCGAGGCCGGACGCGACGTTCGGCATCCCGGGGCGATGAGGGCGGCCAGGAGGGCGGCCACGGACACGAAGGGAATCCAGCGGAGTCTCGTCCTACGCATGGCGCCATGCAGCGGCAGCGACGCGTCGTTGTCAAGCGCGGGAATCCGCGACCTGTTCGCGGCAGCATGAGCGTCTACGGACCCGCGTCATGCAAGACGCGCGCGGCGCCGGCCGCCTTGCGGCCGCCGGCACCGCGCGACGCAGCGAACTCGCCTCCCCGCGATGCGGCGTTCGTTCAGTCGACGACGTTGACGGCGGGGATGGCGCCGGTGAGCAGCACGTTCGACCCTCCGTCCCTCACCTCGACCGCGAGGCCCGCGAGGTCGGCGACGAACAGACGACCGAACGGGAGCGCGTCACCGTGTTTGGTGCGGAACGCGAGCTTGCCCTTGCCGGAGCCGTTCGTGACGATCTGGCCGACCAAGGTCTGCACCGAGCTGCCCGGGTCCTCGATGAAGACGTCGAGGGTCGCGGCCGGCGCCTGGTCCTTGACCTCGATCTCGAGCTCCTCGCTCGGTACGGCGGGATGGGAGAGCACCTCGACGCCGCCCTTGCCGACCACGCCGGAGAGCTTGGATGACTTCTTCGCCGGTTTCTTCGACTTCGTGTCGACGAGAGGCGGCACGACGCCGACCAGGTACGTCTGCGTGTCGGCGCCGCGCACCTCGACCGCGCGGCCCTCGAGCTCCTCGGGGGACAGGGCGCCGTACGGGAGCGGGTCCCCTTGGTTCGAGTCGAGCTTCAGACGCGGCCCGTCCTCGCCGGCGTCCGTCACCATCGCGCCGACGTCGTTGAACACGCCCGAGTCGACGTCGTCCTCCATGAACACGCTGTACGCTTGGTCGGGGAGCTTCTCCGCCTTCACCGACAGGCGCGCGCGATTGTCGTCCAGCTTCAAGCGCACCTCGACCGCGCCCTTCGCGTCGGGGTCGGGCGGCGCGCCGGGGCGCACCATCGACGCCGCGCCGCGCACCCAGCCGCCCTTGCCCTTGCCGTCGCTCGGCTCGGGGACGACGCCCACGAGGAAGACCACGCTGCCGTTCTGGACCTCGACCCGGCGGCCGGAGAGCTCGCCGACGTCGTTGACGTCGAACGGAAGCGGCCCGTCGTCCGTGTCGAAGCGGAGGCGCATGTCTCCGTCCTCGTCCACCTCCATCGCGCCGACGTCGACCATCGTGTCCGAGGACGGCGGGTCCTCGACGAACACGTCGAAGGTGAGCGATCCGTCCAGGTTCTGTGCGTCGAAGTCGACGCGGCCGTCGCCGGAACTCGGATCGTGGCGCAGCTCGATCTTGCCTTTCGCGTCGTCATCGGGAGCGCCGTCGGGTCGTACGAGCGGAGCGCTCGCCTTCAGGTCCTTGGCGTCGACGGCGGCCGAACTCGACACGAGCACGAGACCGCCGACCAGCCAAGGCGACGCAACGATCATCTTCATGCGTTCACCTCGAGGGATCAGGGTGGGTGCCACTCTGGCTCGTCTTCGAGATCCAGGCCCCTCCACTTGAGCCGGAAAGCGCTCCTCCCATGAAGCGACCGAGATCTTCGCCTGGTCGACGAAGACCAAGCTGAACAAGCCTGGCGCGCACCTTCCGTCCCCCGCGGTCTATGATCGCCCCATGCTCGCCACCATCGTCCTCCTCGCCTTCGTCTCCGCGCCGCCCGAGACCGCGCCGCCGGTCGTCGAACCTGGCCTCGTGTTCGACCTGTGGAACCTCGCGCGGCCCCGACCGTGGACGGTCGCGCAGTCGTCCAGCTTCGATCGGACCGGTGGGAACGACGACGGGTTCACCGGCCGGTTCACGTCGCAGGACGAGGACGGGGCATCGGTCTTGCTCGACGCGACGGGGCCCGGCTGCGTGCAGCGGATCTGGTCGGCGAACCGCCCGCGGCGACGAACCTCTCGTTCTCCTTCGACGGCGAGGAGCAACCGCGCCTCTCGCTGCCGTTCGCCGACCTCTTCAACGGGCGGCGCCCGCCATTCCTGCCGCTGCTCGCCGAGTCGATCGGCGGCGGGCACGTGAGCTACGTGCCGATCCCGTTCGCGCGGTCGCTGCGCGTCGTGGCCGACGGACCGGTCGCGTTCTACCACTTCACCTGGACGCGGTTCGCGGACGGCACCGTCGTCGAGTCGTTCGAACCCGCCGCCGGGTTCGTGCCCGCGTTCGTACCGCCGCCGCGGGGAGAGGCGCTCGCCGTCACGAAGAGCTGGATCGGCGCGAACGGCCGGCCGATCCCGACGTTCGCGCCGATCGAGTTCCCGCACCCGATCGAGCCTGGCCACGCGCTGCGCGTCGAGGCGCGCGGCCCGGCGGCGGTCACCGAGACGTCGATCTTCGCGGAGAGCGACGACCCCGCCTACCTGCGCACGACCGTCGCACGGATCTGGTTCGACGGCGAGACGACGCCGTCGGTCGAGGCCCCGCTCGGCGACTTGTTCGGCATCGGCTTTCACGGCGGCACGCACGCGAGCCTGCCGCTCACGGCGGCCCCGCCCGGGTTCCGCTGCCGGTTCGTGATGCCGTTCCACGCGTCGATGCGCCTCGAGATCGAGAACGCGTCGCGCGAGGCGGACGCGTCCATCCGCGTCGACGCCGCGCTGAACGGCGTCGCCGGTCCGGTCGACGCGTTCGGCGGGGTCACGTTCCGCGCTCGCTTTCGCCGCGAGTTGACCCGCGCGGGCCGGCCGGTCCGCGTCCTCTCGGCGCGAGGTTCCGGCCACTTCGTCGGCCTCGTCCTGACCGCGAAGGGGCCGCGCGGCATCACGTACCTCGAGGGCGACGAGCAGATCCAGGTCGACGGCCGGTCGATCGACGCGTATCACGGAACCGGGACCGAGGACTACTTCAACGGCGGCTGGTACTTCCGCGGCGGGCCGTTCCTGCGCCCCCTCCATGGCGTGACCCACCTGGACGGCGGGCGCGGCGAGGTCTGCGCGTATCGCTTCCACGTGCCCGACGCGATCCCGTTCCGCGAGTCGATCGCGTTCGACCTCGAGCACGGCGGCGGCAACGACGAGCCGGGGGTCGAGTACGGGCTCGTCGCGTACTGGTACGGAACCCGAGACGACGACGGGGACCTCGAGCGGCTGGACGAGCGGACGATCGCGCCCCCCCGCCGCGTCCTCGGCTACGACCGGCCCGCGATCCACGCGCGCGAGATGGGCGGGGGCGGGGGGCCGAGCCTCCCCCTCGAGGTGCTCTCCGAGACCGAGTGCGGGCCGATCTACGCGATCGTCGAGTCGACGCGCGAGCTGCACGTGCCGATCGACGTGGCCGACCGCTACCGCGTGACGTTGCTGGCCGCGCGCGAGCCGGGCGCGAGCACGGCGACCGTCTCGATCGGCGACCTGGAGAAGGTGGTCGCCTGCCACGCGGACACGTTCACGCCGCTCGTCGAGCTTCCCCTCGGCGTGACCCGCCTCGACCGCGGCGCGGCGCGTCTCATGGTGACGAACGACGGCGGCTCCCGCATCCTGATCGAGGGCGTCCGCATCGAGCCCGAGCTGCCGTTCGTGACGGAGTACCACGTCGCAGGTCCGCTCCCGCTCGACGAAGGGAACGGGTTCGAGCGGTACCCTCCACCGTCCGACGAGTGGCGGCCCGTCGACGCGGGTCCTGACGGATTCCTCGACCTCTACCACGCCACCCGGGGCGCACAGGACGCGGTCGGGTTCGCGAGCTTCGTTCTCGACGCGAAGACCGCGCGCGACGTCGTCCTCCGGATCGGGAGCGACGACTGGGTGGCGGTGTCGCTCGACGGCGAGGAGGTCCACCGGCACGTGATCCACCGCGCCCCGGCCCCGGATCAGGATCTCGTCCGGCTGTCGCTCCGCGCGGGCGAGAACCGCGTCGTCGTGCGCGTGGCGAACGAGGACGGCGGGTTCGGGATGTTCGCGCGCGTCTCCGACCCGATCGGCGGGCTGATCCTGCGGCGGAGATGAGGCCGCGGCGACCCACGCTCCCCCGCTGCGTCACGGCGCCCTTCGTTGACAGCCGGTGCCCCATCGGGTCAAACGGAGGCTGAACTCCGCGACCCGCCGAAATTGGATGTCCTTCCATGTCGACCCCGAGCCCCGCGATCGAGGTGCCGCGCGTCGTTCCGATCGGCCTCGTGGTCGGCGAGGGGACCGGGCCGGAGCTGCGCCAGGCGTTCGTCGGCGCCGTGGAGGCGCTGGCGGCCGGCGCGCCGGCCGGCGTCCGCCTGATCGAATGCCCGCATCGGTTCCGGACGTTCTCCGCCGCCCTCGACCAGGACCTCGACGCGGCCGGCGCGATCCGCATCGAGGACGAGGACGCGCACGAGTTCGAAGCGTTCCTCCGCCGGCTGCATGGCGCGGGCTGTCGCGCGCTGTTTCGCACCGCGTTCAACGCCGCCGCGCTCTATCGGGTGCGTGAACGGTTGCGCGCGGTGAAGATCGAACGGCTGCCGCACGCGGCGGGCGAGCTCCTGCTCATCCGCGACCAGGCGCAGGGCTTCTACTCCGGGACGAACGATGCGGCCGAGGAGGACGATCGCATCGTTCGCGTCTGCGAGTTCCGGCGCGACACGACGCATCGAGTCCTCGACTTCGCGCGCCGCACCGCGAACGAGACGTGGGGGGAGACCGTCGAGCCGGCGCGCTTCGTCGTCGTCTGCAAGTTCCATCTGCTCGATAACCGCTTCGCCCGCTGGATCTCCGAGTGGTCGCGGACGCGCGACGTGGACGCGTCGGTCTTCCAGCCCGACACCGCGAACCGCCACCTGCTCGCCGGTCAGTGGCACGGTCGCGTCGTCGTCGTCGGCTCGAACGAGTGGGGCGACATCATGCACGCGGACCTGACCGCACGTCACGGGCTCGGCGCGCACGACGACCGATTCTCGCGGAACGTCTACCTGCACGCCGACGTCGACGGGCTCGTCGAGTACCAAACGGTTCACGGCTCCGCCGACGACATCGCGGGCCAGGACCGGGTCGACCCGACCGCGACCCTGCGCGCGGCCGCCGACCTCGTCGAGAGCGTGGTCGGAGTCACCGGCGCGATCGATCGCATGGCGGAAGCCCTCGCCCTCGCCGAACGCGAGGGCCGCTCGACCCGGCGAACCGTCCGCTCCGTCCTCGAACGGCTCGGCTCGGCCCCGGCGGTCTCGTCGCGCGATGCGCCGGATGCCGACGGGTGAGCGGTCACTCCACGCCGGCGGCACGCATGGAGCGCTCGATCCCTGAGGTCCTCGACGCCGCCGCCTCCGTCCACCCCGATCGAATCGCGATCGCCGCCGGGGACTCATCCCTGACCTATCGCTCGCTGCAAGCCGCCACGCGGCGGCTCGCGACGCGCGTCCACGCCCTCGCCCCGCGCCGCGGGCAGCGGATCCTCACGCTGATCGAGGACCCGGCCCGTCACGTGGTTGCCCTTCTCGGCGTCCTCCGCGCGAGACACGCGTTCGTGCCGATCGATCCATCGGATCCGCGGGCGAGGATCGAGGCGGCGGCGACGGACGCGCTCCCGGTGCTCGTGGTGACCGACCGCGCGTCCGTTGCTCTCGCGCGCGCCGTCGCCGGCGCCGTTGCGGTCATCGCGATCGACGATGCCGAGGACGGCGGCGGCGCGCCCGACTTCGACGGGCCGGAGCCATCGCCCTCGCCGGCGCGAGCGATGGCGTGCATCCTCTACACGTCCGGCTCGACCGGTCATCCGCGCGGGGTCGTCCAGACCCATCGGAACCTCGTGCGCAACTTCGAGAAGGTCGCGACCGCGATGCGCGTCCGGGTCGACGACCGCGTGGCGATGCTCGGCCATCCTTCGCACGCGGCTGCGCAGACCGATCTCTTCGCCGCGCTCCTGTCCGGAGCCACGCTCGTGCCGTACGACCTGCGGCGGCGCGGCCTCGACGGCCTCGCGGATTGGGTCGCCCGCGAGCGCGTCACCATCCTCTTCATGGTGCCCTCGATCTTCCGTCGCTTCGCGGAGCGGTTGGCGCCGGACGCCTCCTTCCCGACGGTGCGGCTCGCGAAGCTGAGCGGCGAGACCGTGCTCCGCCGCGACGTGGAGACGGCCCGGCGGCTCTTCGCGCCCGACGCGCGGGTCCTGGTTTCGCTCGGATGCACGGAGTTGAACACGGTCCGGAGGCTCTTCCTCGAGCCGACGAGCACCCTCGACGACCCGGTCGTCCCCGTCGGCGACGCGGTGCCGGACGTCGTGGTGCGCCTCGTCGGGGAAGACGGCGCTCCGGTCGCGGCGGGCGAGGTCGGGCGGATCATCATCGAGAGCCGCGACCTGTTCGCCGGCTACTGGCGCCGTCCGCACGACACGCGCGCGGCGCTCCGTCGCGACCCGAACGATCCCGACCTCCGCGTGTTTCGAACGAACGACCTGGGGCGGATCCGCCCCGACGGGCGCCTCGTCCACGTTGGGCGAGCCGACGATCGGATCAAGCGGCTCGGACGCGGCGTCGACGTGGGCGAGATCGAAGCGGCGCTCGTCGCGATCGACGGCGTGCGCGAGGCGGCGGTGACGACGGTCGAGACGACCGGCCCGGCGAAGCTCGTCGGGCACGTGGCGGTCGCCGGCGGCGGGCTCGACGCCGCTTCGATCCGCGCGTGCCTCGCCGACCGGCTGACGATCGGGGCGATCCCGGACCGCATCCTGACGCACGCGTCGCTGCCGTTGCTGCCGAACGGCAAGGTCGATCGCGCCCGCCTCGCGACCGAAGACTTCGCGCCGCCGCCGATCCAGTCACCCGCGTCACGCGGCCCCGTCGATCGACTCGCGGAGCAGATCCTCGACGTGCTGCGCCGGGCCGCGCGGGTGCCGGACCTCGGCGCCGGCGACGACCTGTTCGAGCGCGGCGTCGACTCGCTCGCTGTGCTCGAGGCCGTGCATCGCCTCGAGCGAACGCTCGGCGTCGCGGTGCCCGCCGCTCTCCTCCTCGAGGCGCCGTCCGCGGCCGCCCTCGCCCGGCGCCTTCGCGCCGGCGGCCCGTTGCGCTCGTTCGTTCGGATCGGGCCGGCGTCGTCCTCCCGACCGCCCCTCGTCTGCGTTCCCGGCGCCGGCTCGGACGCGCTCGTCTTCCGGCGCCTTGCCGCGCGCCTCGTCGAGCAGCCGATCCTTGCGTTCCTCTACCCCGGCTGGGACGGGTCCCGACCGTTCGCGTCCAACGTCGGCGAGATCGCGGCCGAGCTCGTCACGGCGCTCCGCGCGGAGCGCGCGGGGCCCTACCTCCTCCACGGTCACTCGTTCGGCGGCGTGGTGGCGCACGAGGCCGCGGTACGACTCGCCGCCGCGGACGAACGCGTTCTTCTCCTCTCGATGGTCGACACCCGCGCGCCGAGCTTCGCCCGTCTCGCGCGGCAATCGAAGCTCGTACGGCGCCTGCGGGGCGCGCTCCGCGGGGGCCGGCGTCGCGTCCGGCGGCTGCTGCGCGGACGCACCGGCGGCGGGAACGCGCGGCGGCGGCTGAACGCGCAGAAGGAAGCGTGCCTCGACGCGCTGCGCGAGCACGTGCCGCGCGCGTTTCCCGGCCGCATCCTCCTGCTGCGGAGCGCCGCCGCGTTCGACGCGAACGCCTCGCTGGACGAACGATGCCTCGGCTGGAGCGGGCTCGCGCGGGACGAGGTCGACGTCGTGCCGATCGCGGGCTCGCGCGTCGCGGCGCTGCGCCGGAACGCGGCCGAAGGCGTGGCGTCGGCGCTCGAGCCGCGCATCGTCGCCGCGATCACCGCGATCGACTCGGTCCGCAAGAACGATCGAGAAACGCCGCGATCACGGACGTAACGTCGCCTCGTCCGGGAACGTCAGGCGCTTCGCGGCCGCGCCCACCGAGTAGGATTGCGAGCCGGCCCGGTCTGGAGGCGCAACATGCTCGCTCGCTATCCGTTCGTGGACGTCGAACTCGCGCGCCGTCTCGAGCGGGCCGAGGCGACGAGCAGCGCGAGGTTCGTGGCCGCCCGCGCGCGGTTGTTCCCCGAGAGCGGCGCGGAATGGACCGACGTCGCGGGGACGTTCGCGATGTTCGACGGGGCGACCTCGCAGATGACCCAGACGTTCGGCCTCGGCATGTTCGGGACGATCGGCGACGGCGAGCTCGACCGCATCGAGGCGTTCTTCGGGGCGCGCGGCGCGGCTACCTCCCACGAGGTCAGCCCGCTGGGTGGCGCGACGCTGCTCGGACGACTCTGCGAGCGCGGCTATCGACCCATCGAGCTCACCAGCGTCATGTATCGCCCGATCGCCGCGTCGCTCCAGCTCGACGCGGCGAGGAACGAGGCGATCCGCGTGCGCGTGGTCGACCGGAACGCGCCCGACGACCTCGACTCGTGGGCGGCGGCGGCGGCGGAAGGATGGAGCGAGCACGGGGACTTCCGCGAGCTGATGGAGGTCGTGAGCCGCATCAGCGCGGCCCGTGACGATTTCCCGTCGTTCCTGGCCGAGCTCGACGGCCGGGCGATCGCGACGGGGGCGATGAACGTGGTCGGCGACGTCGTGCTCCTCGCCGGAGCCAGCACGATTCCGTCCGCCCGCCGTCAGGGAGCGCAGCTCGCGCTGCTCGAGGCGCGGCTTCGCCACGGCGCCGCGCGCGGCGGCGAGATCGCGATGATGTGCGCGGAGCCCGGCAGTCCGTCGCAGCGCAACGCGGAGCGCCACGGCTTCCGCATCGCCTACACGCGGGTCAAGTGGCAGCTCGGCGCGCCGAACCCGCCGGCGTAGTCGTCGCCCGCCCGCGGGCTCAGCCCCCGTCGCCGACGTATCCCATCTCGCGCAGCGCCCGCTCGTCCTCGTCCGAGAGGTGAGTATCGACGGAGCGACGATTCTCCGCGCGCCAACGCTCGATCGTGGTCTCGAAGAACTCGACCTCCTTGGCGTGCGTGGGTGCGAGGTTCGAGAGCTCGTCCGGATCGTCGGCCAGCAAGAACAGCTCGACGGCGCGGTCATCGAGCAGGCCGGTCCGACGCCACTCCTCGTCGTCAGGCAACGCGTCGCGCCGATCGATCAGCTTGAAGCCGCGCGCGTCGACGACGGAGCGACCGCCGAAGCCGTACGCGAACACGCGCTCGCGCTCCGGCCGGGCGCCGCCGAGCAGCGACGCGCCGCGCGCGTGCGCCGGCGCGTCGACGCCGAGTACGGCGGCGATCGTCGGGTAGAGGTCGAGGTTCGCGGCGAGCCCTCCGACGCGCCGTCCGGACGGGAAGCCGGGGCCCGCGAGGATCAGCGGCGTCCGCAGGATCTGCTCTTGGAACGAGCGGCCGTGGCCGCGCGCGAACAGGTCCTTCACGCCGTTCTTCAGGCCTCCGTTCGAGCCGCGCAGCACGCTCAAGACCTCCTCCGCGTACCGCGGGTGCTCGTAGAGCATCTCGCCGTGATCCGACGCGATGACGACGAGCGTGTCGTCGAGGACGCTTTCCGCCGCGAGGAACTCGAGCAGCCGACCGATCGCGGCGTCCGCCGTCCGCACCTCGCCGTCGTAGAGGTGGCTCGCCCGCCTCATCTCGGCCGTGGCACGATCGAACGGCAGGCCATCGGGCGCGAGCGGGAACGCGTCCGTTCCGCCCGCGAGCCGCTGCCACCGCTCGCGGATCCGCTCCTCGTCGGGCCGCGGCGCGATCGCCGTGCGGTGCCTCCGGTCGGGGACGTACGGCTCGTGCGGATCGACCGGTTGGAGCCACGCGAAGAAGCCCGGGCCTCGACGCAGCTCGTCCTGCCGCGACCGGTACCACGCGATGAAACGATCGACGACGTCGGCCGCGCCGCCGAGCCGGAAAACGTCGTAGTGATCGAGCCCGCGATCGAACCCGCGGTCGCGCGAGAGCACGAGGTTTCCGCTGATCCCGACCGTGGCGCGCCCCGTGCCGCGCGCGAGTTCGGCGAGGGTCGGCACCGTGGCCGGGAGCCGCTGCTCCTCCTCGGTGACGTAGAGGCCGGACATCATCGACAGCATCGACGGCGCGGTCCAGCTCCCCTGGCATCGGGCGTCGGTGTAGAGCGTCCCGCCGCGCGCGAGCGCGTCGATGTTCGGCGACGTGTCGCGGTCGTACCCGTAGCATCCGAGTCGATCGGCCCGCAGCGTGTCGATCACGATCAGCAGGACGTTTCGTGCCACCGGCTCCGCGCCTCGCCGACTGCACGCGCTCGTCACGATCGCGAACGGGAGCAGCGCGAGCACGACGCTCACGCAGGCGCGTGGACCCCGTCGATCCCCGGTCGGTCCGGTCGGCCGCCGCGCCGAGCTTGCTCCCGTCATCGACAGAACGTGACCTTCAACCCCTCGGTGTGCGAGAACCCGCCGATCGACCCCGCGTCCTGGATGACGACTTGCAAGTACGCGGTGAGGCCGACCAGGAGGGGATCGTTCGGCAGGGTCGCGTTCACGATCGCGGAACCGTCGCCGGCCGCGCCGGGCGTACCGCCGAGCGCGAGCGGGAGGAAGGTGAACGGAAGCGTCGGATCGATGAGGAAGGTGCCCCACGTCGTGTGAAGCGCACCGGACCCCGCGCCGACGAACAACGCCGCCTGGGCGCCGCCGACCGCGTTGTCGACGCGCAGCGTGAATCCGCCGGCTCCAATCCGCGGCAGCGAGCCGGTCGAGGCGAGCGAGGGCGTCTCGCCGTTCGTCCCGGCGCCGCCCGATCCGTAGGTCGCCATCGCGAGGAGGCACGCCCCGTGATAGAGACGCGCGACGCCGGAGCCGACCTGGGCGCCCGTGTCGTCGGGCGCGCCGGCGAGCAGGTCGCCGATCCCGTCGCCGTCGACGTCATCGACGGCCGCGAGCGCGACCCCGAACTCGCTCACGTTCGCAGTGTCCACGCCGATCGCGTCCTGCACCACGCCGCTCTGCCCGGAGATCACGTACACCCGCCCGAAGAAGATCGAAGCGCCGCCGTCGTTCGGGGCGCCGACCGCGACGTCGGGGACTCCATCCCCGTCGACGTCGCCCGGCCCCGCCACCGCGAAGCCGAGATGTCCGGCGTGGGCGTTTCCGTCGACGACGAAGACGTCCTGTCCGGTCCACCCCGAGATGACTCGAGCCCGCCCCCCCTCCGGCACGACGGTCGACGCGAACGGCTCGCCGGCCACGAAGTCCGGCGTCCCGTCGAGATCGATGTCGCCGACCGCGGCGACCGAACGACCAAGGTTGTGGTCCTGGCCCGCGCCCGCGATGGACCGGATCAGCGCGCCCGACTGACCGGAGTAGATCCGGATCGCGCCCGAGTTGGCTCCGGCCAAGTTCTCGTGCGGCACGCCGACCGCGAGGTCCGCGAATCCGTCCATGTCGACGTCGCCCAGACAGTCGACCGCCCACCCCAGCCAGTAGCCGGATCCGGTGCCGTGGAACGAGAACAGCGACGTCCCGTCCTTTCCCGACGAGACGCGCGCCAGCCCGCCCTCGAACGCCCCCGTCTTCTCGTGCGGGGCCCCGGCGATGACGTCGGCGAACCCGTCGTTGTTCACGTCGCCGGCCTCGCTCACCGCCCATCCGTAGGCGTCGAACGGCACGCCGGTCGCCAAGGTACGGATCGGCGAGCCGTCCTTTCCGGAGAACAGCCTCACGTAGCCGCCGCCGCTCAGCCCGTTGTGGGCGCCGACCGCGACGTCGAAGGAGCCGTCGGCATCGACGTCGCCCACGCCGACCACGGCGTGGCCGAGCGTATCGCCGGCCGCGTCACCATCGAACTGGAACAGGATGGCACCGTTCTTGCCCGAGATGATCCGTGCCACCCCCGACTCGGCGCCGTTGTTGTCGTCGCCCGGCGCACCGACGATCAGATCCGGGAAACCGTCCTGGTCGACGTCACCCGCGCCGCCCACCCCGTTCCCGAACGCATCCGCGATCGAGTCGCCGGAATACGAGGCGGACTCGGACTGGGCCCGGACGTCGGGGAGCACCGCGAGCGCGAGCACGGCCGGAAGGGCGAAAGCGAAACGTTCCATGTGAGGTCCTCGGCGATCGGCGGCATGACGTCAACGGGAGAAAGCGCGTGTCATCGTACCGGCCCCGGGCCGGCGGTGAGCCGAGCCGGGTGCACCCGTTCCGCGCGGACGGCGTCCTTCGCCTCTTTCTGGGCTCTGGCTGGGTTCGGGCTGGGTTCGGGCTGGATCGCCCTTCACAATCCCTTAACGTCTCGCGGGATCACGAACCGAGGAGAGAGCAGGACGCCCATGAGTCGAAGTTCGGGCGGCGAGCGTGGTCTGTTGGCGCTCAAGTCGTTGCTCGCGCTCGCGAGCCTCTACCTGTTCCTCGTCGGCATCGGCTGCATGTCGAGCGGGTTCAAGCTCCTCGGGTCCGGCTTCAGCGAGGAGTTGATGTCGGGGCGGGCCGGGCCGGTCATCTCGCTCTTCATCGGGATCCTCGCGACCACGCTGATGCAGAGCTCGTCGACGACAACGTCGCTCGTGGTCGGGCTCGTCGCGGCGGGCGGCATCGACTTCCACTCGGGCATCTACATGGTGATGGGCGCGAACGTCGGCACGACGGTGACCAACACCATCGTGTCGCTCGGCCACGTCTCCCGATCCGCCGAGTACGAGCGCGCGTTCGCGGCGGCCACGGTGCACGACTTCTTCAACGTGATCGTGCTCTTGATCCTGTTTCCGCTCGAGGTGTTCACCGGCGTCCTCGACACGCTCGCCGAGGCGACCTCGAACGCGTTCCAGGGCGTGGGTGGCGTGAAGCTCGCCGATCCGATCAAGGCGATCACGAGCCCCTTGATCAACGAGCTCAAACGGCTGTGTTCGCACCTTCTCGACGAGAAGGCCGGATACCTCCTCCTCACCCTCGCGTTCATCCTCACATTCGGCGCTCTCATCGCCCTGGTGAAGGTGCTGCGCGCGATCATGGTGACGCGCCTCGAGAACCTGTTCGACCGCGTCCTCTTCAGCTCTCCGTACCGCTCGCTCGCGTTCGGCCTGCTGCTCACCATCTTCATGCAGAGCAGCTCGATCACGACGTCGGTCGTGGTGCCGCTCGTCGGAGCCGGCGTGCTCTCGATCCATCAGGTCTTCCCCTACACGATGGGCGCCAACATCGGCACGACCATGACGGCGCTGCTGGCCGCGCTCGCGGCCCTCGCCGGGGCCAGCGCCGAGGATCACGCTCAGGCGCTGCTCGGCCTGCACCTCGCGTTCCATCACGTCCTCTTCAACGTGATCGGCGTCGCCCTCCTGTGGCCGATACGATCCTTGCCGATCAAGATCGCGGAGGGCTTCGCGCGGCTCGCGCTTTGGAACCGTTCGATTCCCGTGTTCTATATCATCCTCACGTTCTACGTCCTCCCGTTCCTCGTCGTCTGGCTGGGGCGCACGTCATGATCCGCGAGATTCTGAATCTGCTGAGTCGCGACAACCTGCAGGTGCAGGCGTTGTCGGAGTGCTACGAGATGCTGGACCTCTGCCACCGGATGGTGAACGCGTCCGTCGAGGCGCTGCGCAAGCGGGACGATGCCACCGTCGACGTCAACATTCCGGAGATGGACAAGAAGTTGAACTCGTTCGAGCGCGACGTCCGCCGAAAGGTGATGACGCACCTCTCGCTCGGGCACACCGCGGACATCAGCTCGGGGCTGGTCCTCGTGTCGATCGTGATCGACATCGAGCGGATCGGGGACTACACGAAGAACATCTACGGGCTCGCGCGGCAGCATCCCTCCCGCCTCGAAGTCGGCGCGCTGGAGGATCGCCTCCAGACGATCGAGAGGCACTCGCTGGCGAACTTCGACCGGTCGGTGAAGGCGTTCAAGAGCGGCGATCCGAACGAGGCTCGCGCCCTGATGCGCGACTACAAGGACGAGATCTCGCGACCCTGCGCCAAGCTCGAGGAGGAGCTGGTCACCGGCAATACGGATCTGACCGCCGCGGACGCCGTCAGCCTCGCCCTCTACCTGCGGTTCCTGAAACGGATCAGCGCGCACTCGCGCAACCTCGTCTCGTCCCTCGTGAACCCGTTCGACCGTATCGGCTACCCCGAGTAGCGCGCGCCCGCGTTCCGCGTGATCCCGAGTGACCGCTCCCCCAGGCGCACCCGTGCCGTGTGCTTCTTCGGTAGCGGTCATACCGCGTTGGGACGAGGCGCTTGACCGCGTTCGGACGAGGCACTTGACCGTGGCTTGTTCTAATTCTATAGAATACGTCGCAGAGAGGACTCGATGGCACGACCACGCAGCGAACAGCCGACCGATGGGGAGCTCCAGATCCTGAAGGTGCTCTGGCGGCGCGGGCCGTGCTCCCTCGGCGACGTGAAGGGCGAGCTCCAGAAGGATCGCCCAGTCGCGACGACGACCGTCGCGACGATGCTCAAGGTGATGCTCGAGAAGGAGCTCGTGAGTCGCGAGGACGGCCCACGCGGGTACCTCTGGTCGGCGCGCGCGAAGGAGGAGACGACGGCCAGGGTCATGCTGCGGCGCTTCGTCGATGGAGTCTTCGACGGGTCGGCCGAACGCCTCGTCTCGCAGCTTCTCCGCGAACGACGACTCAGCCGCGAAGAGATCGACCAGATCGCGCGGCTGATCGCAGATCACCGGCCCGCCGAGCCGAGCAAGCCCAACAAGCCCGGCAAGCCCGGCAAGCCCGGCAAGAGAGGCAGGACGCGCCCATGAATGCGCTCTGCCTGTCTCCGGTCTGGATGGCGCTCGCGTGGACGTTGGTCTACTCGGTCTTCGTCGTATCCGCGATCGGCGCGGCGGTGCTCGCCGTCGCGCGATCGATCCCGCCGAGCCGACCCGACGCACGGTATCTCGTCCTGCTCGGCGCTCTCGTCCTTCAAGGCGCGGCCCCGTTCGCCATCTTCGCCGTCGTGCTCGAGACGCCCGCCCAGGAGGCATCTCTGCCGTTCCTTGCGTTCGAGCGCGCCGCCCCGGGCCGGTCGTATCCGATCGGCGCGTGGCTTCCGTGCCTTTGGATCGCGGGGACGGCGTTCGAGCTCGGGCGCCTGGCGGTGGGAGCGGTGGGGACCACGCGCCTCCGACGGTCCGCGCGGCCGGCGACCGCGCCGCGGCTCCTGCGAATCACCCGGAGCGTCGCGTCGGCCCGAACGCTCCACGTGGCCGTCGCGTTGAGCGACCGCGTGGTCGCTCCGCTCGTGCTCGGCGTGCTGCGGCCGCTGATCCTGCTCCCGCCGGCGCTTCTCAACCAATGCTCGACGACGCAGATCCAGATGATCCTGCGCCATGAGCTGGCGCACGTCGAACGCTTCGACAACCTCGTCACGCTCGTCCAGCGGGTCGTCGAGGCGATCCTCTTCTTCCATCCGTTCGTTCACTGGGTGTCGCGGCGTCTGTCCGTCGAGCGCGAGCTCTGCTGCGACCGCGCCGCGCTCGCGGACGGCAAATCACCCGCGGACTACGTGCGCACGCTCCTCGATCTCACGTCGGCGTCGTCCCGGCTCTCGTCCGGCGCCACCGTCGTGGATCTGCGGCAGCGGGCCTATCGACTTCTGGAGAGAAAGGACCCACCACCAATGTTCACTCGTCTGAGCCTCTCGATGTTGATCGCGATCGTCCTGCTCGCGGCATTCGCCTGGACCTCGTTGTCGGACGCGTCCGTGCCATCCGCCGCGCCGGTCGTGGCGGCCGCGGTCGGACTGCCGCCCACGCAGTGTCCCAGCGCGGCCCACGGCACGGCGCCGGCATCGTGCCTGGACTGTCACTCGACGGCGTTCGAGACCGCCCTACGCCCGGCCGGCCCGGTTCACGCCGGAATGTCCGAATCCGCCCGCTGCACGGATTGTCACGTCGCTCCTCTGGACGGCGCGGCGCTCCCGCGTTCTCGGGCGGAGTTCACTGATTGCGCCGCCTGCCACACTGGCCCGGTCGCGACGGCGTGGTCCGTGCACCCGTTCGTCCATCCGCACCTCTGGCCGCCTTCGCACCCGCAAACCGCGGGCTCTGATTGCCGCGCGTGCCACACCGTTGCCCCGCCGCCGCCACCGCGGCGGCCCGAGGGCCGGTCACGCGACGTCTGACGCGGGGAAACGCGGCCCGGGACCCCTACGACTGGAACTAGTGGTGTGATTCAGATTGTTGGTGGATGATCCGGAGGTCATCGTCGTCGCTGGCAAGGCGCGACGACGACCGCGTATTCGAGATACGTCGAGGAGGAGCAACGCAGCAAGCGATGACGAGGGCCCCGGAGAAACGTCAACAACTCTGAAT
>CAZYQW010000097.1:0-20794 GCA_964649825.1 uncultured Phycisphaeraceae bacterium | reverse complement strand
CGGCTGCGGCGGGCCCTCGCGACCGATCTCTTCGTTGCAGGATCCTCGACGTACAGGCAGTACGCCTGCGGTCCTGCGCCTCGATCTCGGTCGCGATGACCTCGCCTCGCTTCGAAAGCACTTTCACCACGGGCGGCTAGTCCGGGTAGAAGCGGGCTCGACCCGGCCCGTCCCGCCCGGGCTCCTTCACTCGCGTCAAGACCCCGCCCCCGATCACGAGGAGCACGACGACGACGAGCAGCGACGCGCGCGTGCTGTCCGTAACGTGCGCGACCACTCCCATCAGGAACGGCCCGAACGCGACCGCGAACTTGCCCAGCATGTTGTAGAAGCCGAAGAACTGCGCGGCCTTGTCGTCGGGGATCAAGCGCAGGAAGAACGACCGGCTGAGCGCCTGCACGCCGCCCTGCACCAGTCCGATGATGATCGCGAGCGCGTAGAACTCCCACACGTGCTCCATGAACACGCCCCAGACCGTCACGACGACGTAGACGGAGAGTGCCACGAGGATGCCGCGGCGGGCGCCGATTCGGGCGCCGAACGCTCCGAATGCGAGAGTGGCGGGGAAACCGACGAACTGCGTGATCAACAGCGCGAAGATCAGGCTCTCGGTCGGAAACTCGAGCGAGCGGCCGTAGAACGTCGCCATGCGGACGATCGTGTCGACACCGTCGATGTAGAGCCAGTAGCCGACGAGGAAGAGGAAGACCTGCTTGAAGCGCCGGAGCGCACGCAGCGTGTCGAGGATCTCGAGCCATCCGGCGCGGACCGCGGCCGTGAGCGACGTGGCGTTCGCGGGCCTCGACTCGGGAACCACGCGAAAGAGCGGGATCGCGAACGCCACCCACCAGATCGCGACGGACAGGAACGAGACCTTCACCGCCACGGTCGCGTCCGCCAGGCCGAACACCGTCGGATACGTGACCATCAGCACGTTCACGAGAAACAAGATCCCACCGCCGAGGTAGCCCGCCGCGTACCCGAGCGCCGACACCTGGTCCGCCCGGTCCGGGGGCGCCACCCCCTTCAGCATCGCGTCATAGAAGGTCAGCGAGCCCGAGAAGCCGAACGTCGCGACGACGTAGAGCGCCGCCGCCGCTCCCCACTCGCCGCGCCCGGTCAGCGGCAACGCCGCCGTCATCGAGGCGCCGAGCAACGTGAAGACGAGCAGGAAGAGCTTGCGATGCCCGAAGCGGTCGGCGATCGCACCGAGGAACGGCGCGGAGAGCGCGACGAGGATGCCCGCGATCGAGTTCGCGGTTCCCAGCCGAAACTCCGCCTCGGGTCCCGCTTCCTCGTGCCAGTAGTCGGCGAAGAAGACGGGGAAGAGGCCCGCCATCACCGTCGTGGCGTAGGCCGAGTTCCCCCAGTCATAGAGTGCCCAAGCGAGGCACTTGCGATCGACGCGCCACAGCATGTCGCGGAGTCTACGAGTGTCACCTGACGCCGTCGCTCGTCTTCACGCGAGGAGAAGAAAGGGGTTCCCGGGGACGTCCGGCCTATCTCGGACGTCCCCGGAAACAGTCGCCTGCTGGATTGATCCTTCAAGCACCTACAGGATGCCTGCTGCTGTCCCAACAATTGAAGGAACGCACCACCAGGACGTTTGTCAGTCGAGATCAACCCGACCATCGATGTCGCCTTCGTCGAGGTCGACGGAAGATCCGTTGTTTGCCGAGGTCCGTTGGGCATCGATTCGTGGTTGTGCGTCGACTCCGTCCGCACCGATGCCCAGCACGTCGACGCGTCGACGCGATCGGCGACGCGAGAACCGCCTAGACTTTCGACCCACGGCACGAACGACTCGGAGGACCCCCGCGAGGAGGCCTCGGACCAAGACAACAGACGGTAGCACGAATCACCGAACTCGGCCCGGACCATTCCGGCGGGGCCGGCCGGACCACCCTCGCCGCGACGCCAGCAGTCGAGCCTCAACTCGTTATTCGGTTGTCGCTTGCGCCTTCAGCCGTCGATGCGGTCGCCCGCCGGGCCGGCCGGCGCCGCAGCGGGCCGAGCGAGCCTTTCTCGAGGAGGGACTCGAGGGTCGCCGACATCTTCCGGCGCCAGACCGGATGTTGGGCCGCCGTCACACCAGGCACGTTCACCGGTTCGGTCTCGCCGGCGACGTCGTCGAGCGAGATGCCGACGAAGGTGCACTTGCTCTCGCGCATCCGACGATGGACGCCCTCCACGATCGACGCCGGCGAGGAGAACGCGCCGTCCGGCTCGTGCAAGACGAGCCAGCGCACGAGCGACTCGACGTCGCGTCGTCGCGCGTGCCGCGCCGCCTCGAGCTCATCGTCGGTCTCGATCCGGCCGAGGCGCCGATGAAGCTCGAGCTCCGCGCCCTCGATCCACCCCGGAAGCGGGACGTGATCGTGAGTCGTCGTCGTGAGCAGCGCGCGTCGAGCCCCGTCGCGGAGGGTGCCGAACTCGCCGCGGTGATCCCGTTCGAAGAGGAGCACGCGACTCGACAGCACGCCGTGGCGGCGCAACATCTCCGGCAGCTCCGGCGGAATCGTGCCGAGGTCCTCGCCGATGACGACGGTACGGTTCCGGCGGCTCTCCAGCGCGAGCACGCCGAACAGGTCGTCGGCGGGAAACGGGACGAACACGCCGTCCGTGCCGTCCGTCCCGTCGGGAATCCAGTACTGGCGGACCATCCCGATCACGTGATCGATGCGCAGCGCGCCGGAGTGGCGCATGTTCGCGGCCAGGACGCGGGCGAACGACGCGTAGCCGTCGGCGCGCATGCGGCGGGGGTTCAGCGGCGGAAGGGCCCAGACTTGACCGTCGCGCGCGAAGCCGTCCGGAGGTGCGCCGAGACTCATGCCAAGCACGAATCGGCCGGGGTCCGCCCACACGTCGCTGCCGTCCGCCATCGAACCGATCGCGAGATCCTGGTAGAGCCCGACGTCGAGGCCGTGGGCGCGCGCGTCCCGGGCCAGGCGGCCGAGCTGCCGGTCCAGTTCGAACTCGAGGTAGCGGTATCGATCGAACTCCTCGAACGAATCGCGGCGGAACCGCTCGACCGCGGGCGCCCGCGGGTCGCGATACTCGGCGGGCCATTCGCGCCACCACGGCACTCCGTTCTCCTTGAAGTGACGATCGAGGCCGAGGAACGTCGCATGATCGGCCAGCGCGTCGCCCTGGTCATCGAGGAACGCGCGGTATGCCCGTCCGCGAGCCGTGTCGGCGTGGCGGTGGTGCGCGGCGAACTCGCGATGCAGGCGGAGGAACGCCTCTTCCTTCAGGTCGAGGACGGCTTCGTAGTCGATCGGCGCGGCTTCCCTCAGCCGCTCGCGCCGTCGCGCCGTCGCGTCGTCGTTCCACCAGGCGCGAATCGCGGGCGACGCGCGATACTCGGGAACGGCCTCGACCTCGATATAGGCGGCGTGCTTGAACCGGCGGCTCACCGGGCTGTACGGCGAACATTCCGGGCCGCGCCCGCGGATCGCATGGAGTGGATTCAGCCCGACGAACGAACCGCCTTCGCGAGCGACCGCACGCGCGAGGAGGCGCAGGTCTCCGAGGTCGCCCATTCCCGCGTTTCGCCGGCTCCGAAGCGTGTACAGGTTCGTCCAGATGCCGCCCGCGCGCCGCTGCGCCGGTTGGCTCCGGGCCGGCACCACGATGCGCCGCTGCTCGAGAGGCTCCGTCCCATCCGTCCCGAGCTCGACGCGGAGCCGGTGGTAGCCGAGCGGCTGAGGAGGCAGCGGGATCTCGAGCTGATCTCCTGCGGTCGAGCTCTGGCCCTCGAACGTGCGAGACCGCCCGTCTTCTTCGAGGAGGGTCGCTCGCCATCGAACCCGGGTCGACGTCCCGGGCATCCGTACGACCTCGCGGCGGCAGGCGGAACGACGTACGACGCGCGTCGGATCGATCGGAGCGCGGCGTTCGTGGCGGAGCCGGGCGAGCGAATCACGAGCGTCATTCCGAGTCTCGGCGGGAAGCCCCAGCGCGCCGAGTACGGAGATCACCGATCGGACGCTCGCCACGCGCTCGACGCCGAGTCCGTCGACGAACGACGAGACAAGACCGACCTCCGCCGCGAGACGTTCGATCTGCGCCCGCGACGGGCACGTCTCCATCAGGTAGCGCCTGACATCTCGTCGATGAACGTGTTCGCCTCCGAGATGGAGGCCTCCATGTCCGCGATGAGCGTCGAAACGTCGGTTTCGATCTCGACGACCGTGTCCTGGAGCGACGCGACCATCGTGGTGTTCAAGGTGTGCTTCAGGAACAGGACCTGGTCCTCGAACGCGTCGAGCACCGGGGCCATCTTCGCCTCCGCGCGCCGCATCGCGTCGTACATCTTCTCGTACCGGACCTTCGTGTCGACCATGAGCTTCTCGCTGATCGACTGCTTCTTCGGGTCGCCGATGAGCTGGATCTCCTCTTCCCACTCCTCGAACAGATCCTCGGCCACGTCGGCAACGGAGTCGATCCGATCCGCGACCTCTTGCGCTCGCTCCTTGGACTCCTCGTACTCGGCGGCAAGGGCGCGGTACTTCGCTTCGAGGTCGCCGCCGTCGAAGCCGGCCAGCTCCTTGAAACGATCGAGCGTCGACTTGAACTGCTCCTTCGCCCCTTCCTGCTCGTCTCGCGCCTCTTCGACGCGGTCGACCATGATGTGGCGCTTCTCGACGCCGAACGCTTCCATCGCCGAGTAATAGATCGACGAGCACGCGGACGCGCCCGCGACGATCGCGAGCATTCCGACTCGGGCCAAGCGCGACATGTCCGTTTCTCCTCGTGAACTGATGGGTCGAGCCGCTGCTTCGTGAAGCCGAGGCTTCCACGCCTGAATGTACGTTTCGGGCGCCGGCGAGACGTCCGCCTCTCCCACGGTCGCTTAGTCGAGCCGGGGCAGCGTTCGTTCGGACTCGGCGAGAGCATACGCAAGATAGGCAAGCGCCGCCGTGCACTTCGAAAGCTCGACCGGGTCGACCTTGTCGAGCGTGTCGGCTTCGGTGTGGTGATAGTCGAAGTACCGGGTCGAGTCGGAGCGCAGCCCGAGCTGGGGGACGCCGTGCTCGCGCATGGGCCCGATGTCCGCCCCGCCCCCGCCTTCGGTGACCTGCTCCGCGCCGATCGCCGCGAGCGGCCGGGCAAGTTTCGTCACCCACTCCGTGCCGCCGTCGCCGGCCGTGACCCCGAACCCCTGCACCCCGAACGCCCCTCCGTCCATCTCGATCGCGGCCACGTGGCTCGCGAGCTCCGCCGCGAAGTCCGCGGCGTACGCCTTTCCGCCGGCGAGCCCGTTCTCCTCGTTCATGTAGAGGATCGCGCGGATCGTCCGTCGCGGCCGGAGGTCGAGCTCCTTCAACAGGCGCAACGCCTCGATGCAGGAGACCACGCCGACCCCGTCGTCGTGCGCGCCTTGACCGACGTCCCATGAGTCGAGGTGCGCCGCGATCACGACGACCTCGTCCGGACGCTCGCGGCCCCGGAGTTCGCCGATGACGTTCGCCGACGGCACCTCGCCCGCGTCGCGGCAGGAGAGACGCATGCGGACGCGCACGCGCTTGCCGCGGCCGACGAGGCGTGCGATGAGGTCGGCGTCCTCGGACGAGATCGCGGCGTGCGGAATGCGCTCGACGCCCTTCTCGTATCGCATCATCCCGGTGTGCGGCAACCGGAAGTCGGCCGTGCCGACCGACCGGATGAGCGACGCCACTGCGCCCGCCTTCGCCGCCTCGATCGCGCCCGCGACACGCTGCGACACGACCTGCCCGTAGCCGTACGTGTGACCGTCGGCGTTGGGTCCCATGCGCCGGTTGAACAGGACGATCTTGCCCTCGGCCTCGCGCCCGCGCTCGCCGAGATCCTCGAGCTCCTCGACCACGACCACGTCGGCCTCGATGCCCGAGGCCGGAGTCGGAATCGAGCCCCCAAGCGCGAGCGCGTGGAGACGAACCTCGCACGGCTCGACGACCCGGACGTCCTCCGCGTCCCCCCGCACCCATTTGGGGACGGTGATGGCGTGGCGGCGCACGTCGATGCCCTCGCGCCGGAAGACGTCCACCGCCCAGCGCACCGCGGCCTCGGCCTGAGGCGATCCGCTGAGGCGATGCCCGACGTCGTCGCACAGTTCCGTCAGGAACTCGTACGCGCGGCTCGAGTCTCGTTGGTGGGACACGATGCGGCGAGCCGCATCCGCGAGGCGCTCGCCCTCGTCCTCGACGATGGCGGCGGCAAACGAGCAGGCGAGCGCGGTGGCCAGGAGCATGGGAACGCCTCGGTGACGCGAGCGACGATCGGACGCGCGGAATCTAGCGGTGTCCGCACGTTCCTGTCTCGCGAAAACGAATCCGCCCATACCGTCGAGACTTGAGCGAGACGAGCGTTTTGCGGGGCGGCAAGCCCGTCGCGAGCCGATACGCTAGGAGGCGGTTCCGAGAATCGGTTTCTCCGTGAAGGTACGCGCCACGCCGATGACCCGCGCTCGTTGGATCTCCGCCCTCGGACTCACGCTTTCCGTCGCGCTGGGGGTGGCCCTCGGAGCACAGGACCCGCCGCCCGCCGAAACGCCGGTCCCCAGGATCGACGAGGTCGAGGCGCGCGTGGCGGCGCTCGACGCCGACCCGTCCCTCGACTCCGACACGAAGGCCTCGCTCCGCGACCTCTACGGCCAGACGATCACGCAGCTCAAACTGGCCGCCGAGCACGATGCGAAGGCCCAGGAGTTCGACCGCCTCGCGGCCGGGGCGACACCGCTGCTCGAGTCGATTCGCGAGGAGCTCAAGCAACCTCCTGGAGAGGCGACGCCGAACGCGCCCGAGAACGCGACGCTGGCGCAGCTCGAGCAGCTCCAAAGCCAGGCGGAAGCCGAGCTGGCCGCGGCGCGAGCCGAGCTCAAGGAGATCCAGGACGAGAGCGCTCGGCGCAAGGCGCGGCGCGCCGAGATCCCCGATCACCTCGCCGCGGCGAACGGACGCCTCCGCAAGGTGGCCGACTCGCTCACGGCAACGAGCCCCGACGGCGACGCCAAACCGGAAGTGGCCGCGGCGCGCCGGGGCGCGGCGCTGGCGGAGCGACTCGCGATCACGCAGGAGATCCGTCGCCACGAAAGCGAGCTCGAGTCGTACGACGCCCGCGTCGAGCTCCTGCCCGCGAAGCGTGACCGCGGGTTGAGGCGAGAGAGCGAGGCGGCCAAGCTCGCCAGCAGTTGGCGCGAGATCGTCGCGGCCCGCCGCACCGCTGAATCCGAGCGAGCGCAGCAGGAGGCGATCGACCGGCGCCGCGAGGCCGCGCGCAAGGCGCCGACGCTCCGCCGAATCGCCGAGACCAACGAGGATCTCGCGGCGCTGCGCACCGGAAGGGACGGCCTCAACGAACGGCTTCGCCTCGTCAACGAGCAACTGTCGCAGCGCAGGACGGAGCTGGAGGACCTCCGGGACAGGTTCCGCTCGATCCGTGAGAAGGTCCAGCTCGCCGGGCTGACCGACGCGATGGGTGAGCACCTGCGGCGCGCCTACTCGACGCTCCCGGACGCGATCGTCTACCGTCGCAACCAACGGGTCCGCGAGGAGCGACTCTCCGACGCGCAGCTCCTGCAGCTCAAGCTCGACGACGATCGCGAAGAGCTCTACGACGTCGAAGCGAAGGCTCGCGCGGCCGCCGCCGAGGCCGACCCGAACGCGGAGCGCGAGGATCATGCCGAGCTCGTCGGCGAGGCACGTGCCCTCTACTCGGAGCAGCAATCGCTCCTCGACAAGCTGATCGTCGATTACCGCAACTACGTCGACCGGCTGATCGAGCTCGAGAACGTAACGAGGACCCTCGTCGACGCGATCACCGAGTACCGCTCGTACATCGAGGAGCGCACGTTCGCGGTGCGCAGCGTCGAGGGAAGCTTGATCCCGTCGCCGCGGGCGTTCGCGGAATCGATCGCGTGGCTCGGAGACGCACGCGTTTGGACGCGATCGATCAGCAACATGGGCGCGTACCTGGAGAATACGCCCGGGCTGCCGGTCGCCGGCGCGATCGCGATCATCGTGCTGCTCCTCGGACGACGCCGGTTCCGTGCGATCGAGCGAGAGAGCTCGGAGCAGGTGCGCCGCATCGGCACGGACTCGATCAAGTGGACGTTCGCGGCGCTGCTGCAGGCCGTGCTCATCGCGATCGCGGTTCCCGCGCTCCTCTACTGGATCGGTTCGGTGATGGTCGCCGCGCCGGACCAAGCGTCCGTCGTGCTCGCGGGAGGCAACGCCCTACGCTCGGTCGCGATCCTCTTGTTCCACCTGCTGCTCCTGCGGCACGTCACCCGAAGCGGGGGCCTGGCCGAGCATCACTTCCGCTGGACCGAACCGTGCCGCAAGGCGCTCCGAGTCCAGTCGCGGTGGTTCACGCTGTCGTTCGTGCCGCTCTTCGCGATCGTGATGATGCTCCAGGCGCCGTGGGCGGAGGAGAGCTGGAACGACTCCTTGGGGCGTGCCACCCTCGTCGCCGCATCCATCGTCCTGGCCGTCTTCCTGCGGAAGGTCGCGTCGCCGAGCGGCCCCGTCCTCGCGCCGTACATCGGGCGCAACCCGACGAGCATGCTCGTTCGATCTCGACACGCCTGCTACGCGCTCCTCGTCGGAACGCCGATCGTCGTCGCGATCCTCGCGATCGTCGGCTTCGACTTCACGGCGACCGAGATCCTCCGCCGGTTCCTGGTCTCGCTCGAGTTCGTGCTCGACCTCGCGCTGATCTTCGCCGTCCTCGTCCGCTGGCTGTGGGTCGAGCGCCGGCGTCTTGCCCTCGAGCAGGCGCGGCTTCGACGCGAGGCCGCGAAGGCCGAGGAGACGTCGACGTCCGCTCCCCTCGACGAGGTCGACATTCCTTCGATCAACGCGCAGACGCTCCAGCTCATCCGCAGCGCGTCGTTGTTGACGGTCCTGTTCGGGCTCTACGCCATCTGGGCGCAGCTCTTCCCCGCGCTGCGGCAGTTCGAGCGCGTCCAGCTCTGGCCCGAGCTGCGGATCGTCGACTCGGTCGAGGAGGATCGGTACCCCGTGCTCGAGGGTCAGCCGCTGGATGCAACCGGAACGGATGCGACGAAGGCGAAACCGGCCGATCCCGCGGCCGCGACGTCGTCGACGCCGGTCGCCGGATCGATCGTGACGCCGGATGCCACCACGGCCTCCGGCGCCGCGGACGACATCGGGTCCCACGTCATCACGCTCGCCGACGTGGGTCTCGCGCTGATCCTGTTGATCCTCACCACGATCGCCGCAAAGAACATCCCGGGTCTCCTCGAGATCCTGCTCCTGCGCCGGCTGTCGCTCGAGCCCGGCGCCCGCTACGCCATCACCACGGTGGCGCGCTACCTCACCGTCATCATCGGGATGAGCGCGACGTTCGGAGCGATCGGGATCGGCTGGTCGAAGGTGCAGTGGCTCGCCGCGGCGCTCACGTTCGGCCTCGCGTTCGGCCTCCAGGAGATCTTCGCGAACTTCGTGTCCGGTCTGATCATGCTGTTCGAGCGCCCGGTCCGCATCGGCGACACCGTGACCGTCGGCGGCGTGGACGGCCGCGTGAGCCGCATCCGGATGAGGGCAACGACGATCACCGACTACGACAACCGCGAGCTGATCGTGCCCAACAAGGAGTTCATCACGGGTCAGCTCATCAACTGGACGTTGACCGACTCGGTGACTCGCGTCGTGATCAAGGTCGGAATCGCCTACTCCTCGTCGCCGACGAAGGCCCGGGACATCCTCATGCGGATCGCGACGGAGTCCCCTCTTGTGCTGAAGTCGCCGGCCCCGAACGCGCTCTTCCGCCAGTTCGCGGACAGCGCTCTCCTCTTCGAGCTGCGGGTCTACATCGACAACCGCGACCACTGGCCGCAGTTGATCGACCAGATGCACCATCGGATCCACGCGGAGTTCGGCAAGGCGGGGATCGAGATCGCGTTCCCGCAGCTCGACGTCCACGTCCGCTCCATCGAGGGCGACTCGAGCGCGTTGGAGATGACGTTCGGAAGCGCGGCGGGGCCCCGGCAGGACGCGCCGACGTGATGACCCGCCCTCCGTCGTCGGCACCGCCCCCGCCCACGCGGGGTTCAGGGCTCGCCGATCCCCTCGATCCGCGGGCCTCCCGTCTCTGAAAGTGGGCGAGGTGGGCGGCGGCCGCGACGCCCGGCCATTGAAAGCTACTTTCACCCCCTTGAAGTTCGCTCCAATTCCCCCGACAATCCTCCTCGCCTCCAAGCCCCGGAGCGGATCAGCCCCAACGACACCCCCGCTCCGATCGCCCTGCCACGTTGACGATTACGTGATTTCGTGAGTCGTTCGCTCTCCCCGGGTGCGACTCGTGCTTTCCCTTTCAATCCCGAGTTCGAGGAGATCGTCTGTGAGATCAGCTTCCAAGCTCTTCACGCTGCCCGCGCTGGGCCTCGTCTGCTTCGCCGCGACCGCGCCGGCGCAAGAGGTTCAGCCGGCGACGGCGTCGGCCGACAAGTTCCTCGCCGAGATGGGTGATCACTGGCGCGTCGTGAACGAGCCGATCACTGGTAGCCCGGCCTTCGTGTACGGAGATCGCATCCCGGTCGCCCTGACCCCACGCACCGATCGTGGCTACGAAGAGACGGCCCGCCAGGTCGTGAACGAGAACTTCGAGCTGTTCGGCTTCGGCGCGGACAGCCTCGAGCTCCGCAAGGTCCACCACCTGAACCTCTCGCGCGTCGGATCGTCCGACAAGGTCGCCGCCATCTTCGATCAGGTGGTCGACGGCGTCCCGGTCTGGAACGGCGCAGTGAGCGTCCTCTTCGACGCGGCGAGCGGCGACGTCGTAGCGCTCGATACCACCGGTGTTCCGTACGCGCAGAACGTCGCCCTCGTCCCCGGATCGTCGACGAGCCAGGCCCTCGCGGCCGCCGAGACGGCCTACGCCGCCCAGTTCGGGGTTTCCGCGTCCTCGATCGATTCGGTGGACGTCGCCCTCATCGGACCGAGCGCGTTCTTCGGATGGAAGAGTCCGCTCCGCGACCGCGGCGCGACCCTCGCATACGTCATCGAGCTGTCGACCCCGGGGATCTTCACCGGCGAGCAGCTCCCGGCCCAGGGCCGAGTCTTCGTGTCGGCCGAGGGCGACCTGTCCGTCTTCAAGGTCGAGCCGACCGCGCACGCGATCGACGGCAAGGTGGAAGGGCGCGCGAACGCCGGCCAGGAGCCGAACACGCCGGCGAACCAGGAGACCCTCCCGCTCCGCAACATGTGGGTGCGCAACGGGAGCGCGGGCGGCGCCATCCTCGCCACGACCGGCGCGAACGGCACCTACAACACCGGCACGACCGGCCCGACCAACCTCTTCTTCGAGCTGCGTGGGCCGTTCTGCGACGTCGACAACGACGACCCGACGAACGTCGACGCCACGGTCGTGCTCGCCAACGCGACGGGCTCGAACCAGAACGTCCTCTTCAACCCGACGATGTCCGAGTTCCCGACGGCCGAGGTCGCCGGCTTCTACTGGGTCAATGCCTTCCGCGAATGGGTCGTTTCCGTCGATCCGTCCGACACGACGATGAACTTCTCGGTCTTCACCGAGGTGAACAAGGACGACCTGACCTGCAACGCCTACTACGACGGCAACTCGATCAACCTCGAGCGGGCCGAGTCGAACTGTCAGAACACCGCGTACAGCGACGTGATCCTCCACGAAGAGGGGCACTGGGCGAACGAGGTCTACAACGGCGGCGTGACCGGCGCCTTCCACGAGGGGAACGCCGACAACTTCGCTTACCACATCAACGACGAACCGTGCCTGAACCACTTCATCGGCAGCGGATGCCTGCGCACCGCGCTCCAGACGTCGGTCAAGAAGTGCGCGACGGACGGTGACGAGTCCTGCAACGGCGGCGCGTCGCACACCGAGGGACAGGCCCTCGCCAGCGCGATGTGGGCGGTTCGCACCCGCCTGAACACGACGCACGGCGCCGCGATCGGCGACGCGATCTCGAACGCGCTCTTCCTCGCCTGGATGAACACGTTCAACGACGGGGCGATCCTGAACGTGATCCAGGATCACTACATCGCCCTCGACGACGACAACGGCAATCTCTCGGACGGCACGCCGAACTTCGCCGACATCACGACCGGCTTCCAGGCCTACAACTGGCCCGCCCCGCCCGACCTCACGATCTCGATCACGAACGCGCCCGCCGCGAACGCCGAGATCGCTCACCTCGCGCCTGTCTCGATCACCGCGAACATCGCGTCGCTCCAGGGCACGGTGACGGCGGCGACGATCCACTATGCGCCGGAGGGCCAGGCGTTCACCACGTTGCCGATGACCGCGACGGGCAATCCGAATCAGTTCTCGGGCACGATCCCGGGAGTCGCGTCGCCGAACCGCGTGCGTTGGTACGTCGGCGCGACCAGCTCGGCCGGCGGAATCGACACCTCGCCGAAGGGCGCGCCCACGAACACGAACGTGTACATCGTCGGCACCGTCGTCCTCCTGCAGAACTTCAACTTCGACGCGGGCAATGACCAGGGCTGGACGCACGTCGCGCTGAGCGGCTCGAACGGCGACCAGTGGCAGCGCGGCAGCCCGATCAACTCGAACGAGGTCACCGATCCGCCCACGGCGTTCTCCGCGCCCAGCGTGTGGGGCACCGACCTCTCGCTGACCGGCTTCGACGGCAAGTACGAACCGAACGGCTCCGGTGAGCTGCGCTCGCCGACGTTCAACTTCAGCGGCGAAAGCAAGGTCTACCTGCAGTACAGGCGCTGGCTCGCCGTCGAGAGCGGCAACTTCGATCAGGCCGACATCCGCGTGAACAACACGCTCGTCTGGCAGAACCCGTCGTCCGCGAACCTGATCGACACCGCTTGGGTGACCCACGACCTCGACATCACCGCGCAAGCGGCGGGAAACCCGTCGGTGCAGATCCGCTACCGGCTGACGTCGGATGCCGGCGTCGAGTTCGGCGGCTGGAACATCGACGACTTCCGGATCTACCGCGTCGATCCGAGCCCGGGCGGCTTCTTCGCGCAGTACGGCGCGGGCTGCCCCGGAACCGGCGGGGTGACTCCCTCCCTGAGCGGCTCGGGCGTTCCGATCTCGAACGGCAGCATCACCGTGTCGGTCGCGAACGGCCGTCCGAACGGCGCTGGGCTGCTCCTCGTCGGCCTGACGCAGGCTTCGGTGAACATCGGCGCGGGCTGCACGCTGCTCGTCGGCAGCACGATCGGCGCCGGCGTTCCCCTCACGCTGAACGGCGCGGGCGCAGTGAGCCTTCCGGCGACCCTGCCCGGCAGCCTGCCGACGTTCGACGTGTTCATGCAGTTCTTCGGCGCGGACGCCGGCGCGGCCAACGGCGTCTACTCGACGTCGAACGGCCTGCAGATGCACCTGCCGTAGTCCTGCGGGTCGAACTCCCGCCCCACGTCTCGGGCGCGCCGCGACTCCGGTCCGGCGCGCCCGTTTCCGTCTCGGGACGCCGGGGGGGTCGTCGGTCCCGTGCGACCGCGATCCCGGTCAGGCGACCGAACGCCGAGGGGCCGTTGCGAGGTAGGTCCGGAACGAGCGCTTCGACCGCGCGCTCCTCTGCGTACAGCGAGCTGGCCGGCGCGATCCGCGCCTGCCCGCGCGTGCCCGCGGAGCGATCGGCTTGGGGACGGCTCAAACTCAAATTAATTAATGGTTTACAGCGACTGACAGGGTCGCCCTAACCAGATTCCGCGCCAGCGATTCATCGTGCCCATGCCCCGATCGAGGCCCTTCACTTCACACAGCACTTCACAAGTCAATCGTGATGCCCTATACCTTGCGTGCAGGCTCGCGCACGCTCGCGAGCCCGACAGAGGATGAGCAACCCGTGAACACCGCCGAGACTCCCCTAACGGGACCGCCACCTGCAGAAGTTCCGCTGATCGACCCGCCGCTGGTCCGGGTGATCGCCCAGGTGCGCTTTCCGCTCATCGCATCCGTGGAGCAGCGGGAATTCATCGCACCGTTTCAAGAAGCCATCCGGCAGCAATACCCTGTTCTGCGCCCGGAGCAGAGCCGCGGCGTCGTCTTTGGGCCGCAGGGGGTCATGAACACGCGCTCGAACACGGTCTGGCGCTTCCACGACGCAAGCGAGGCGTGGTACGTCACTCTGGCCTCCGACTTCCTCGCGCTCGAGACGACGAACTACACGAGCCGCGACGACTTCTTGAAGCGCCTCGGTCTGGTGCTGCAAACGCTCAAGGAGCACGTCGATCCCCGGGTCGTGGACCGCCTCGGGGTTCGCTACATCGACCGGGTGGCTGGGAAGCACCTCAGCGCGTTGCCGCAGCTCGTCCGCCCAGAGGTTTCCGGCATTCTTGGAACGTCGCTTTCCGCTCATGTACGGCATTCGATTTCGGAAACCGCTTTCGTGCTGCCTCATGATGCCGGGCAAGTGACCGCTCGGTGGGGACTCGTCCCGCCACGCGGCACGGTCGACCCCGGCGCGGTGGAAGCAATCGACGAGGCGAGCTGGCTGCTCGATATCGACGGCTTTCAGACGAAGACTCACGCCCTCGACGTCGACGCGATCGTTGAGCAGACGCGCGGCTTCGCCGAGCGGATCTACAGCATCTTCCGCTGGGTAGTGACCGACGAGTTCCTGCGCCGATATGGAGGTGAACCATGAGTCTCCAGCCCCTGCTGCACGAACCGCCCGTCAGCGACGGCACGACATCCTTCTTGGGCCTCAGAGGCATCCGCGACCGTCCCTGTTTCTCACTGATCGTGGTCAGCGGGGCGCTCTTGATCTCGGGTACCTCCTCCGCCGAACCGACGAGAGTCTGGGATACCTCGTTCGTTCACGGGTCGGATGCGACGATGAGCGGCGCCGGATGGGAGCGGGTCGAGAGTCAGCCCGAGCCGGATCCCGAAGCGACCCGAAAGGCCATCTCCGACCTACGGCGCGTCTCGGGCCTCACATGGGAGCAGCTCGGCGAACTCTTCGAGGTGTCCCGTCGCAGCGTCCACTTCTGGGCCAGCGGCAAGCCGCTGAAGTCCGGGAACGCGAAACGACTCAAGCACATCCTGGACGTCGTCCGCGACGCTGATCGCGGCAGCGCTCGGAGCACGCGCGCCGCCCTGTTGGATGCTAGCGAGGGCACAACCCCGTTCAAGATGATGGTGGCGCAGCGCTTCGATGAAGCGCGTGCGGCTCTCGGTCGAAGCGAGGCACGACTCGCTCCTGCGTTCGCCGAACTTAGCGCGGAGGCGAAGGCTGCGCGCAAGCCGCTTCCGCCAGAGGAGCTCTTCGATTCGAAGAGCGAGCGCGTGCATCGCGAGTCCGGTCGCGCGCGGGCAGCTCGAACGGCGAGGAACAAGCAGCGTGGAAGTCCTTGACGATGCGGGCCGCCAACAAGTCGACCGAACGCTCCATCTTTGGCGTCAAGGCGATTGCGTCGTCGGCGAGCAGTGGTTTCTTTTTCGGACCGACACCAAGCACCCACTGACGGACGATGGCGCGGCGGCAGCTACTGAAGACACCGAAAACGCCGAGGCGGGGGTTCGTGGCTTCGCAGTGCTCACCCAGACCTGCGACCTCGTCCGGCGGTGCGGTGATCGTCCGTTCGTCGAAGTCAGCCCCCTGGTCGAAGTCGAAGGTTCCATCCTCGGCGAGGCCGAACGTGGCCGCAGACCGAACTACGCCTTCATTCCTGGAGTGGCCGATCAGCGACTCGTGGCCGACCTCGATCGCGTGATGACGATCGAGAAGTCGGTAGTGGCCGGTTGGGATCGTGTCGAGGGGTGCCATACCGACGCTGACGCTCGTCGCTTGTCCCTTGCCCTGGCACGAAAGCGAACTCGAGCGGCGTTCCCCGACGGCTTCGTGCGGTTCGCGTCTCCCTTGATGAAGCGGATGTCGTCGAAGCACGACAAGGAAAGCGGCGAAGGACGAGCTTTGCGGGCGCTCCGTGAGATTCGTGTCCGTGCAGCCCCGTCCTGGGACGCCGACGAGGTAGAGCTCATGTTCTGGTTCATCCGGAACGAGGACGAGCGCTCGTTCGAGAACCAGGGCTGGGACGACTACCTCCATGCTTGGCTCGAGCGCCTGCCGGAATCGGGCCGCGTCGTCAAAGTCGACGGCGTCGTCCACACACTCGATGACCTGACTGCCCGCGAGTACGTGGAGAGTGATCCGCTGGACTTGGACCACCTCTCCACTCGAGGAGCGTAGGGGTGGAGCAGATTCTCAATCTGATGCGGTTCTCGCTCCGCGCTCCGTCCCAGGTAGACCCGTTCCAGGTTCAAGGAACGCGACCACCGGCGGACGGACGTGTATGGAAAGGTCACGTCGTACCTCCTCGCATGACACTCCCGGCCGGCGACCGGCCCGGTGCCGCGTTGCGCTACGATGTTCGTCCGGCCGCGCGAGAGACCCGGCGGCCGGATCGACTCGGCCGCGGCCGGGCCCCGAACGACGACTGGAAACGACGCGGAGGCGACCGATGGTTCTGACCCCCTCGACAATGGTGCCGCTTGGGAGCCCCGCTCCCGACTTCTCGCTGAAGGACGCCGACGGCCGGACCTTCACGCTCGACGACTTCGCGGACGCGACGGCGCTCCTCGTCATGTTCATCTGCAATCACTGTCCGTTCGTGAAGCACCTGCAGCGCGACCTCGCCGCGTTCTGCCGCGAGTACGAGGGCCGCGGGCTGGCGACCGTGGCGATCAACTCGAACGACTTCTCGCAGGAGAAGTACGCCGACGATCGCCCGGAGCGAATGAAGGAGGACGCCGATCGCTTCGGCTATGCGTTCCCGTACCTGATCGACGAGGATCAGTCGGTCGCGAAGGCGTACACCGCCGCATGCACGCCGGATTTCTTCTTGTACGACGCCGGCCGCCGGCTGGTCTACCGCGGACAGTTCGACGGCAGCCGTCCGGACAGCGGCGTCCCGATCACGGGCGTCGATCTGCGGGCGGCGGCGGACCGAGTCCTCGCCGGCACGCCGGTCGCCGAGGAGCAGCGCCCGAGCATGGGATGCAACATCAAGTGGAAGCCCGGCAACGAGCCGCCCTACTTCGGTTGAGGGATGGATCGAACCATCGGATGAGACGAACATCGATCGTGTCGCTCGGCCTCGCGCTCGCCGGCTGCGCCGGTCCCGAGCCTTCCTCGGATCGCACGCTGCCGCCCGGGGCCCAGGCGATCTCGCTCCTCGGCGACCCCCTCGAGCCGCCCGAGCTGTCCGCCGAGCGGCGAGCCGAGCTCGGGGCGGACCTCGAACGCGCGCACGGCGCCTACGCCGCCGATCCCGCGGACGCGGACGCGATCCTCTGGTACGGCCGTCGGCTCGCGTACCTCGGGCTCTATCGCGAGGCGATCGACTTCTTCTCCGAGGGGATCGCGAAGCACCCGTACGACCCGCGGTTCTACCGCCATCGAGGGCACCGTTACATCACGCTGCGGCGGTTCGACGACGCGGTCCGAGACCTCGAGCACGCGAAGCGGCTCGCGGCCGGCTTGCCCGACGAGATCGAGCCGGACGGCCAGCCGAACGCCCGCAACGTCCCGATCGGCACCATGAAGTCGAACATCCTCTACCACCTCGGACTTGCGCACTACCTCCGCGGAGACCTCGCCGCCGCGGAGGACGCGTATTCGCGCGACCTCGCCATCGCGGACAATCCGGACCGCGTGTGCTCCGCGTCGTACTGGCTCTACCTGATCCGGCAGCGTCGCGGCGACGAGGCCGGCGCGCGGCGGGCGCTCGAGCCGATCACCGCCGGCATGGACGTCATCGAGAACCTCGACTACCACCGCCTTCTGCTGGTCTTCCGAGGCGAGCTCGATCCCGCCGAGCTCGCCCACGCTCCGCGCGAGGACTCGGTCGGATCGTCGACGATCGCGTACGGGCTCGCGATGCACGACTGGTTCCAGGGACGACGAGACGACGCGAGGCGACGGCTCGAGGCGACGCTCGATCATCCGTCGTGGGGCGCGTTCGGTCGGATCGCGGCGGAGGCCGACCTCGCCGACCCGTCTCGGCTCGAACGATGAGCGAGCGGGACACGATCCGCCACGAAGTCCCGGCCGAACGATGGCCGACGGCCGAGGACGCCGGCGCGAGCCGTTGGTTCTCTCCGCTTCGCCTCGGGCCGATCACGGCCCGACACCGCACGTGGGTCCCCGCGATGGTTCCGTGGCGCGCGACCGAGGACGGCTTCGTGACCGACGACGTCATCGACTGGTACGCCCGTTTCGCGCGTGGTCGGCCCGGCGTACTCGTGGTCGAGGCGACGGGGATCCGCGACGTCGCGAGCGGACCGCTCCTGCGCATCGGAGATGACCGCTTCGTCCCCGGGCTGCGACGCCTCGTCGACACGGTGCGCGAGCACTCCGCCGGCGAGACGCGGCTCCTGATCCAGGTCATCGATTTCCTCACCGTGCGCCGGCGACCGACCCCCGAGAAGTACTTCGCGCGCTACCTCGCCGTCGGCGAGGACCTGCGCCGGCGCCTCGCCGCCGCCACCGGACAACCGGCATGGACGACGGCGGATGAGAGGTCGGTTCGCGAGCATCTGCTGGCGGCGCCGCGCGCGGTCGTCGAGGCGACGCTGACCGCACGTGACCTCGAGGCGCTCGACCGCGGCTACCGCGAGCGGGTATGGGACGTTCACCTTCCCCACGTCGCCGAGCTTCCCCGCGTCCTGCCCGACCTGTTCGCGAACGCCGCCGCCCGCGCCCGCGACGCCGGCTTCGACGGCGTCGAGCTCCACTATGCCCATGCCTACACCATGGCGGGGTTCCTCTCGCGCCTCAACGATCGCGCCGACGGCTACGGCGGCAGCCGCAGGAACCGCGTCCGCCTGCCGCTAGAAGTGTTCGCCCGCGTGCGCGAACGCGTCGGCGCCGACTACTGCGTCGGCTGCCGCTTCCTCTCCGACGAGGTGATCGAAGGCGGCTCGCGCGTCGACGATGCCGCGTACTACGCGGTCCGGTTCGCCGAGGCGGGGATGGACTTCCTGTCGTTGTCGAAGGGTGGGAAGTTCGAGGACGCGAAAGAGCCGCGCGTCGGGTGGGCGGTCTATCCGTACACGGGCAAGAGCGGTCACGAGTGCATGCCGACGGTCCGCTCCGACGAGCGTGGACCGTTCGGCCGCAACCTCGCGCTCGCGCGGGAAGTCCGCGACGCGGTGCGCGCCGCGGGGCACGCGACTCCGATCGTGGCGGCCGGAGGCATCTGCGGTTTCCGCCAGGCCGAGCGCGCGATCGTGGACGGCGACGCGGACGCGATCGCGTCGGCCCGGCAGACGCTCGCCGACCCGGACTGGTTCACGAAGGTCCGGCTCGGTCGGGGTCACGACGTGCGTCGTTGCCTCTTCACCAACTACTGCGAAGGGCTGGATCAGCAGCACAAGCAGGTGACGTGCCAGCTCTGGGACCGCGACTTCGATCGCGACGACCCGGACGTGCCGGTCAGCCACGACGGCCGGCGACGCCTCGTCGCGCCGCCCTGGCCGTGAGCTCGCGTTACGAGGACGCGATCCGCGCGATCCCGCGCGGCGAAACCCGCTCCTTCCTCGAGGTGGCCGCCGCCGCCGGCCGGTCGGGAGCGGCCCGCGCCGTCGCGCACGTGGTGAACCGCGCAGCGTTCGATTCCGACTTCCCGTGGCACCGCGTCGTCGCGGCGAACGGAGCAATGGCGAAGGACCCGCGCCGGGCCGCCGAGCAACGAAGACGGCTCGAGCGCGAGGGAGCGCGGCCTCGCGAGTCGGAATCGGTCGCGGCGTGGATCCGTCGCCGCGGCGTCGCCGTCGTGCTGAACCACCGGCGGCGCCGCTTCCTCCCGGCGGGCGACGCTCGCGTCGACGACTGGTCGCACGACGCGGTCAGCCCCGCGCCGGACGAGCCGACGGGCCGGGCACGCGGCTTCGTCCACGCGGACGAGGCGGACTGGCGAGAGCTGCCGTGGCGCGTTCCGCCGCGACCCGCCGGCCGGCGACAGGATCCGCTCCCATCGATCACGCGGCTCGCGGCCGACGGCGACGCGATCATCGCGGACGTCGCGCGGAACGGCTGGTCGCGGCAGCGCGCGTTCTCCGCCGCGGAGTGCCGCGTCTTCCAGGACGAGGCCCGCGGCGACGACGGGGCAGACGGTCGAGAGCCGCGCGAAGCCTCCGACACGCTGGTTGCCGCGCGTCCGAACCGCTTCGAGCGGAGCGTCCGCATGGAACGCCACGGGTTCGGCGTCGGCGACTACCACTACCTCCGAGAACCGCCGTCGCATGCGCTCGGCGGGCTCCGCGACGCCATCTACCGTCTCCTCGTCCCGACCGCGCGCGCGTGGACCGGACGCGACTTCCCCGACGATCCCGAAGCGTTCCGCGCCGAGTGCCGCGCGCGCGGCCAGCTCCGCGGCTCGATGGTCCTGATCGAGTACCCCGCCGGCGGCGTGAACCACGCGCACCGCGACCTGTACGGCGACCTCTCGTTCCCGCTCCAGGCGTTGCTCGTGCTGTCCCGGCGGGGTGAGGACTTCGACGGCGGCGAGTTCCTGCTCGTCGAGGAACGAGCGGACGGCGACGCGCACGAGACGATCGCAGTCGATCTCGGCGACGTCGTGATCTTCCCCTCGAGCGACGGGCCGCGCGGGCCGGTGCGCCATGGGATGCAGACGGTCACGCGCGGCAGACGCGCCGCGATCGGGATCGTCTTCCATCTCGCGCGCTAGTGGTGTGATTCAGATTGTTGGTGGATTATCCGGAGGTCATCGTCGTCGCTGGCAAGGCGCGACGACGACCGCGTATTCGAGATACGTCGAGGAGGAGCAACGCAGCAAGCGATGACGAGGGCCCCGGAGAAACG